>CAZYDU010000003.1:0-113557 GCA_964646345.1 uncultured Lachnospiraceae bacterium
ACTTGGTATGTAGAACCACCAACGCGGCGTGCTTTAACTTCAAGAACAGGTTTAATATTTTCAAGTGCTTTATTGAAAATATCGATTGGTTCAGCATTTAATTTTTTGCCAGCGATTTCCATGGCACCATAAACACATTTTTGAGCAATAGAACGCTTTCCATCAAGCATAACTTGGTTAATAACTTTAGTAACGACTGTTGAACCATAAATTGGATCATTTGCAACAGGTCTTACTTCTGCTCTATTTCTTCTTGACATAAAAATTTCCTCCTTATAATAATAAAAGTTTTAGTTTAAATCATAAATTATTTAGATTTTTTAGCACCGTATTTACTTCTAGCTTGTTTACGATTTTGAACACCTGCTGTATCAAGAACGCCACGAATGATGTGATAACGAACACCTGGCAAATCCTTAACACGGCCACCACGAATGAGAACAACTGAGTGTTCTTGCAAATTGTGTCCTTCACCTGGAATATAAACAGTTCCTTCCATTCTATTAGTAAGACGAACCCTAGCAATTTTACGCATAGCAGAGTTTGGCTTCTTTGGAGAAGTTGTTGTTACGTTCAAACAAACACCACGTTTTTGTGGGCATTGTTCCAATGCTGGGCATTTAGCTTTTGTTGTTTGAGCTTCTCTACCTTTACCATGACGGACAATTTGGTTAATGGTTGGCATAGTATTACCTCCTGTGTAAATTTGGTGAATTTTCTCTAAACCCTACGAGGAAATTCTTGAGCATCAGTTTCCCTATCTTACAACACCGAACGCAAGATAAAAGGACATAATGTCAAACATAACATTTTATGCCCTATCATTCTATATCAAATAAAGTTTTCTGTCAATAACTTTTCCCGAATTTTTTAAGAAAAATTTGTATTAAAAAAAGCCCTTGCGGACCTTTTAATTTCTATATTCTTATATTTAAACTTTCATGAAAACGTAATATCTCCAACCTTCGTTAAAATCATCAAATTTCCAAGTATCAACAAGTTTAAGGTTAGGATAAGCGAATGCACAAAGTTCCGATGCGTTGTAACGATTGATTTCTTTATCATAAGACTCACCGTCAACTTGAACCATACTCTTTTCATAGTTTTTACCAATACCATCAAGAGATGAAACTAAAACAAGACCACCTTTATTCAATGTTTCAACCATATTTAAAAATGTCTGTTTCATTTTTGGTACAGGCACATGCATAATTGTTGCCAAGCACAAAATTGCATCAAACTTGCCGAGTCTTTTATACCTTTCAGTCATGTCTCCAACATGAAATTTACATCTAAAAGCTTCACTTTTCGCAATACCTATAAGTTTTTCACTAACATCAAGGCCCACAACTCTTGCTCCCATACGTGACAAAATTTTAGAATCATATCCCGCACCACAACCCAAATCCAAGACTCTTGGGTGCTTTGTTCCAACTTGAGCAAAACAATTATAAAACTTACCTAAAATTTCGTTCTGTTTTTTTTCTTTATACCATTCTTCAGACCAACCAGTTGCTGTCTTGTTATAATAATCTGCTACACTTTTCATAACAAACTCTCCATAACAAAATTATAGAATAAATAAAAATTAAAGTCAAAACATTTTAGGTATATTATTTTTTACATTTTTGAATTTATTTTTCTGTATCATTTCATTCCATCTCGTAACATAACCACCAATTACAACTTCAAAAACTTAAAATTACTTGACTTTACAAATAAAATAGCACTAAATTATAGTTGATATCTATTACTGGAGAGAAGTATATGAAAAAATATGCACTGAAGAAAATAATCTTATCGGGGATTTTCATCTTCTTAAGTTTCTTGCTAATGGTTATAACATTCCCATTAATGGGGCTTAAGCCTTTCCCAACAAGGTTTTATGTTGACCTGATTTATTTGCTAACAATTTGTATAATTTGTTTTATCTTGCCAATCCTTGCACAAGAAACCATACAAATTATGATGCTTTTGTTTGAATTTGCGATACTTTTTGCAGGTGTTGGCCTATATAAGAGTCGTGGAGATATATTTAACTGGGAGTTTCTTACACAAATTAACCAACTAGGTGCAGTGAAGGATATGATTATAATTCCAGTTTGGCTAATTTTTGTTGGAATTGGAATACTTGCAATTTACATTGTTTCAGCAATATTAATAAAAATAAAAGATGTTGATATTAAAAAATTCTATTCTTGGTTATCTGTGGGATTAGCAACAATAAGTTTAGTTGTTTGTTCAAGTTTGAATATAGTAGTCCACAAACAAATAGACCATAATTACAAGGACGAAAGTTATTATTGTAGCGACGCATTTTTATTTGATTCACATCTATCATCTTTTGCCTGCTTGCAAAAGTTTGGATATTACGGCTATTACATGGAATCATTTTTCCGATATATGTTGCCTTTCATTCAACCGAAAATAAAAACATTTGCTTATGATTATGAAAATTATACAAGCATTTTAAATGGCCTATGCGAAGACGATAACATAATTATGATTTATGCTGAAAGCTTCGATATTTTTGGAATATCTAAGGAACTTACCCCAACACTATATGCAATGAAAAATGGTGCAAACCTAACAAGTTCTGGAATTTCTGAATTTTATAATATTTCAAAAGAAAATGGAAAAACGGTAATATCTAGAAAAGATTTCAATTTTAATGAATCGTCAAACACTTACGTTTTTAATGGTACAAACATTTATCAAAATATTATTTTAGAACAAGTTGGATTAAACTTGTCAAACTACCAATCAAATGAATTAACAAACATTTCAGAAGCAAAGGCATTAACGGGAAACTATACCAGTTTTAATTATTCTATACCTAAATTACTTGGAGAAGACTATAAAACAAATTATATTCATGGTCACAAAAAAGCATTTTATCACAGAGATACAAATATGCCAACTTTCGGGTTTGATAATTCTTACTTTTTGGAAGATATGCAAGATTTCTTTATTGGCAATTATTCAGACAATTTAAATTGCGTTTCACTTGACAGTGAAACAATGCGTTACTTAGCAGACAATCCAACTAGATTTAACTTATTTCCAACAGATGAAAAATTCTTTACTTTTTTCATGACAGTCACAACACATGGCGGTTACGATACAAACAGCCTTCTAGACAATAACTATAATTTTATTGACTCGGTAACAAATTCAGACATTTGCGGTGAAATGTTTAACTTATATAATTCACTTGATGATGAATTAAAATCAGTGGTAAAAGAATATTTCGCAAGAGTTTTGGATACTGAGTTTGCAGTATCTTATATTGTAAATTATTTATATGAAAACAATCTTTTAGATAAAACTATTATAACTTTCACTGGCGACCACGATGCTTATTCAAACAATCTCGGCGACTTTAAATCTAAATACGTGGAAGAAGTTTTACACAAAGATAAATATTCATTTGCTCATAATGTTGAAGCATTTATTTATTCAACAAACATCACAAACAATTTTTTACAAGAAAATAACGAAGTTCGCAATGTGCAAGAACTTACAGAATCCGTTGATTTGCTTCCTACTATTTTAACTCTGTTAAATGTTAACTACTCCCAAGAAATGTTTATGGGATCTGCTGTGATAAATAAAAGTATCTCAAACCCTAATGACAGTGTTCACAATAAAGTACTATTATCTTTTAAATATATCGAAGTTACCAACTCTAAATTCAATTCTAAAGACGGAAACTCAATTCAAACAAATAACCCAAATTTCACACCAACACAGGGAGAAATTGAGCAATTCAGAAAGGATTATAACGATATTTACCAAAAATACTACTACACTAAAAGCAAACAAAAAGTCGTGTTTTAGTATTGTTTAAAGACAGCAATAATATATCAATCTTTAATAAAAAGCAGAGAATTAAATCCCTGCTTTTTTGTTTTGTTTCATATATCCAATTTTATATTCGATTTTCTTAATTTTTCCAAGCACAAGTGCATCATTAACATCAAGTTTGCTTTCTATTAACGAAAGAGCATCAAGATATTTTTTTTTGCTCATTTTATAATTGAAATAATAGCCATTTTCTTCAAGATTTACACCAACAAGTTCGCTATAGTCTTTGAGCAAACTATATCTCGTTTTGTTTTTATACTCCGAAATTGTAAAACACAACAAATCAATGATATTGTCAATGTTATTTTCGTCTCTTTTTTTTGCTAATCTTTTAACTTTTCTTCTTAACCTTGTTGGCAAAACTAAAATGATTGATTGCAAAATGTTTTCAACATCTGAATACGCAATTTCATTTTTAATCTTCAAAACATAAGACATACTTTCAATATCTTGAAGTGTTACCATATATTCATAGTTTGTGTAATCGTCATCAACACAAACCACTTCAAAGCCAACAGTTAAGGCAAGTTTATGCAAATCGATTTTTGCCACTACACTCTCCTGCTTGGGTTTTATTTATTATCATCAGAGCTATTTACTCCGTCATTTGTTTTTTTTTATCATTCATATTCACTTCTTTGCAAGCATCAATGATATTATCGATAATCTTTGGATTATCAGCAACATTACTATCAGTTCTCTTTATTGGACCTGTTAAGTATGCTTGAATTTTTGGAAAAATTAATTTTTCAAAATTCTCGCCAAATTTTGTTTTGTCAATATTTGGATTTTTTCTATAAAGTTCTGCTAAATATTCAACACATTCTTTGTCATTAGCTGAGCTATTAACAATTTTTGCGGACATTTCATCTGAAACACCCATGCTGTGTAGTGTTGCTTGTGCAGAAATTGCCGACATTGATTCTGGGTGACCATAAGTGAATGCAACCGGTGTAACACCACCGCCACGCTTACAAACTAATGAGAAGAATGATTGGTCTTTTCCATCAAAACCCAATGCGTTTTTTTCATAAGTCCCACCCAAAAGCAAAGCCGTTAAGCCAACTTTTTCACAAATAGGAATGTTTTTACTGTCAAAGAATCCTTCGTTTAAAACTTCATTACTCATTACCATCTTCCTCCGTGAATACAAATTCATTTAAGAAATTCTTATCAACTTGTTCTTCGTCAGTTAAAACAACCGTGTCTTCGTCAACAACCGTTGAACCTAAAAGCACAACACGATTTGGGTTTAATGCCTGAATTTCAGAATAAGTTGAACCGCTAACGATTTTAGTTTCATACTTAAGTGAAGAAGTAATATAGAAACCCAAATATTCATTAGCTCTCGCATAAACATCTTCTATAGAAAAACCTGAAGCAAGCAAGTTAAGGTCAGGATAAAGTGCTGTGTATGTTTCATTTTCGTCTGTAAACAATACCATTGGATAAATGTATCTTTTCATTTTAATCTCCCAAAATATAATAACCTATCTTGATTTTAACACTTAAAAATGAAAATGTCTAATAATTTCAACAATTTTTCCTTGTTTATGCTACTATATATTAACATTTTTTTGCGTATTTGTAAATAGGGTCTGCCAAAATTGTTTAGCAAAAAACCGACTCAGTCCCCGTTCCGCCATAATAATTATTTATAACCACTTGAAAAATAAAAAACTGGCAATCCACAAAACCGCCAGTTTTTGTTTATGTTAATTAACCGTGTTACGCTTTTTTGTAGTAAACCACGAGTTTGCCGGTAGTGATGACTTTTAACAGTGGTTGACCTTTAAATTCGGCTGGGCTTTGCAAGCTTGTTGATTTGCCGATTTGGTAGTGATTTTCGATATCGTCAGAATTGTATTCGAACAATGTTGCATCATTTCCTTCAAGGTTATATGAGAATGTCGATGCTTCGTTATTTAACATATTGATTGTTATAGACGAATTTGCACCTATGCCTGTTATTGAAGAATTTGTTGTGAATCTGTTAAAATTAATATCCGCATCTCCAACAACTTGAATATCAACAGCACCTGAAAGTTTGTTCGCTGTTAAATTTTTGCCCGAAACAATCTTTATATTCCCTGCATCTTTATTTATAAAGGTTACATTAGATTTTTGAGTTGCAATGTCAACTTTACCCGAAGCTGATTCAACATAAACCGCACCAAAAGTTGCTTCTACCTTTGGATTTTTTAATATTGCTCCATCTTCGCCGAGAGTTATTTTTCCACGTTTTGATTTCGTAGTAACTGATTCAGTTGCTTCTTTTACAATGATTGAACCAGAGCTTGTTGTAATATTAGCATTTCTAGCACTATCAACTCTAACAAATCCCCGAGTTGTAGTTAAGTCTACGTCATAGACGTTTTTTATTTGGACATTGCCTGTTTTTGTGGAAATAACTGACTTTTCGGTTTCGCCCAAAATTGAGTCAATTTCAACTACACCCGCAGTGGTTGTTATGTTTGCAGTTCCACGTACAATCATGCCAACACTATCTCTTGAAGAATAAACATCACCAAACCCAGACTTTGCGGTTAGGTTATTGCACGATAAAACTTTAATTCTTGCATTTTTTGTTGTTGCAGTGACATTTCCTGAAACATTTCTATCAACAACAATTTTACCGCCAGTACTTTCCAAAATATAGTTGGTTGCATTGATATTAGTTTTTTCATCTTCGCCAATATTAATTGCATTAATAGTTTTTAATGAATAGTTTTGTGTTCTAACTATTGTTGACGATACAACTTTTCCAGATGTTTCAATTTGTAAATTCTTAAAGCATGGGTCATAGTTATCATCAACTTCATCGCTAAAAGTTATGTTTGAACTTTTTGAAATGATTGTTAAATCGGTTTGCCATTGTTTGCTTGCACCCACAACTGTTGATGGAATTAAAACTTTGATATATCTTTTTGAATTGTGATTTTCAAAAATAAACTTTTTAAAAGATGTAACTTTAACAACAGCTGTTCCGTCTGAATCTTTTGAATATTTTATTGTTGGGTCATCAAACTTTGAGTTTGTTAAACCATTATAGTTGTCATAATATTCAATCTGGTATGTATAGCTTTGAGTGAATACAACTTGAACAGGAATGTCGCTTACTTCAAGCCTTATTGAACCCGAAAATCCTGGCACTTGTTCATCTATATAGCATGTTTCATTAACAATATGTGTTCCTGTTGCAATATATTTTAACCCAAAGAGTGAAAGCCCTGGAGCAAGGAATAAAACCATAGAAAAAACAATCACGCAAGCAAGCATGATACCTAAAGTTATAAAAAATACCGTTGCAAATCTTTTTGCCATCTTTTCTCCTAATATATTCATTATAACAACCTAAAAAAACATTGTCAAACAAATACAAAATTATAAAAAAGGAAATGCTTCTATAGCATTCCCTAAAACAATTCATCATCTGCAGAAATATTGATATCTGAAAAATCCTTAACTTCAGATTCTTCAGGCATTTCTGGTGGCGGAACAAGGCCTGATAAATCATCATCAGACATTTCGTTAATAATGTTTCCTATTGCATTTTTGAAGTCTTCAGGATTCATATCGCCACTCTTTATTGCTCTTTTCTTTTCCTGATTTGACTCATATTGATTAACCAAACTCTGCTCGTTTGCATCTTTTTCCAAATTATAAAAACTTGTTCTGCTACCGTCCCAACCAATATAAACACTACCAGGTTGACCATTTCTGAATTTCGCAATAATAAGTTCAGCTGTATAGTTACCTGTTTTGTCTTCAGCAATTTCTTTTGCTGACATATCTCTATGGATAAACCAAACTTGGTCGGCATCTTGTTCGATAGAACCAGATTCACGAAGATCGGACAAAACCGGCTTGCCTGGCTTGCCATTATCACGTTGTTCAACAGAACGGTTAAGCTGACAAAGTGCAAGAACAGGAACATTGATTTCTTTTGCCAAAATCTTTAGTTGACGAGAAATGCTTGCAACTTCGTTTTGACGATTGTCGGTTTTTTCATCACTTTTCATCAATCCTAAATAGTCGATTGCAATTAAATCAAGCCCTTTTTCACGTTTAAGTTTTCTGCATTTAGCAAGAACTTGTGCTGGTGTGTTCATTGCATTATCATCAATAAAAATATCTGTTTCTTTTAGCTTCTTTTCAGCTTTCCAAATCTTAGCCCAATCATTTTCATTAAGTTCGCCACGAAGGGCTTTTGCCATTGAAACATTGGCTACTGAAAAAAGCATTCTTTGTGCAAGTTGTTCTCTGCCCATTTCAAGAGAAAATACTGCACATTTTGCTTTGGATTCAAGTGCAGCATTTGAAACAATGTTCATCGCAAGAGATGTTTTACCAACACCCGGACGAGCTGCAATGATAACCAAATCCGATTTTTGCAAACCATTGGTTGCTTTGTCTATTTGATAAAATCCTGTTTTTAAACCACGGGTTGCACCGCCATCTTTGTGGATTTCTTCAATACGATTGATTACTTTTTCAAGTGGAAATTCAATTCTCTCTAATGCCCCTGTTTGGTCACGTTCAGCAATTTCATAAAGAGCTTTTTCGGTTGCTCCGAGAATGCTTTCATCGGTGTCTTTGTCGTAAGCTTTTGTGATTGTGTCGCCACAGGTAATGATTATTTGTCTTAAAACTGAATTTTTTCTTACAATTTCAACATAGTGGGTATAACCTGCCGCAGATGGCACAACGTTTGTTAAAGTTGTGATGTATGCCATTCCGCCAACACTATTAATTAATCCCTTTCTGTCTAGATAATCTGAAACAGTTACAAAGTCGACATTAATTGAATCTTTTTGCAAGTCTTTGATTGCATGGAAAATTTGACGGTGTGTTTCGTTGTAAAAATCAGATTCTTCAAGTTTGCCAACAATATTTAAGCAAATTTCTGAATCAATCAACGCACAACCCAAAACCGCTTGTTCTGCTTCGAAATTGTTAGGCAAAATTCTGCCACCGCTTTCGAAAGCTTTTTTTATTTCTTGTTCTCTTTTTTCTTTTTTAGTTTGCCTTACTTCCGCCATTTTTCACCAACCATTTTTATAACATTAGTATAATCTTGAAAATACTTAAAGTCAAATGAACACAACTTGCTTTTTATCCCACTAAAGGTTATGCCTTAGGTTGTTTAGTTGAGCAAGTTTTTTGTTCTGCTAAAAACTCAAGACGTTTGTTTAACTTTAATACTTCTCTGTTGATTTCATCTAGCATAGGTGCGTAATAGTCCATGGCACACAAATATCTTTCTTCTGATATTTCGCCGTTGGCAACCATCTCTGAAATTTGTTGAGCCGAACCCCTGCAAATCTCAACAGATTCATATAATTCAGCTA
Organism: uncultured Lachnospiraceae bacterium; assembly: GCA_964646345.1. Lineage (GTDB taxonomy): Bacteria > Bacillota > Clostridia > Christensenellales > UBA1242 > RGIG1681. Next base: position 9,219 of record CAZYDU010000003.1, read on the forward strand.
GTGCTTGCTCTACTTCTTTTTTTGTTAACTTGCTTATTTGTTCGCTAGTCATAATTATCTCCAAGTTTAATTTATAGTTTTTCTTGTTCACTTTCATTTTTAGTTTGTGTTTTGTCTTTATTAAACACAAATTTTTTGAATTTGTTTTGTTTTGCTCTGAGTTTAGCCATTCTTTTGTTAATGCGTTCTATTTCTGTTCTGCAAACTTGTTTATTGTATTCACAATAATCAATCTCAACTTCATAGTTTTGATTTGTATAATTGCTTTCAGCCATTTCTTTGCAAACTTTTGCTTCATGGGCTTCAAATGATTTTATAATACAATAAAGTTCTTCGACTCTTTGAGCTAATTCTTCTATAGTTGCATTTCTTATTTCTTTTCTATCCATAATAATATCCTTTTTTATCTTTTCTTAATTTTACCACCAGTTTAGCTTCTTGTCAATATTGAATATTTTTAGGCAATAAAAAAACCACTCGTTTTGAGCAATTTCAAAGTCAAGTGGTTTGAATTTAAATTACAGTGTTCTGTATGGTAAAAGAGCCATAACTCTTGCTCTTTTGATAGCATTTGTAAGCTCTCTTTGGTGCTTAGCACAAACGCCAGTTGTTCTTCTAGGAATGATTTTACCTTTTTCAGTCATATATTTACGAAGTTTTGCAACATTTTTGTAATCAATAACTTCATTTTTTTCAACGCAGAATACGCAAACTTTTTTGCTTTCTTTTCTGTATTTGTTTGGTGTTTTATCATCATAAGAAGAAGCATCTTTTTTGAATTTCTTTTCCATAAATTATCTCCTTTTAGAATGGTAAGTTGTCATCATCGATTGGCTCAAACTTGTTAACAACATCATTTTTGCCAGATGACTTTGAACCTGCTTCTGCAGGTTCTGAAATTTCTTCAGAATTAGAAGTACCTTTTGTTGATAAAAATTCAACTTCATCAGCAACTACATCAGTTGAATATCTCTTAGTGCCGTCTTGTGCGTCATAACTTCTTGTTTGAAGTGAACCAACAACGCCACATTTGCTACCTTTTTTAAGATACTTGTAGCAGTTGTCTGCTTGAGCACGCCATACAACAATATTGATAAAATCAGCTTCTCTTTCGCCATCTTGTCCAGCGAATCTTCTTTGAACTGCAAGCGAAAATCTGCAAAGTGAAACACCATTTGTTGTTGTGATTAATTCTGGGTCTCTTGTTAAATTTCCAACTAAAATAACTTTATTCATAAATTTCTCCCGTGATTTGTAACTATTTTGCTACAATCATTTGTCTAACAATATGTTTGTTGATATTAAGTTTATTTGTGATTTGAGCAATAGCTGTGTCTTCTGCTTCAAAGTTAATTAAACAATAATAGCCTTCGTTTTTGTAGTTAACTGGGTAAGCATATTTTCTAACGCCCCATTTGTCTGGTTCGCCTGGTTTTCCACCAAGTTTAGAAATAAGCTCAGAAACACCATTAACAACTTTTTCTTTTTCTTCGTCAGCAATACTTGCATCAACAATAAATAAAAGTTCGTAATTTTTCATTTCTTTGCCTCCTTTTGGACTCATTCGGTTTTGGGAAACACCCCAAAACAAGGAATTGTATCATGAGTATAACACAGCCCAAATTTTTTTGCAAGTGCTTTTTGTTATTTTATTATATAGTGGTTTCTAATAGTTTAACTTTACAGTCTAGTTTAAATTGTTTCTAACATATTTTAAAAATTTTTATAAAATCTTATGTGTAATTGACTTTTTATGTTTTATTGTTTAATATATTAATTATATAAAATACAATGAGGGTGCTATGTCGAAAAAAGTAAATAAAAATGTGTCATCTGACGAAATTAATGACGCCATTGATGAAGCATTAGAAACAACGCAAAATGATGTTTCTACAGAAGAAACAGAAGAATTTGCAGAACCAGTTGCTTTATCAAAAAGTCAAATCGCAAAAAAAGAAAAGCAGGAACAAAAAGAAAAAGATAAACAACAAAAACTTGCATTGAAAGCAAAAAAAGTCAAAGAACGTGAAAAAGCCGCCGAAGAAAGAGCTAGAAATGGTGAACAAACCTTGGGAGATGTCTTTGGACAAATGTTCAAGAAAAAGAAAAAACCTGAACCTATTGTTCAAAAAAGAGTAAAACGTGTTAAAACAGATTACCAAACAGGTTTAACTTCAGACCAAGTTCAAGAAAGAATTTCAAAAGGTCAAACTAACATAACTCCAAACACAAATAACAAAACCGTTGGTTCAATCATCTGCGAAAACGTATTCTCTTTCTTTAACATTTTATGTTTCTTGGTTGCAACAGCACTAGTTGTTGTGAATATTATTTATAAGCAAAATTGGAACAATTTGCTGTTTATGGTAACAATTTTGATTAATATCATTATTGGTATCGCCCAAGAACTTAAAGCCAAACACACGATTGAAAAACTATCGCTTTTAACAGCTCCAGTTGTTAAAGTTATTCGTGATGGCATGGAATCAAATATTAATTCAGAAGAAATTGTTATTGATGATATCATAATGCTATCGACCGGAAAACAAATTGTTGCAGATTGTGTAGTTGTTGAAGGAAACATCGAAGTTAATGAAAGTGTGCTAACCGGCGAAAGTTTACCAATAAAGAAAAAAGTTGGCGACACTTTACTTGCTGGAAGTTTCGTTGTATCTGGACATTGTCATGCTAGAGTTGAAAAAGTTGGCTCAAATTGCTATTTGCAACAACTTGCAATTTCTGCTAAAAAATATCGTAAACCAAAATCAGAGTTATTTTCGTCACTTAGAGTTATTATTAAAGTTATTGGTGTTTTGATTGTACCAATAACCGCACTAATGTTTTACATCAGTTTCAAACAGCCTGGAGCAACAGTTGTTGATGCTGTAACAACCACGGCTGGTTCAACAATAGGAATGATTCCTGCGGGAATGTTCTTGTTGTGTTCAATCTCACTTACCGTATCCGTAATCAAACTCGCACGTAAAAAAGCTCTTGTACAAGACCTTTACTGCGTTGAAATGCTTGCTAGAGTTAATGTTTTGTGTTTGGATAAAACCGGAACAATCACTGACGGCACAATGAAAGTATTTAATTGTGTGCAATTATCTTCAACCGACCAAACCATAAAAAGAATTATGGGTTCAATGCTTTCAGCTCTTGGAGATAACAACCAAACAAGTCAAGCACTTATCAACTATTTCGGTTACAACAAAGAAATGACACCAATAATAACAATTCCATTCTCATCATCAAGAAAGCTCTCAGCTGTTACATTTGATAATTATGGAACTTATATTATGGGTGCTCCTGAATTTGTTAACCCCAACATGAAAGATGAAAAACTGAAGACCATGATTGAACAATATGCAAAAGATGGTTACAGAACACTTCTTTTATCACACTCAAAAGAATCTATTTCAAAAGATACTTTACCTGAAGACAGAGAACCTATTGCTCTTATAATCCTAGAAGACCATATCAGAGAAGACGCTCAAAAAACCATTACTTGGTTTAAAGATAATGGTGTTAAAGTTAAAATTATTTCAGGCGATAACCCGTTAACTGTTAGCGAAATTGCAAAACGTGTGGGGGTTGAAGGTACTGATTCATTTATTAGTCTTGATGGCTTGAATGAAAAACAAGTTATTGCCGCTGCAAATAAATACACCGTTTTCGGTCGTGTTACTCCAGAACAAAAAGCACTTTTAATTAAAACAATCAAAAATGATGGTAATACCGTTGCAATGACCGGCGATGGTGTAAATGATATCTTAGCTTTAAAAGAAGCAGATTGCTCAATAGCTATGGCAAGTGGTAATGAAGCTGTTAGAAGCGTAAGTCACATGGTTTTGATGAACTCAGACTTTTCAAGCATGCCTGACACTGTTATTGAAGGAAGAAAAGTTATCAATAACGTGCAAAAAGCATCTTCGCTATTCTTTATGAAAACTTTGTTTTCTATCATATTCTCAATTCTTGTTATTGGTTTATCGTTTGCAAGCAATTTTGGTGTTGCCTATCCATTCACGACACCTAGAATGCTAATGTTTGAATGGTTTGTTATTGGTATCCCATCATTTATATTAGCGTTCCTACCAAACGACAAACCAATTAATGGTAAATTTATTTACAACCTTATCAAAAATGCATTGCCTGGTGCGATTGCCCTTGTTATTAATGTTGGTGCTGTATATCTTTATAATCAAATAATTAATCACACTTTAGTTGGCGATAATATCATGACAACAGTTTCAACAATGTCAACCTTAATTTTGACATTCACGGGACTAGCAATGTTGTATCGTCTTTGCAAACCATTCAATGGCTTAACCACAACACTTTTTGTGTTAATGTTTACAGCTTGCTGTGTTTGTTTCTTCTTCTGGCCAGGATTTTTTGATATTGTGGCTATAAGCGAACTTGCACTTCCAGATGTTTTGTTTGTAATAGTTCTTGCATTAACTTCTCCAACGGTAATTAATATTTTATACAAGATAATGGATAAAGTAAAACTATAAACAAAGCAACCTTAATTAAGGTTGCTTTTCTTTTTGAGCAAAATCTAAGTTTTTATTTAATTAGTACTCGAGTCTTGAAACATTAACATTAACATTTAATTTTAGTTGCTCAATAAAACTAGGCATATCTTCGAACTTGTTTTTTACTTTTTTATAATGAAATTTGTAGGCTATATCAAATGCTTCAAAGATATCCGAACCAAAAAACTTTGACTTCTCAAAGGCTATTGCAATTTTTTGTGCAATAGCTTTTTTTAATTCTTCTTTAATATATTCAAACTCGTCATTTGATAATTCAGGCAAAAACTCGTCATTTTGTATTTCTTTTATGCTTGAATTTACGATATTCACAATTATATCCAAACATGGCTGGTCACCTTCGAACCTTACTTTCTTTTTGTTAAATTTATACTTAATTTCTATGCCAGCCTTAGCCTTTTTTAGGTTGCCAAATTCCAAATCTTCCAAACTTATATCTTCTGAGTGACACTTATCTTTTGCAAGCATATACCCCATTATTTCGTCTTCAGATTCTAGTTTTCCAGCAAACTTTCCATCAACAAAACAATGAATTGGTGTCATTGATTCAAAGTATAGGGTTGAACCTGAATCTTGTTTACCTTCATCACTCTGCGATTCGCCACCACCTGAACTTTCCGAGTTTGAACTTTGTCCAGTGGCGTTATCTTCGCTTGTTTGTTTTTCTTTGGAATCTTGACCATTAGAATTGTTTTGGTTTTGTTCTTCGTTATTGGATTTCGTGGTTTGAGAAGAATTACTTGCACTTTTTTCTTCCGACTCCGTTCCTGAACCAAGAGACAAAACACTAATAGTTGCAGTCTTTGAATTATTTAAACTGTTATTTATAAAAGATAACAAACTCGTCATTGTTCCGTCACTTTCTTTTTCTTTGTAAATAAATACTTTTTGAAGACCCAAACCAACAGATAGACCCAAATCTTTAGTTTTTTGAATTTCTTCTTTCGCTTGGTCTTTTGCAAATAGTAAAAGAACGCTATCTTTTATAGTTGTATCTCTCAAAAAATAATTTAACGATTTCTTTAAGTTTTCATCTTGCATTTCTTTGCCTAAAAGAATGAAGTTTGTGTGCGAAAACCCCGCAACCTTTCCGGATTTGTAAGATAATTTGGATATTGCCGAAACAATAGTTTCGCCCTGCTCTGAAATGAACTCGATACTTGCACCTTCTTCACTTGAACCTGCACTGGGTTTGGTTTTTACTACCTGAGCTGTGACTTCGTAACCTGAATCATTTTTATCTATGGCAAGTCCTGTCACAATTATTCTCATATTTAGTCTAGCTTGGGTTGATAAGCTAACAGGAAAAGCCAAAACAATAATAAGCAAAACCGCAATTCCAATATGTTTTTTAAAAAATTGTTTCATTTTCACCGCCTTCATATATCGTGCGTTTAACTTTTTTGGAATTGTTCAATTTTGGATTTTTGGAACTTAACATTTTATTTCTTAATTCTTTTTTATATTTTCCACTAAATACGATTAAAATCAAAGATACCAAAGTAATACCCACCACAAAAACCGCAAAATCACTCATTATTCCACAGAAAAACATAATCTTTTTATTTAAATCAACCAAGAAAAACACATCTAAAACATATAAAATTACAGCATTAAATATTTTTAAATAAATAGGTCTAGCTTTAGGAATTGCAACATGCAAACAAAACCCCGCAAAATACAAGTTAACCGAGCAAGCCAAAATCGCACCTATTTCAGTAAACAAAATCAAAAACCAATCTATTCTTCCAAGAGATAAATCTAGAAGTGATTGTTCAGACAAAACACTAATAAGTCCTGGTGCTAATGGTGCTGTTTTGTCGTAAATCCCGATAAATATAACAACCATAAAAGTCATAAACAAAATTGACAAAAGGTAAACAAATAGTGTTTTTGATAATTTGGCATCTTTAGTTTTCACTAACAAATATGCAAACAAGAAGAAATCTCCAAACCAACAAGAAAATTGCTTTAGGCAAGAAAATGTTTGTTTGAAATTAATTGTTTCAAGGGGCAAAATAACTGAAAAATCAGACTGACTAACCCCAAGAGCGGTTAGTATAACAAAAGAAACCACAAATATCCAAGTGTATAGTTCAAAGTTTAAAGCGGTGTTTTCAATGCCACGATGTGCTAAAAAGAAAACCGCAAAAAGTAGAAACAAACTAAAAAATGACCATGATAAATTATCAAACAAAGTATTTGCAAACAAATCATGAATGTGCTCATACATCAAAATAGCCTGAACCAAAAAATAAAGAGTTGTAATTGACATTAAAATAAATCTTAAAATGTTAAAATTTTTATTATTAGAAGATTTTAATACATTTTTAATATCAACTCGCCTAAAAATTCCAAATACCAAAATTATACCAATTACATTAATAATTGCATAAATCAAAAACATCAGCCACGCATCTTTACCAAGCTCTCCAATAACCAAACATGGCAACTTTTGCATTTTCATCGTTATAACACAAAAAGCGAAGGTTATATAAAATTGTCTTGAACTCATTTTTGTTTCCCCCTTGACTTTTGTCTGATTTTGTTATTACCAACAAACAATTTAGGGCGAGTTGACATGTCTTGAACATCATTTTTGATAAATGCATCTTTTTTATCACTTTTTATATCTGGTGCATATGGTGCAAAGTATGGCACTCCATAACTTTTTATAGATGTCATATAACAAACCAAAATCACAAAACAAGTCACGATTCCATAAAGCCCAACGATACCGCCAAGCATTGTGAACACTATTCTAAGCAAACGGTTTTCTGAGATTTCATCAGGAATAATGTATAGAGCAACACTAGAAATTGCAACAACAACTATTGAAGGCGGAGAAATTATACCCGCATCAACCGCAGTATTTCCAAGTGCTAGTGCTCCTATTATCGATAATGCCATTGCTAAGCTATTTGGCATTTGCAGACTTGCTTCTGTTATTATCTCAAATAAAAATAATACAACCAAAATCTCAACTAAAGGCGGAATAGACAAACCTTCTATACTCGATAAAATTGAAATTAGAAAATTTATGGGAAGTATTCGATAGTTGTAGCTTTGAAGTGCAACATAAACACCTGGAGCAATAACAGCAAGCACAAGCCCAAAAATTCGCATAACCCTTGCAACTGTTGCCATGGCAGGAATTGTGTAGTAATCCTGACTGGATTGTAAATCTTCAAATAGCACAAAAGGCAAGGTTAAGACAATCGGAGAACCATCAACTAAAATAGCAATCCTTCCTTCCAATAGTTTTGCTGTGAGTATATCAGGTTTTTCGGTTGAACCAACACGTTTAAAAAACTTTATTCTTCCATCTTCCAAAAATGACTCAATGTAGTATGAATCAATAATGCCATCAATGTCGATTGCTTTGATTTTTTCAATAATTCTATCAAGCACATCTTTTCTTGCAATACCTTTCAAATGCAAAACCATCACACTGGTTTGGGTTTGTTTTCCTACTATTAATTCTGTTAGTTGCAGATTTGGAGTCTTTAATCGCTTTCTAACAAGTCCAATATTTGTGTAAATATCTTCAACAAAGCCTTCTCTTGGGCCTTTGATAACCCTTGATGTTGGTGGCTCAGAAATTCCACGTTTGTCAACATCATAAAGCGGAATTTCCATTCCTTTGTCGTTTAACACAACTACAACCGAACCACATAAAATTCCACTTAAAAGCTTTGTCGGATTATTATTTTCTTCAATCGAAAACATACTAAAAACATCTGTTTTAAGTTTCTCAAATAAATTTTTACATTCGTTTTTCGTTGCCTGTTTTATATATTTTTGCAACGGAGAAAGAATGGAACTAGCAAACAACGTTTTATCAACTATACTTTCAATATAGAAACATGTAATGTCGTTATTTTCAACTTTTAATGTTATATTTTTAATTTGCGATTCATTTGTATACCTTGCTTTTAGCTTTTCAACTAATGTTTTCTTCATAAAAAATCCTCAAGACTAGTATGTCTTAAGGATTGAATTTTTATTTACTTATGAATTATTTTTTCAATAATTCCATTAAGTAATCACGGCCTTGTGATTTACTTGGAGCACCAACCTGACTTTCAGGTTGCATATTTGAATCAAATGCAGGTGCGGGCTCTGCAACTGGAATTGTCTTATTTAATCCAACTGCACTTGAAACAGCTTTTGGCTCAGGTTTTATTTTTGTTTGAGCAACTCGTGTTTTCAACTGTTCACTTGTATTTGCTGGAGCAATTTTAACAGGTCTTTCAGTTGGAGTGTAACCTGGAAAGGTTGGAGCTGTGCTATGTCTAGTCTGTCTTGGAGCATTGTAATTTGGTGTTCCAAGTCCAGCCATTGTTGGTTGCATTTGTGGGTATGCTTGTGGCATAGAACCACCATAACCAGCCATAGCATTTGGCATTGGCATAATTTGTGCACCATTGTTTGGAGCTGTATACATCATTTGACCAGCCATAATGTTAGGGTCAATAGATGTATTAATCATACCATATCCATTATTCATTGGATTGTATTGAGCACCCGTTCTTGGAATATAAAGCATTAAGTTGATACCCCTTTCCTGAAGAACTTGAAGTGCAAGGCCAGTGAATGTCGCTTCGATTTTTGTTATCTCGTTTGAAATTCCAAACTTCAGCACATCTTGACAAGGATATGACTGAACTCTGAAACAAAGGTTTCTATAAGCATCAATAAGCGAATTTATACCATTGATTACTTCGCCATTAACGCCAGCTGAGACCATTGGTTGTGAAGCTATTAAGTTTCTGATACCTTGATCTAATTCGTTAATTGTCATAACCCCGTCCTCTTAAATATTAATAGTTTCCAAGTAGCCAGAATCCACGGCAGTTGGCCATAACAGCATTGCTTTGGATAACAAGTCTTGGGTCATTGAAGAACTCTCTTAAATATTTTTCATATAGAAGTGAGCCACCACCAGTAAGAATAATCTTATAGAATTTGTTAAATTCGAGACCTAAGCCCATAACTTCTTGGTAAACACGTTTTGCTTGATTTTTAGAGTGTTTTTCAACATAAGCAGATAAATCATATTGACCAAAAGGTGTTTCAACAACAGGTGATTCAAGTAGACTCAAATCAAGTTCGTGTGGAGAAAGCGAGAAAATGCTTGCTTCAGGAACATTGCTGTTAACATCTTCTTGAAGGTCTGATATATAGTCAGAAGTTCCGATATCAAAACTAAATGTTGAACGAACACGTGCTGTTTCAAGAATAGCAATATCGGTTGTTCCCCAACCAATATCAATAACGATAGCTCTTTGGTCTAAAAGCTTTTCATTGAGAGCATCAGCTTTTGGATCATAAACATAATCATACATAGTTCCAAGTGGTTGTGGAACGACAATAACTTCTCTGATTTCAAATGTGATAGGTTTAACATCTTCCCATGTTACAGATTTCACTTCGTGAACACCAGTAAGCATTTGTTTGATTTGAGCAATGATTTTTTGGTTTTTAGCCAAACTGCTTGGAACACCAGTAACAACTCTCAAAACTTCATGGTTTGAAAGATTTGGAAGTTCTTTTAAACATGCTGCGATACCAATCAAAGCTTCAATTTTGTATTGTTCTGAACCATAACGAGAAATACCCCTACCGCCTGAACCTGCAGCAGAAACAACACCAACTTCATATACAGCCTTGTCGTAAACATACATTTGATAGTCTGTTTTGAATGAGTAAACAAGACCTGCATCGTTGATTTGTCTAATTGTATTAACATATTTCAAATTCAACTCATCAGTCCAAATTTTGAGAGTTGAGTTAGCCACGTCAAGACCAATAATTCTTGTGTAATCGCCTTGTGGAACTTGTGGCTCTGCTTGAGCTACTGGAGCTTGCTCTTGAACACCAGTAACAACATCATTTTGATATTCTTCGAATTCTGACATAATTTTTCTTCCTTTTTTATTTAATATTGCCGTGAAGTTAATCATAGCATTTTACTAATTATCATTTTAATATAATCTCAGAAATAAATCAAATAAAAATGATTAAAAATTTAAATTTAATTATTTTTTTATTTTTAATTTTGAGATAAAAGTATTGACGAAATCGTTTCTTTCTTAACGACCGAATTGTCGTCTTTGTAATAGATAATAATATTATCCCCATCAATAGAACAAACTAGGTCTCGTCTGATATTCAATTTTTCTTCAAAAAGAACTTTTAAAATCGTTCCATCTTGCCTATATACAGCAACAGTGCTGATATATTTTCTTTCCAGTTTCAGTGCATCGTTGTCATTCTTTTCGCCTAAGATTTCAACATAATTAAGCAAGAAATACTTTTGTTCTATGACTTTGTATTGATTAATGCAACTAAAGTTTATTGTAACTTCATTAACAGACCCATCAGGCTGAAGATTGCAAAAACTTGCTTGACCTTGTGTTTCTTGATCCTTGTTTATACCCAATACTAAGAAATTTCTTGGACTGACACGCTTAACTGAAATATCAAGATTATTTGACAAACTAATCAAATTGTAACCGACCTTTTTCTCGTCATTAAACAGGATAATCTTTATGTAAAATTCATCGAAAAGGTTTTCCATTGCAAATAGAACATTAAAATCAAGATATGAATAAATATCTGATATATATTTTCTATTTAATTTGGTATTTTCAACATATTTTCCATCAATAACATCAAACGATGTTTCTTCAACAGTTTCTTGAACTTTAAATTTAATTTCTTTCTTCTCTATAAATATTTTCGACATTTTCCCACCTTGAGCATTTTATATTGTTATTATATAAAACCCAATTTTTCAAGTCAAATGAATTTAACCTGATTTTTATTTAGTTTTATTTGATTTTTGGTTTATTTAAACTTAACAGAATATATCATAATTTATCACACAATGTCATCTAGAGCATAGTCAAGAAATCTCTTTAAAATAATTACCGTTTTCAGTTTAGGGGATTTTTCGACTACATTCGCTTCGTTCTCTCCACTCAAAATGACACACTGAAAAATAATAAAATAAAAACGCTACAAAATGTAACGTCTTTTTTTAGCTAAATTTCTCGTAATTGTTTTTAATAATCCTACTTAATTCTCTTGTTTTACAGCAACTAATTATTTATTACTACTTCCAAAAGCACCTGAGCCACGTTCTGAAGAAATTTCTTTGAGTTCATCATAACTAATTTCACTTACTTCAAGTTTTGGAATTTCATGCATAATCATTTGACAAATTGCCTTTGTGTAAGGGTAAATTATCACGTCTCGTTTGTTATATTTTTCGCCGTTAATTTCAAATTCGTCAGCAAGTTCATCTGCTGAAATTTTTGAAATTATAAAAGGCTTTTTGTTGGTGTTGTAAAGCATAATAAAATACTCGCCACGATAACCAGAATCAATAACACCAGCATTCTTTTTTATGCCGAGTTTGCCCAAACTTGAACGTTCTTCAATTTGTGCATAAAACTTTGACGAAAATGTAGTCGCAATTCCCGTTGGCACAGCCCTTGTTTCGCCAGCCCCAATCACAAAAAATTCTTCGCCAAAATCGGCGTACAAATCAAACCCCGCATCTTCATCTCGTTTACTTGGAACTTTCGCCGTCTCTCGCACCTTCGCAAAAACTAAGTCATTGTTTTTCATTATTATATTATATCTCCTTATTGACATTTTTCAAATCGTCCAAAATAGAAAGAGTCCTATTAATTCCTTGATTAATACTATATTGCATTTTCCAACCAAGTGATTTTAATTTAGAACCATCTAATCTAGCTTTCGTTGCTTTACTAAAACCTTGTTTTTCAGTTTCATTTGGTAAATCAAAAACAACTTCTTTCCCAAAGTATTTTGCGATAATTTCTGCCAAATTTCTAAGCTTTATGTCTGAAATTTTATCAGCGATGTTATATGCTTCCCCATTATTTCCACATAACATAATTGTGAGCAAACCAGAGACCGCATCAGAAACATATGAATAAGAAAAATACTGATTTCCTTCACTTTTTAAAACAATATCTTCTCCATTTAGACCCTTATTAATAAACTGACTTAGAGCTTTTGTGTCGGTGCTTAAAATAGTTGGTCCATAAGATCTAGCAATTCTAGCAATAACAATGTCCATATTTTTTTGTTTGATATATGCCTGACAAAGAGTTTCCCCGCAACGTTTACTCTCATTGTAACCTGCTCTTAATGTATTACAATCAATATAGCCACAATAATTTTCCTTAAATTTTTCTTCATCACCACGATTTTCACCATAAATTTCGCACGAAGAAGCAAAAACACACCTTTTAACACCCAAACTCAAAGTAAGTTCCAAAAAGTTTTTCGTGCCAATTACATTTGTTAAAATAGTTTCAATAGGCTCAGTTGAATATGCGACCGGGTGAGTATTGCTCGCCAAATGAATCGCAAAATCTATTTTTGAAATATCCTTTTGAATTGATAAGTTATTAATATCACATTCAATAAAATTTATTTTCTCCCAGTTTTTTTTAAATCGTTTTTTTGCCTTTTCTTGAGACCTTCCAAGTGCATAAATTTTACAATTCTTTTCCAATAAAACATCTACTAAAAAACTTCCTAAAAGCCCTGTAGCACCGGTAATAAGAACACTTTTATTTTCTAATTTCTCCCATGGCAAATTTAATGTTGAAACGTTTTTTATATCTTCCAAATATAGTTTGTTATCATAAATATCCATTTTTAAACCCTACTTTAACCATTTATCTTCATCTTGTTTTAAGTATGCTTTAAACATCTCGAGATTATCTTTTGTTGTAAGTTTTATATTTTTTTCTGACCCAGCAGCAAAATATAACTTAATTCCCAAATCAACCATCATTGTATTTGTATAAGCAGAACCAAAAATTCCAATTTGTTTTTCAAAGGCTTCATGATATTTTTCATCTAATAAACCAAATTTATATGCTTGTGGAGTTACAACACGCATTAATGTTTCTCTTGGAATAAATTTTGTCGTTGAAATTTCATCATATTTTATAAATATTTGTTCATTATATGGCATGCTTGATACTGCATTTCCATATTGTTCACATTTAACAATTACATCTGATAAAACTACATCATCAACTAAAGGCCTAACACCATCATGAATGATTATTATATCATCTTTATCACATTTTCCTTCTAAATTATAAACACCGTTTCTAATTGATTCTTGACCAGTTGACCCTCCAGATACAATCCACTTTAATTTTGTAATATTAAACTGTTTAGCATATGCCCAAGCTATATCATGCCAACCATCTAAGCAAACCAATTCTATCTCGTCTATTTGTGGATGATTCTGAAAACTCTCAAGCGTATAAATCAATACAGGCTTATCATAAACATTTATAAATTGTTTAGGGATATTTTGCCCCATTCTACCACCAACACCACCAGCTATAATAATTGCTATCCTTTTCATTTTATCATCTCCTTTTTATTTGAATAAATTATACTACCAACTAAAAAACATTGTCAAATATCATATAAACTTATTTTCTCAATATACCTTTTACCATTTGTATGGATTGTTTACATTCAGGCGTCCAACATAAACATACAAAATATATAATTAATGCAATAACCAAGAATAAAGCAAACTTTAATAGTAAGAATAGCAATGATGCTGCAATAATCAACGAATTAATATACCAGGTAATTATTCCCACAACACCCGATACTAACACATATAATAAATATCTTAGATAGTATTCTTTTAAATCTTTTTTGAAATAATATTTATTAGTTAAATAATACTCGCACCACAAAGGAACTGCAATAGTACTAATTATCGTTCCCAAGATTATACCAGTAATACCAATTATTTTGCCCAAGATAATTGATAATAATAAATTAATAATGGCTTGTATTATATAACTATATTTCAACTGACTTATAATCCCTTGTGCTTCTTTATAGGTTTTAACAAGATACCTTGAATTTGAAAGATAAAAACTTATACCCAGCAACACAACATCTATTGTTTTTAAACTTAATCCTTCTCCAAAGAAAATTTTAATAAAGTCATTAGACAACACCACAAAACCAACACAAAACAAACCTACTAGAACAGAATAAATAAAATTAAATTTTTTAAACAACAAATAATTTTCATCTTTATCTTTTTCTATTAAACTATTTCCAATACTCGCAGTTATGGCATTTAATATTTGACTTAAGGTTGTTTCAAGAGCACTGGTTATTAGTATATAGTTAGAATATTTACCAACAACTACCAACCCATCAATAATAAGAATGGAAATTAAAATATTATCTGTTCCAAAAATAATGGTGTTTCCTATTTTCTGATAAAGAAGCGACATAACATTTGTCTTTATCTTTGACTTTACACCTGTTTCTAGTAACTGATTTTCATAAATAACAAACTCTTTAAACATCTTTTTTGATGCAAAATGAATAGTTACATTTTCCATAATTGTAATAACAATATTAGATAATAAATAAATGATATAATTTTTTGTAGTTATTAATATAACAATTTGAGCAATATATAGTAAAATATAATAGACGCTAGTTATATTATATAATACATCAATTCTTTGATTTGTCTGATAAATAACTTTTCTGTAAGAAAAAATATAAGATGCAATTACATTTGCTAAAGTTAAAACATAAATCAATTCTAAACTTATATCAATAGTTACTTCTTGTGTTATAATAAACTTTAAAAACGGTATCAAACAACAACCAATAATTGCAACAATTACGGCTATTATATGGTTTACCTTTTTATAAAATCCTAATATCGCACCTATCTTTTCTCTCTCATTGTTGGCTAAATATCCATAAAGCGTTTGAGAAACTGCTGTAGAAATACCAACTTCAGCAATAGACATTATTGTAAGAATATTTGCAAATAAGCTGTTAAGCCCCAAATATTCTAGTCCTAGTGTTTTTATAAAAATTTTACGTACAATAAAAACCATTATGGTTTTTATTGCAAAGTTTATAATGCCAAATATTATATTTATTATTGAACGCCCAGTTCTCGTATTATTAATTTTCTTCCCCACAAAAACTTTTAAATCTCCTTATATTGTTTTGATTATTAAAATCATAGCTTTTTAATAATTTCTTTTTTTCCTTGATTATGTTCTTATTTTCAATAATTTCTTTTATTTTTAAATAAATCTCATCTTTATCATGTTCACACACAAACCCATATTCTCCAACTATCTCATTAGCAGAAATAGTGTTTGTTGTTAAACAAGGAACACCCAAAAGCATGCTTTCAACCAAACAAATCCCAAAAGATTCAGTTCTTGATAATAACATAAATAAATCTGCATTTTTAATATATCTATAAGGATTAATTTGCTCTCCTAAAAAAATTACATTGTTTTCTAATTTTAATGAAGCCACAATCTTTTTTATCAATTCAAATTTTTTACCATTGCCACAAATATAGTATTTTATTTTATACCCTTCTTGCACCAATTTAGCCACAATTTCTACACCCCAATCAATTCTTTTCTCCTCACTAATTCTAGCAACTGTAATTATGTTAAAGAAATCATCTTGATATTTAAAGGGTTTAAAATCGTCTTTTATGTTAACGCTATTATATAGATAATCAGCAATACCCGCTAATTTAGGACAGCATTTAACCGCAATATCTCTACAACTTTTACTTACACAAATATATTTATCAAATCGACTAACTCTATTGATATAATCATCATTTTTAAATCTCTTATTTCTAAAATCACTGTGATAAAAAACAAATTTTTTATTTGCATTTACTTTCTGCAAAACCAATTCGTTTAAAAAAGCATCATCACTATACGATATTGCAATATCACAATTATAGTTAATACTCGTTTTACCTACTAATTTTTTTATCCATTTTTCTGTTTTTGCACATTTACGTTTCAACGCATAATAGTTTCTTTTTATATACATAGTTAGTTTACTTTTGCTTTCATTTTTTGAAACTCCAAAAACTAACAATTTACCATCTGCAGAGCTTACCTTTATTTTCTTATCTAATTCGTTTAATAATTTTCCCGTTTTATTTAATAACACAAGCTCAACATCATAATCATTAACTATACCATTAAGTAAGTTAACTAAACTCTTTTCAATTCCACCAATATGCAAATTTGAATGGAAAAAAATTAATTTCATAAAGCATCTTCTCCAATTTTAAAATTGTATTTAAAATGTTCAACTCCGCCCATAACATATTTATAAGGCTCATTTCCCTGTGCCAAATCAAAGACTTCATAACCTTTGCTATTTGTTAAATATTTAATAGTTTCATTTATTAATAAATTTCCAACACTATATCTTGCGTATTTAATATCTATACTAAGTCTTGGAATCATTATTTCATTATCGTTGTGCATACCTAAAAAATAACCAACTAATTTTTTATTAATAAATACCCCCCCACGTCAAATTTGACGTATGTACAATGGATTCTACTACGGGTTCAAATTTTTTATAGAACCATTTTTTAATTGTTCCTAAATTATTCTTTTCTTTGGTCCTGTTTACATATATTCGTTTCATTGCGGATTTATATTTTTTTATTTCTTTCGGATTTTCTGAATACGTAAAATTAAAAACCTTACCGTCTGTATGTATTCTATTGTATGCCGTTCTTATATTTTGTCTCGAACTTTTTGATAAACTATGATAATATTCTTCATAGGAATCACATATATTGATTTTTACACATATATCAGTTTTAAATTTTTCAACACCTGCAAAAACTTCTAGCAAAATTGAATCTTGTCTACAATTATAAAAAATAATTTCGGTTAGCTTTTCTTGTATAAGAATTTCTTTTATAAATAACTTAATCTCATCGCTATCAATCTCCCCTAATTTTATAATATCAAAATAATCAAGAAGATTTGTAGAACATAATTCATTATTCTTAGTCCTTTCTAGTAATAATATTGCTTTTGGTTGCAATTCTTCAAATAAACAATAAATAAGTTGCTTGTTTGCTTTCAATTTTCTAAAAACTGTATTATTCCAATTTCTATAGAACTCAAATGTCATATTAGGCAATAAATTAGTATTCGATATATACTCCTTAAGTTGTTTCTTTGTAATTTTCTTAACAATATAATTTTTCATATTCAATCCCTATGCTTAAATTTTTTCTTTAATCTCTATCCCATGACATGGTCGCCTATCTTTTTGTGCAGGCAACTTCATATAATCGCCATACATTAATTTTAAGTAATCTTCATATCTATGTGATATGTAAAATTTTCTACTCTCAAAAGGAACTTCTATGAGCTCATCAAAAAAATCAGAATTATATAACTCAAAATCATAATACCTTGCACCAAAAGGGCAAACAATATATTTTCCTTTTTTCTCAACATGAGCTAATTTATCACATTTTTTAACTAAATAATTTAATCCCAACAAATTGCAGAAAAAACCAAGAAATCTTTTTTTTGAATATTCCTTTTTTAACGTTTTTGATTCTTTTACTTTTTCCAACAAAAGTTTTGATGGATATTTATAGGAAATCGCACAACGCTTCATTCTTCTATATAAATTAAATTTCTTTCCGCGTTTTTTTCTTTCTTTTTCATCATCTGAACAATATTCTGCAGGAAAAATATCAATAAAAATATTATCAGCAAGTCCAGTATCAACATTGTTAATTTGAAGAAATTTTGTACCCTTTTTACAGAATTTCACAAATAAAGTTGGAGCTGTCCTTTCTCTAATATCTGCTATAAAGTAATTGTCATTGTATTTTTCTTTTACAATTTGAATAAATTTATGATAATCATCATAAGGCATCATTACATCAACATCATCGTCCCAAGGAATAAATCCCTTATGCCTTATCGCCCCCAGCATTGTACCACCACACAAGGAATACTTTATATTATTTTCTCGACAAATTTTATCAAGATCCACCATCATCTCTAACAAAACTTTGTGTAGTATTTTTAAATCTTCTTCTGATATCACATATTCAGAAAACACTCTATCAAATTCTTTCTTATCCATTATTATCTCCTAAAATTTTGTTGATTTTTTTTGAAGTAAAGTTCATAATAGTTTTATGAAAATTAAAATATTTATTAAAAAATGTAAAGTCAAATTTAATTATTTTTTATCAAAAAGTCATATCATTCACTTTTTTAATAAGGCTTTTTCCACAACAAAATCACATTTAACAAATAGTGATTTAGATACACTCAACAATCTTAAATCCAAAGACTTAATTATTGTCGCCCACCCTGATGATGAAACAATTTTTTGTGGATCTCATTTGCTTAATAATAACTGTTTTGTTGTTTGTCTTACAAACAAAGACAATAAAATCAGAAATGAAGATTTTTCAAATGTTATGAAATTAACAAACTCTGAATACTTAATGTTGGATTATCCTGATTTAACAAATGATATGGTTGATAACTGGAACAAATATGAAAAATCAATTCTTTTTGACATTATTAGGATAATTACTATTAAGAATTGGAATAAAATTATTACCCACAATCCATATGGCGAATATGGACACATTCACCATAAAAAAACTTCAAAACTTGTTAAAAACTCTTGTAAACAGACAAATAAATTAAGTCATTTATTTTACTTTACATATGATTACACAAAACCCATTTCTAATTTTAATAAAAAAGAAAACCTGTTGAATATTTACAAAACACATCAGCCAAATGCTATAAATTTCTTATTTAACACTTCAAAACACGAAACTTTATGCTTTTATAAAAATTATAAAAAAATCAAAATTAATTAGAAAATCTTGATTTTCTTTTTTTATGACAAATTTTCGCTGGAAGATATAAAAGTGAAATCAAAAATTTATTCTGCATGTGATTTTCTTTCATTTCCTTTAAACTCATTCCTGCCTCAATAGAATAAACAATATAAGCGCTTGTATATTTCACTCGCAACTTAAGGCGAAAATCATTTGTGCTTAGTTGTTTGTAACACGCAACCGAACCTTTTGGATTTTTAAAAAGTCGTTTGTGAACTCCATCTGAAAGGCCTCCTTCTTGATACTCACAAATATAAATTCCTTTATTAAAGAACATCATTTTATATTTACCAGACATCGCACACCAAACGGTTGCTTCACTTACAAACTTTTCATTTTCAAATTCAGGAAAAGGGAATTGCTTTAAAATTTCTGTTTTAAATACCTCCGCCTTATCTCCATAAGTGTTTTTATTGTATCTTTGATTGATAAATGTATCAACAATCCCATCTTGTGTATATTGTTTACCAACACACTCACCATTAGTTGTTAATTTTAAATAGCCTAAACCACAAATATCTTGGTTATTATCCACTTTTACTGTATCAGCAAAAATTGTTTCAACCGCATCGTTTGTTAAATAGTCATCACTATCCAAAATAATTACATAATCTTCTTTTACTTCTTTTAACCCAGTGTTTAATGCGGTGTGTTTTCCACCATTTTCTTTTTTTATATAAACAATTTTAAAATCTTTTTTATTTTTGTTTTGTTTTATAAAATCTTCAACAACTTGCTCCGTTTTGTCCGTTGAGCCGTCATCAACAATATACCATACAAAATTTTTATTACTTTGTTCTATTAGTGATTTATAAGTCCTTTTTAATAGTTCTGCTCTGTTAAATGCCGGCGTCAAAATTGCTAATTTAAAATTAAGTTTTTTAACTTCCCCCATGACAAATTCACTCTCCTTCTTTAAATTTTTAGACCCCACAATAGCATCATCTTTCTTTATTATATTACAAAATCCTAATATCAAATATAAACTTAACATACACGAATAAAAGCCCAAGTAATTAACAAATGCAAATACAGGGATTATTGATAACAAACAACGAACATCTATTTTTTTTATAAGATTTTTTCTAATTAAACATAAATAACTACAAACATAAAGCAATGTACCAATAACTCCAAAATAGTAAACAAATAAAATAATGGTGTTATGTGGTGCTTCATCTTTTACATAAGGAGCATCTACGCCTAATCCAAAAAATATATTTTTAAATTTTTCACCAACAACCGAAAGATATGATTTCCAAATATCCCATCTTCCCGTTGTAAAATCAGATAAGCCAGCTCCCAAATTTGATGGTTTATCTATCGAATTTCCTGGCACTTTATCTACAGAAGTTGACAATCTTCCCATTATTGTTAAAAACTGTTTTTTAAATATCAACAAAATAAGTGCAATACTAACAAACAACATAACTAAATCTATTGATTTAATTTTTAGTGATTTTTTATCAAAAGCTAAAAAGATAATAAATATAATTGTAATTAAAGCAAAAATTATCAAAGAAAATTTTGAAATAGTTAATAAACACATTGCTAATAAAAATGGGTAAATCACAAAAAAAGAATATCCTATTTCTTTTTTTAAATATAAAATCATAAACAATGCTAAGACAATTAATATTTCCCCAGCAAAAACATTAACATTAACATAACTTGCTCCAAATCTATTAATTCCCCCAGCCTGAAAAATTGGACATAAATCTAATAATCGTGGAGAAATATTAATAAATAAGCCTATTAAAATTGAGAAAATCATACCAAGAAAATATATAAAAGTTATTTCCTTAAAATCTATATCTTTCACGTAACCAATCAACAAATAAACCAGTACGAAACCCGATAAAAAACTAAGACTAGTTGTTATTTTTGTAATTGTAAAAGGAAAGATAAAGTATAGTATTGTGATAACACTTAAGACTGTAAAAACCCAATTTATTTTTTTCCTCTTATGAGTAATATCTAATAAGTACTTAATAAAGAAAATAATATCAAATTCCACTATTAATATTGCGATTAAATGTGTACTATCCTTGTCTTTTAAAAAAATATTCATCAATGGAATTAAAAATAGGATATAATATACACATCTTGCATTCTTTTGGATAAGAATTAGAAATACCGCCAATCCCAGTGCAACATATACAAATTCTTTAACAAAAATACTTATAAACAAAATCACACCAAGTACCACACAACTTAGAGCAATAGATAAAAAATCCTTATTTTCAGTTTTTAATGTCTTTCGTTCTGCAATTAAAACATTCTGAAACATTAATTTATTCTCCTTCAATATCATAGTTTTGTCTAAGAATTTCTTTGTATTTCTCTATATTGTTATATTCTTTTGAAAATTGCTCGGTTGATTTTTGTAATTTATTATACTTTTCTTCATTATTTAAAAGTTTATGAATTATTTTCACGCATTCTTCATCTGATTTATATAAAAATCCACTAACACCTTCAACAACCGTTGTTTTTAATTCGCTTATTTCTGGAGCAATTATTGGAAGTCCAAGTGTTTCCGCCTCTAATATACACATCGGATTACCCTCAAATCTTGACGACATTAAAAATAATTTGCTATTTTTCAAAAGTCCAAAAGCATTGGTTTGAAAACCATAGAATTTAATATTATTCTCTAGTTTCAATTCTTTTGCCAGTCTTTCACAATCTTCTTTCAAATCTCCATCACCAACAATTCCAACTTTTAAATTGGGTCTATCATTGACTATCTTAGAAATTATTTGAATTAATCTCTGCGGATTTTTTTGATAGCTTATTCTTCCCAAAAATACAATATCACTCTTTTCTTTAAGCTCAGCATGTTTAGCCTTTGTTATAATTTCATCTTGATTTATTATATTGTCCAAAACAAGACTTTTGGATTTAACATTTTTATTAAAACAGTAATCATTGAAACAAGAATTTGACACCCAAAAAATCCTGCTAATCTTTTTCATTTTTGTAATAAAGTTAAATATGAGAGAATTGATTGAGATTCTTTTAAAATCAGGACGATTATTGTGAACATGTGCAATAATTTTAAAATTACCCTTAATTCTACCAATAGTGCAAATTGCTCTTGGGTCATGAGCATGGACAATATCCGGTTTAAATTCTTTTATCGCTCTTTTTACTTCACTTTTTGACATTTTATTTAATGGAATAAATTTAATGTCTCGTTCTTTTAAAGCATCTGCAATTTGTCCATTCGGAGAGCAATATACAACATCTTGTTCCTCTTTAAAAAGTGAAATTATTTGACATGCAACATTTTCCGCTCCAGAATATCTGTTTGAAGTTAATAAATGTAAAACTCTCATCTTTTACTCCTTTGTAATAATGTCATAAATTGTAGAATTAATTTTCTTTTCTGCAAATTTATCTTCGGCAAACCTTCTGGAATTTTTACCGAGAGTTACTGCCAAGTCTTTATTTTCTAAAATTTCAATGCATTTTTTTGCCATTGAGTTGATATCATTATGATTTATTCTATAACCGTTATAGTTATCTTCAACGGTTTCCCTACAGCCTATACCGTTACTTGTGATTACACATCTACCGATAGATTCCGCCTCCATAATTGTCATGGGCAACCCCTCTCGATAATAAGAAGGTAATATTAATGCAAGTGAATCTTCAATATAAGGTCTAACATCTTTTGTTATTCCTAAGTAATTTACAGAACCATCATTAATATATTCCTGAATATCCGAAACCTTAACTGATCCTTCACTTCCAAGATACATAAATTCTGCTTCAGGGTGCGATTGTTTAACAAGCCTTGCACACTTACAATATTCAAAAACTCCCTTTGTGTGTTGCATTCTTGCAATCATTATAAATTTATTCGATTGTTTATTAACTGCTTTAAATGCAAATTTATCAAGGTCAACACCAATACCATTAACAACCACTGATTGTTCAGGCTTTATAAGTTTTAATTCTTCAAATTCTAACTTATCGTCATTATTTAAAAAGAAAACTTTTTTTATGCCTTTAAATGCTTGTTTATATAACTTTGTTTCGACAAATTTTATGATTTTCCACTTTAAAGATTTATTAATGAACGCATCACCTGCACCTTCAACCATTGCGAAAATATTTTTTACACCCGCCTTTTTAGCAGCCTTTACGCCAAAAATGTTTGGTTTTAGTTGGAATGTGAAAACAATGTCTGGATTAATATGCTTAATAATTTTATAATACTTATTTTTTAAAGTTAAAATTTTTAAAGGATTTAAACTTCTATTTTTATCATTAATATAATAAAGTTTAATTCCTTCATTTTTCAAATCTTCTTCATAATTATTATCAAAAGTTATCGTTGAGACTTCATAGTCTTCTTCTTGAAACTTTTTTATAAGAGGCAAACGGAATGTGAAAATATTTTGTGAAGTATTACAAATCATTAAAATCTTTTTTTTTGATTTTTCCATTAATTTTCCTCCGAGGCTTTTTTGATTGAAAGACCGATGCGTTTTTTGTTAAGGTCAAGAGAGATGACTTTGACGGTTACGATTTGTCCGACAGTGAGTTCTTCACTTGGGTGTTTAATGAAGCGGTCGCAGATTTCAGAAATGTGAACTAGACCGTCTTGATGAACACCGATATCAACAAATGCACCAAAGTCGATAACATTTCTAACAGTTCCTTTCAAAATCATACCTTCTTTAAGGTCTTCCATTGATAAAACATCAGAGCGAAGTTCAAGATGTTCTGCTTCTTCACGAATATCTCTACCTGGTTTTACAAGTTCGGAAACAATGTCTTGCATGGTTGGAACGCCGATACCGATTTCTTCCGCAATTTTGGTTTCGCCTTTTTCGTTAACAAGTTCTGGAAGTTTTGATACATTGCCGTTTTTTACATCTTCTTCAGTCATTTTGAAAATCTTTAATAATTTTCTTGCACTACCATAACTTTCAGGGTGAACTGAAGTGTTATCCAAAATATCTTCGCCACCAACAATTCTTAAAAAGCCGGCACATTGTTCAAAAGCCTTTGCACCGAGTTTTGGAACTTGTTTAATATCTTCACGTGTTTTGAAAGCACCGTTCTTTTCACGATATGCAACAATATTTTTAGCGATACCTTCATTTAGACCAGCGACACGTTTGAGTAAGCTTGGACTAGCAGTATTAACATCTGCGCCAACTGCGTTTACGCAATCTTCAACAACGCCATCTAAAACTTCGGTAAGTCTTTTTTGTGGCATATCATGTTGATATTGACCAACGCCAATAGATTTAACATCAATTTTGATTAGTTCTGCAAGTGGGTCTTGTAATCTCCTTGCAATAGAAACAGCTGAACGCAAGTTTACATTATAGTCTGGGAATTCCTCTGCACCGAGTTTGCTTGCAGAGTAAACCGAAGCTCCAGCTTCCGAAACAACGGCATAATTTACTTTTCTAGACAAAGTTTTAATTAAATCAGCACAGAAGATTTCACTTTCTTTGCTAGCAGTTCCGTTGCCGATTGAAATAACGTCAACTTTATGCTTTGAAATAAGCTCAGTCATTTTACGTTTACTTTCATCAATTTTTGAAAATGGTGGAGTTGGATAAATAACATCTGTTGCTAATACTGTGCCATTTTCGTCAATAACAGCGAGTTTACAGCCCATTCTATAACCTGGGTCAAAACCCAAAATTCTCTTTCCTTTTAGTGGAGCTTCCATTAAAAGTGGTTTTAAGTTAAGCTCAAAGTTATGAATAGCTTGTTCATTTGCTTTGTCGGTTAAATCATTTCTAATTTCTCTTTCCAAGCTTGGTTCAATCAAACGGTCAAAAGCATCTTCTTGAGTTTCTTTCAAAAGCTCTGCAAAAATTGTGTCTTTAATTTCATAATTATTTTCAATAATTTCCAAGCATTTTTCTTTGTTAAATTCAATATTAACTTTCAAGAAACCTTCGTTTTCGCCACGATTGATTGCCAAAGTTCTATGAGCTGGGATTTTGCAAACTTCTTGTTTAAATCCATCATAAACCGCATAAGTATCTGCAGATGTTGTTTTTTCGCTACCTTCTTTGTCTGCATATTTATCTGAATTGTCAATAACCTTTTCTTTTGCCTTTTTAGGTTTTTCTTTTTTGATTTCAGAACAAATACTTGCACTCTTTTGCAAAAATTCACGAAGTTCTTTTCTTAGGTCACTATCATCGCTAAATCTTTCAGCCAAAATATCTTTAGCTCCTTGAATAGCTTCTTCGGTCGTTTTAACACCTTTTTCTTCATCAACAAAAGGCTGAGCAAGTTCTTCGACTGTCTTGCCGTTCTCTTTTTGTGCAATGAAAATATCCGCAAGTGGTTCTAGACCCTTTGCAATGGCTTCAGTTGCTCTTGTTTTTCTCTTTGGTTTGAATGGTCTGTATATATCTTCAAGTTCCGTGAGAGTTTTTGCTTCGTCAAGTTTTTTAGCAATCTCATCGGTAAGCTTGCCCTGTTCGTCAATAGTTTTAACGATAGTCTTTTTTCTGTCTTCAAAATTTCTTAAATATGTAAGGCGGTCTGAAAACGAACGAATAACCTGGTCATCAAGACTTCCGTGCATTTCTTTTCTATACCTAGCAATAAAAGGTATAGTGCCACCTTCGTCAAGTAGAGTAATTAAATTTTTTGAGTATTCTTCTCTGATATTAAACTCTTTTGCAAGAGCTTCAAAAATTTCCATAAATAACTTCCTAGTACTAAAATTTGTGGATAATCCACCAAAATTATTATAACAAACGATGTGGGATTTTTCAACTAATTAGATTTAATTTATAATTATATTTATTATACCTAATACAAAATCGTTTTTAATAATACTATCTTGATGTCTCAAAACCGCAAAATTTTTCTACTTTTGTAAAAAAAATAATTATTAAGACTAAAATTTACATTTTTAATTTATTTTAAGAAAATCCATCACTTGTGTTACTATGAATATACAATCAAAATTAGTTGCCTAAAAATTCAATAATGTTTACAATATAAGCATATAAATTAATGTAACAAAACTTAAGGAGCTTTTATGGAATTAGTTATAATGGCTGCCGGAATGGGTAGCAGATATGGTGGGCTAAAACAACTTGACCCAATAGACGATAATGGAAATTTTATTATAGACTATTCAATCTACGATGCAATTCGTTGCGGGTTTAATAAGGTTGTTTTTATAATAAAGGAGGAAAATTTTGAAGCTTTTAGAGAAACGATTGGAAAACGTGTTGAAAATAAAATTGAAACCGTTTATGTTTTTCAGGACAATGACAATATTCCACTTGAATTTGAAGTGCCGGAAACAAGAACAAAACCTTTCGGAACAGGTCATGCAGTGCTTTGTGCAAAAGGTGTAGTACACTCAAACTTTGCAGTTATAAATGCCGATGATTTCTATGGTTATGAAGCTTTTAAATCAGCATCGGATTTTATGAAACTCAATTATTCGCCAAACACCTTTGCACTTATTGGATATAGAGCAGATAATACTTTCTGTTGTTCTAAAGCCGTTAAACGTGGAGTTTGCACCGTTACAAAAGACAACAAACTTGCGAACATTGTTGAATCTTCTTTGAGCAAAGACGAGCTGGATGAAATTACGGCAACCCCTATTGATGGAAGTTCAACTAAACCATTTCCCATCTCAAAAGATACTACTGTTTCAATGAATTTCTTTGCATTTTCTCCAAAGTTTATGGATTATTTAGATGCTGGATTTTTAGAATTTTTAGAGAAAAATCGTAAAGATTTATCTGCCTGCGAATTTTTCTTGCCAAGCGTTGTAACAAACCTTATCAAAGACGAAAAGGTTTCGGTTGATGTTATTGATACAAATGCAGTTTGGTTTGGAATGACATATAAAGAAGATAAAGAATTTGTAAAGAATTGTATTAAAAATGAAGTTAGCAAAGGAACATACCCTGCTAATCTTTGGAATTAAATAAATAAACACCACCTATTCACACATACAAAGGCGGTGTTTTTTCAACAAAAAAATTTAAAATTTACTATTGACATTTTAGTCATTTGTGTTAAACTTTAATTATGGAATATGTTAAATATCACAAGAAATTATGTAAAAATTTAAATGAATTACTTTCGCTAAACTATTTAGTGCTTGACACCTATGCACGAGCTTTCCCTGGAGATAAAAAATTCCGCACTCGTGAAAATTTACCTATGCCGACATCTAAAAGGCAAGAAGTTGAATTTAGTAGACTTCAGGATTATGCTGAAGAAAGAGTTAAAAGATTTAATGAGTTTCAAAGTGAACTAAATTCGGAAAACCTTGAAGCTATATTTTTTAATTTAGCTGAAGCCTATCTCGATTTCTATAATTCAGAAATGGGCATGAATTATGGCATAAAAGATTTGATTAATTTGGAAAACAAGATTTTCGATTATCCAAAAGCATATAAACTAGGTGTTCTTGCAAGCAAAAGCACTCTACCTGAAGACACAAAAGACTATTTAATTCGTGGACTCAATGAAGTTATAACTGCTTACACTAAATATGATTATAATAAAGAGTTCCAATCTTTAACAAATGCCGCCTATAATGATGTTACCGACTACGGCACAAAATCTGAAAACTTTGAAAAAGATTATTTTGATTTAATTAGAATAGACAATAAAGACCTGATAAAATTTATAGACGAATGCAACAAGGTGTCTAGAAAATATGCATCTAAAAGAAATGAATATGTTTTGAGCTTAAATAAACATTTTAAGACAATGAGTCAATTACAAGATAATGATGACATGTTCAATTTCTTTAATTTATCCCAAAATCTTGATAATATGGATATGCATTCGGAATTGTTTAGAGCAAGAATGGTTGCAACAAACACACCTGCTAAAGTTCACACAATTCGCAACAAAATCACAGATAAAGTTGTAACACCTGAAAACCCAGAGAAAACTGTTAACATAAATAAAACTACAGTTCATTATGAAGAATTTGCTAGATATATATCTTATGCGTTAACATTCCCTGAATTAAAGGAACAAGCAGACGCACTAAGCATAAAGTATTTCGGTCAACCACTTGATGAAGAAACCAGCAACCCAATCAAGTATGGGAGAGAAAGCTTATAAGTCTAAAGCCACGATTTATTCTCGTGGCTTTTTTTATTGCTATAAATTTTTATGGCAGTATTGACATTTTCTTGATTTGTGCTAAAATTTAGGTATGGAAAAAATAAAAATTAAAGATAAAATGAACAATGATTTAAACTTTGCATTTTCAATCAACTATTTAATTCTTGATATACTAGATAAAATTACACCTAAGGGCAAAACAAACTTCACAAGAGAAGATATTTTTGCTGAAAAATCAATGTATGAAAATTACTTGTTTGAATTGCACAAAATTTATGCAGAAGCCCGTGAAGAAACTTTCGATACTATTCAAGAAAATTTCAACTCCATGAATTATGCAAAAACATTTAAACAAAACAATGAAATTTTGTTGGATTTATTTAACGAAACAATGGGAACACAAGTTAAATATGACGAAGTGTTTTCTGAAAAAGACATTGAGAACTGGGACTTTTTCACAGAGTTCGAAGAAAAACTATCAAATTCCAATTTCTCAGATTTAAAAGTCTCAACTCTTGGGATTATGTTATATCAATACCTTAGTTTTTATAATGACTACAAAAACTGGCGTTCAGTTACTGAGATTTTTGAAGTTTTAAAAAATGATTTCAATAGTTATGGAGCACAATCGTTTACTTATGGAAAAACACAAAATCAAGAAATCTTGAAAGTTGACTGCGATTTCCTAAAATCAGTTCTTGATAAATGTGATAGTTTCGTTGAAAAGTATTACAAGCAATACAATAAACAATTAAAAAAACTTTCAAAGAATGAAGACCCAAATGTTTTGGGTATTCCTGAAAATTTCTCCATACTTGAACAATGCGGTTCACTTGATAAACTTGTTGAGTATTGTGATTTATTTGAAAATAGAATACATTCAGCAAACTCGTCACCTAATCTCAAAAAACCACTAAGTGCTAAAATACTCGAATTTATAAATAACTTAAAAAATGAGCCAACCGAACCTGTGAAGGTAAAAGACATTTATATCCACAAGATTGAAATGCTAGACTTTTTGTCTATTCTCTCAATGTTCCCAGAACTTTCAGAAATAGCAAAGAATGTTTCAATAACATGTTTAGGCGAAGATTTGGTTTCTGACTTAGAAGAAAAAATAAACACACAATCTGAAAAACAATAAATAAAAACACTTAACATTTTAGTTAAGCGTTTTTTTCTATCAAAATTTCAAACTCATTTTCTTTTAAAGTAAAGTTTGATGATTTATTTTGATTTAAAAATGAAGTATAGTTGCCTTTCAAATCAACAACTAATGGCGTTGAATTTAAATTTACAATCACAATCACACGTTCGTTATTATTAAATCTTTCAAAAGCAAACTTTCCATGTCTTGCATAAAGAATATTGATTTCGCCATCTTTTAATACTGGTAACTTTCTTATTTTTGTGAGTTTGCAAAACCAATCATAAATTTCGTTTTTATAGTTTAACCAATCAAAACAACCACGGGAACTGCCATCATTATCAAGCATACCATACTCATCGCCATAAAAAATTGATGGAACACCAGGGATAGTAAATATTAATGCAGAAGCAATTTTATAAAGTGAAATTGCTTTATTTTTATCATTATCACAAGATTTTAAAATCTCGCTAAAAACTCGCTTCGTGTCATGAGTTGTTAGAAAGTTCATCAAATTATCACGAACTAGCTTTGGGTAATTGTTTTCAAGCATTCTAATGGTTGATTCCAATGCATTTGGATTTTTAGTAAAGATATATTCCAGCACGGTTTCTTTTATTGGATAATTCATGACACTATTAAGTTCATTTTTTGAAAAGTATTGTCTGCGTTTTGAATAGCTTGTTTTTGTTGAAGCATCTTCCCACACTTCCCCCATAACAATATTGTCTTTACCAAATTCATGTACTTTTTTTTCTATTTTTTGAACAAATGAATCTGTTATTTCATCAACTACATCAAGTCTTACACCGGAAACTCCTAGTTTTAAAAATTTTTCCAAAACCCCGCCGTTTCCTGCTATAAAATTTTGAAAATCTTGGCAATCATGATTAATGCTTGGAAGCGTATCAATTCCCCACCAACTGCGATATTTGTTTGGGTATTCATCGAAATCGTACCAATTATAAAATTTTGAATCCTTGCTTTTAAAAGCACCCAAAGTGTTAAATGTTCCATTTTTATTAAAATAGATTGAGTCACTTCCAGTGTGATTATAAACCCCGTCAAAAACTATCTTCATGCCTTTTTCTTTCGCCTTGTCAACAAGCTCCTTAAACTCTGTTTCCGTTCCAAACATATCATCAATTTTCATGTAGTCCGATGTATCATATTTATGATTACTATTTGCAAGCGAAATTGGGTTGAGATATATAGTTGTAACTCCAAGCCCTGCTAAATAATCAAGTTTAGAAATAATACCTTTAATATTTCCACCGAAAACTTCTTGATTTATTATAATTGGATCGGTGGAGTTTTTTTGAATTTTTCCACCCCAATCTTCACGCATGATTAGTGGTTTTCTTGCCTTAACATCTCCTTGTTTACAGAACCTGTCAACATAAATTTGATATATTAACCCGCCTTGCATTGAGTTTTCGCAATCATATTTTTTTTCAGTCACAAGTTGCAAGAAATCTTCTTGTTTCTCTGGCGATAAAGAAGACCTTGTGTCAAAAGTCTTGTTTAAATAAACGCAAAAATCCTGAAAGACTAACTGAAAATTATACCAAAAATGCCCGAATGTATCAAACTCGTACTCAATTTCATAACCATTTTTAACAGCTTTCATTTCTAAATATTTATAGTTTTCATCGGTATCATTTTTTATCATGAAATAAACATTTTTTAAATTCTCGTCAGTTTCAAGCTCAATGTAAAATTTTACATTTGTTTTTTGTGTAATTACACCCTTTGGAAATTTAAAAAGCAAAGGGTCATACTTTGCTTTTATGCTCATAAAATAAACCCCCTTGCTTTATTTTATTTATTAATTTGTTAAATGCCAAATTTTGTTAACATAGTCTTGAATTGCTCTATCTGATGAGAATTGACCCATTGATGAAATACAATGCAAAACTTTTTTATTCCAAAATTCAGGGTCTGTGTAGGCTTTATCCATTCTATCATAAGCATCAAGATATGAATCAAAGTCAGCAAGACACATATATAAATCTTTATTGTTTGAATGACCAAGCAAATATGATACAAGGTCAGCAAAAGACTCGCCACCAATGCCAATATTCATTTTATCAACAACGCTTCTAACACGTTCTGATGTGATATAGTATTCAGTTGCATTATAGCCACG
Source organism: uncultured Lachnospiraceae bacterium (assembly GCA_964646345.1). GTDB lineage: Bacteria > Bacillota > Clostridia > Christensenellales > UBA1242 > RGIG1681. The sequence goes on from CAZYDU010000003.1 coordinate 40,973, forward strand.
ACTCTTAATTTTATCAACTTCATCAGCTGTCAAACCAAACTCAAAAGCATTTTCATGACTACATTCATCAGAAATTTCAATGTTTGCACCATCAGATGTACACATCATTAATGCACCATTGATAACAGCTTTCATGTTACCCGTTCCACTAGCTTCACGACCAGCAAGTGAAATTTGCTCAGTAACTTCAGTTGCAGGCATCAAAATTTCAGAGATTGTTACTGAATAGTTTTCAATAAACACAACCTGAAGTTTTTCTCTTAGCACAGGGTCAAGGCTAATTTCATAAGACAAACGATTGATAAGTTGAATTATTCTTTTTGCCATTTCATAACCCGAAGCGGCTTTGCCTGCAAAGAAAAACACTTGTGGCGTTACTTTATTGTCAGGATTTTCCCTGATTTGATTGCAAAGATAAATAATACGCATTGCATTCATAAGTTGACGTTTATACTCATGAATTCGTTTTGCTTGAACATCAAATCTCCAATTTGGATTAACATCAATACCCTGAGTTTCTTTCAAGTATTTTGCTAATTTTTTCTTACTTTCAAGCTTGATGTCTTGAAGTTTGTTTAACACTGCCTTATCGTCATAATATTCTTCGAGTTTTCTGAGTGACATTGGGTCTTTGTAATACTCTTTGCCAATCAATGAAACTATCAATTCATCTAAATCCGGATTACATTGGCTAAGCCATCTTCTATGGGTTATCCCATTTGTTACATTTGTGAATTTATTAGGATAAATCTCAGCGTAAGCATTAAACAATCTAGTCTTTAATATGTGAGTATGAATTTTAGACACACCATTAACACTATGAGATGCGTAGATTGAAAGGTTTGCCATATAAACATTGTTGCCACTAATAATTGACATGGTTTCAAGTTTTCTATAGTCGCCATTACAATACTTTTCAAGTTCTATTCTAAATCTTCTATCAAGTTCTCTTAAAATCATTGCAATCCTTGGCATTGACTTTTCAATTTCGCTCATTTGTTGAACTTCTAATGCTTCACTTAAAATTGTGTGATTTGTGTAAGACACAACTTTTGATACGGCATTCCATGATTCTTCCCAACCAAACTCATACTTGTCAAGCAGGAGTCTCATAAGCTCAGGAATTAATAATGCTGGGTGCGTATCATTGATATGCACTGAAACTAGTTCTGGAAGTTTTGTTAATGTTTTGTGATGTGAAAAATAGTCAGCTAAAATGTTTTGCATTGCTGAAGAAACTAAAAAGTATTCTTGATAAAGTCTAAGCCTTCTACCTTTATCCGTTTGGTCAGATGGATACAAAACTTTGTTTATAGCTTCAACTTCGTTTATTACTCGCATTGAGTCGGAAAAATCTCCGCCTTCAAATTTCTTTATATCAAATTCGTTAACAGCTTTAGCTTCCCATAATCTTAAAGTTACAACTGAGTCTGAATCATAACCTGAAATTAACATATCATAAGGCAGAGCTTTTACAATTTCTGCACCTTCGATAGTGTAACTCATTCTATCATTGATATAATCTTGTTTAACAGTTCCGCCAAACAATACTTCAACTGCTTGGTCTTCTCTTGGGTCAAGCCAAACCCTGCCACTATCTAACCAATCATCAGGTGTTTCAATTTGCTTGCCATCAACTATTCTTTGTTTAAATAAACCATATTCATATTTAATGCAGTGTCCAAAGGCACTATAGCCAAGCCTTGCAAGTGAATCTAAATAACATGAAGCAAGTCTGCCAAGACCACCATTTCCAAGACCTGCGTCTTTTTCAACCAAATAAACTTCTTCAATATTTTTTCCATTCTCTTGTAAGAATGTTTTGTAAGTTTCTTCTAGCTCCAAATTCCAAAGATTGTTTTTTAAGGTTTTTCCTATTAAAAACTCGATAGACATATAGTGGATTGTTTTTAGCTCATGTTTTTGTGCGTTGAATTTACCTTTTTTGCCATACAAAAACTCCTTAGAAATATTTGCTAAGGCATAATAGAGCTGTTTGTTTGTTGTGTGTTTAATATCTGTTCCATAATGCTCAAGCAAATATTCGCTAAGTCTATCCTTTGCATAATTATTTTGTGCTTCAGTCAACATATGCACTCCTATAATAATTCATTATATGTTTCAATATATTCTTTTGCGGTTTTATTCCAACTAAAGTCAAGTGACATGACTTTTTTGATTTTCTTTTCCCATTCAGCCTTGTCTTTAAAGTCATTTACTGCACGGCGAATAGAATATTCAAGGTCACCAACAACTGCATTTGTGAATGTGTAACCATTACCACCACCAATGCAACCAAAGTCTTTGATAGTATCTTTAAGTCCACCAGTTTCACGAACGATTGGAATAGCACCATAACGACTTGCAACAATTTGAGAAAGCCCGCATGGTTCTGTTAATGATGGCATTAAATAAATATCTGCACCAGAATAAATCTTTTTGCCAAGTTCTAAGCTGAAGCCTAAAGAAACATGCACGTTCTTTGGATATTTATTGTTAAGATAGCTAAAGAAATCGTAAAATTCCTTATCAGCAGCACCAACACCAACAAGTTGAATGTCAAGTTCATTGATGAGTCTTTCAATACAACTTTTGATTAAATCAAAACCTTTTAATACATTGATTCTCGAACAAAATGCCAAAATTGGTTTGTCAGGATTAACTTCCAAACAAAACTCTTTTTGCAAAAGTTCTTTGTTCTTTTTTCTTACATCGATGCTGTCTTTATCATAGTTTTGATAAATCACTTTGTCTGTTGCAGGATTGTAGAAATTGTAATCCAAACCATTCAAAATACCACGAAGCTTGTAAGCATTTTGGTTAACAATAGAAGACAATCCGTTGCTATGTTCTGGTGTTTTGATTTCTTCAGCATAACTTGGACTAACTGTGATGATTTTGTCAGCAGTTACAATACCACCTTTCAAAATGTTAACATCACCGTCTTGGTCAAGAATGTTTCTATATTGTTCATCAATACCCAAAACATCGGTTAAGATTTGTCTCCCGTATCTTCCTTGATATTGAATGTTGTGAATATTTAAAATTGTTTTTATATTCTTGTATTTTTCGCCATAGTCTGTGGTCTTTAGATATACAGGGATAAGTGCTGATTGCCAATCATTAACATGAATAATATCTGGATAAAAGTCAATTATTGGCAAAATTTCAATGACACTTTTTGAGAAGAATGCAAATCTTTCTGCATCATCAAAGTAGCCATATTCGCCGTTATCACGTTTGAAATATTTTTCATTGTCGATGAAATAATACTTGATGCCTTGATAATCATATTCAAAAACACCACAATATTCTTTTCTCCATGAAAGTGTGATATAAATATATCCAATAAATTTAAAATCCTTTCTAAAGCATGATGGAATATTGCTATAAAGCGGAATGATTGTTCTTATGTCAATGTTTGGATTTTCTTGTTTAATTTCTCTTGGTAGACTTCCACAAACATCAGCTAGTCCACCTGTTGCACAAAAAGGTTGTGCTTCTGATGCTATAAATAACACCTTTTTCTTAGTATTTTTTTCTTGATTTTCCATATTTTTTCTCCATATTAATTATTTCCTGTTTGTTTTCTTGGTCTACCTTTTGGGCGTTTTGGTCTGTTTGCAAGTTCTGGGTCAATAGGTTTTCTTGGCCTACCCCTTGGGAGCTTTGGTTTGTTTGCCAGCTCCGGGTCAATAGGTTTTCTTGGCCTGCCCCTTGGAAGCTTTGGCTTGTTTGCCAGCTCCGGGTCAATAGGTTTTCTTGGCCTGCCCCTTGGAAGCTTTGGCTTATTTGCTAGTTCCGGGTCAATAGGTTTTCTTGGTCTGCCACGTTTTGCCTTTTTTATATTATCTGATTTCTCAGCTAGCTCCAATTCAATATCAGTAACTTCATTTAACACTTCGTTATTTTGAGAAGGTTCATTGTTTAAATTTACATCTTCGTTAATTTCTGTTTTGTTGTCATCTAATTTGATAGAAAATTGTTCTGGCACAAATTTTTTATTCATATCATCTTGTGAAAACAAATCTTTTCCTTCTGTCTTTGATTCAATAATTTTTGTTACAACATTTTTTGCTTCAATGGCTGAAACATTTCTATGACCTTGTTCTTCTTCTAATGATTCAAATTTAGATGAAATGGTAAGTGAATAATCTTTCTTTTTGAAGTATACCGCTGAGTTTGGCTCTAATGTTAACTCAATAGAGTTTTCAAAACCATTGATTCGAACAGCATAACTTTCGATTGTTCCATAATGTCTGCCATTTCCACCAAATTTTGATGAGTTAGAGCAAAGTATTTCTTCATATCTACCTGCATCAACACCAACACGATAATGTTCATGACGAACTGGTGAAAAGTTTGCAATAACAACAATGGACTCACCTTTTTTATTTTTCCTTTCAAAAGCTACAACATTATTCGTGCTATCGTCAGGTGTAAGCCATCTGAAACCTTCCCATGAGTAATCGATTTCATAAAATTCACTATTATCTTTATATAAATGATTAAGTGCTTTTGTAAAAGCGTACATTTTGTTGTGTTTTTCGTATTCAAGAAGCATAAAATCAATACCTTTTGAATTATTCCATTCATCAAACTGAGCAAATTCCGTTCCCATGAATGTAAGTTTTTTACCTGGGTGGGCATACATATACATTAAAAATGTTCTCATCAAGTCAAATTTTTGATTGTATTCGCCAAACATTTTATTTAATAATGACTTTTTGCCATAAACAACTTCGTCATGCGAAATTGGCAAAATAAAGTTTTCCGAAAATGCATAGAACATTGAAAAAGTTAGTTTTGAGTGATTATCTTTTCTAAAGAACGGGTCTAATTCGACATAAGAAAGTGTATCGTTCATCCAACCCATATTCCATTTATAGTTAAATCCAAGACCACCAATATAGCCTGGTTTTGTAACCATTGGCCATGCGGTTGATTCTTCTGCAATCATAAGAGCGGTTGGTGTTTCTGTTAAAACAACCGAATTGAGTTTTCTTAAAAATTCAATAGCTTCAATATTTTTATTGTCGCCATATTGATTTGCAACCCACTCACCTTCTTTTTTATCATAATCAAGATAAAGCATTGAACTAACAGCGTCTAGTCTAAAACCATCAACGTGGTATTTATCAATAAAGAATGTTGCAGAACTAATTAAGAATGATTGAACTTCTGGTTTGCCGTAGTCAAATCTGCGAGTACCCCAGGTTTTGTGTTCCATTCTATCCCAGCCTTGGTTTTCGTATAAATATCCGCCGTCCCATTCAACAAGACCATGCTCATCTTTTGGGAAATGTGCAGGAACCCAGTCAAGAATAATTGAAATATCATTTTCATGACATTTATTAACAAAATATCTAAAATCATCAGGTGTTCCAAATCTGCTTGTCACTGAAAAGTAACCCGTAACCTGATAACCCCAACTTCCTTCATATGGATACTCAGTAAGTGGCATACACTCAATGTGTGTATAACCCATATCTTTAACATAAGGCACAAGTTCATCGGCAAGCTCTCTGTAAGAATAATTTGAACCATCTTCATGCTTTTTCCAAGAGCTGAAATTTACTTCATAAACATTCATTGGTTTTTCAAAGTGGTTTTCTTTTTTCTTTTGCTCAAAGTACTCTTTATCCGTCCAATCAAAGTCTGAAAACTCGTATACTTTAGATGCGGTTGAACCATTAGTTTCGCTATGTACAGCATAAGGGTCAGCCTTAAAAAGTGTTCTATCATCTGCTGAAATGATTTGATATTTGTAGTTATCAAATTGTTTAACGCTTGGCACAAATACTTCCCAAATTGAGCTATTTTCTATTTTAGTAAGTTTATTTGTTTCACTATTCCAACCATTAAAGTCACCAACAACACTGATAGCTTTTGCGTTTGGAGACCAAACTCTAAACCACGCACCACCATTTTCTGGATGACAACCCAAAAGATTGTATGCATGATAGTATGTGCCTTGATGAAATAAATAAATTTCCTTCGATTTTTCCATTATTTTTTCCTTTATCTATTTTTTAATTTTATTAATTTTTTGAGATACTTATTATATTCAGATTGTCTATAATTTGGGTCTAATTTATAAATCCAATTACCTTTGTTTGTTCCAGGTGTGTTTATTCTAAATTCGCTACCTTGAAACAATATATCTTGCATTGAAAGAATGCATACGTTTGAATTTGTAGATAATAAATCTTCTATCGCAATTTTTGTTACAATTTCACTTGATGAGTTTTTTGATATTCCAAAATACTCACAGAATTTTTCCTTTTGGTCGGCATTATTTAAAAATCCAACAAATGTATCGTTATCATGTGTTCCAAGATATGCTACACTATTTTTTTCATAATCATGTGGAAGATGTGTGTTTTTTGTATTGCCGTCAAATGCAAATTGCATAACTTTCATACCGGCAAGACCTGTTCTTCTTCTTAAAGCTCTTGCTGAATACGAAAACTCACCAAGGTCTTCTAGAATTAAATTCTTTATACCATTAGCATAAAACGCTTCAAAAATATCCATTCCTGGACCTTTCATCCAAGCACCATTTTTTACAGTCTGTTCTTTGTATGGTATTGCAAAAAATGATTCGAATCCCCTAAAATGGTCAATACGAATAAAATCATACCATTTTGAAAGATGTTTAAGCCTTCTTACCCACCAATCATATTTCGTCTTTTTCATATAGTTATAATCGTAAAGCGGATTATTCCAAATTTGACCTTCAGGATTGAAATAGTCGCCAGGAACACCAGAAATATAGGTTGGTTCGCTACTTTCATTTAAAAGAAAGTTTTTCTTACTCGAATACATATCAACACTATCCATTGAGCAATAGATTGGAACATCTCCAATTATCAAAATTCCTTTTCGATTTGCATAAGATTTTAGTTCTTGCCATTGACTAAAGAAAAGATATTGCAAAAAAATGTAATACACTATTTCTTCTGAGTGAGATTTGATAAATTCAATGGTTTCTTTTGATTCTGTATCTTTATATTCACTTGGAAATTTTGTAAAACCAACACCCAATTCTTCTTTTAAAACCATATAAACAGCATAGTCATATATCCATTTATCATTTTCTTCAATAAATCTGTCTATATCGGTTTTATAATAAAGTTTTGAAAAAACAAATCTTAAAGCTTTTTGTTTTTTTGTTCTGTATTCTTCAAAAGAAAGGTCATTGGATAATCCAAAAAATTCAATTTCATCTTTTGTTAAGAATTTTTCAATATCAATATAAAGTGGCTCCCCAGCAAAAGCTGAAACACTACTATAAGGAGAACCTGCACCATCAACAATGCCAAGTGGTAAGATTTGCCAATATTTCATGCCGAGTTCATGCAAATAATCAACAAATTCAAAAGCTTCGGCAGACAAACACCCAAAACCATATTTGTTTGGAATTGACGAAACTGGCAATAAAACACCGCAACCTCTTTCCATTTTTTCTCCTTTTTTCTTATTATTTTTACTTTTTTATTTTACAATATTTTTGGGTTTATGTAAAATCATTTTTGATAATTAAATTATATTTTATAAATATTTTTTTAATGATTAAAAAATAATTAAAAATTGTTACAAATTCACTAAATTTTTAGTTGACAGGTTAATAAAATTTCGCAAAAAAGAAGGAAGATACTAAATTCTTCCTTCTTGTTTTTATTTTACTATAATATTCAAAATTTTCTTTGGAACATAAATTGTTTTAACAATATTACCTTCTAAATATTTTGAAATTTCGTCACTTGATTTTGCAATATCAATAATCTGTTCTTGGGTTGCATCAGCTGGAACTAATATAACTCCACGCATTTTTCCGTTAACTTGAACAGGTATTTCAATCTCGTTTAAGACCAGTGCTTTTTCGTCAGCGACTGGCCAATTTTCGCCTTCGATATTTTTTCCGTAACCCATTGTTTCAAATAACTCATTTGCAATATGTGGTGCAAATGGGCTTATTAATAACAAAAGTTTTTTGTATTCGTCATTTGTTAATTTGTTTGCTTTGTAAATTTCATTAACTAAAATCATGATTGCTGAAATTGCAGTGTTAAACTTGGTGTTATCAATATCATAAGTAACTTTTTTGATGGTTGAGTTTAAAATAAATTTAAGTTCTTCAGTCTCGCCATGACCATTAACCAATTCTTGCAAATTCCAAATACGAGTTAAAAGTTTGTTGCAAGCTTTCAAACCTTCTTCAGACCAAGTTGCTTTTTCAGAATACTCGCCAATAAAGCTCATCCAAACACGGAGTGAATCTGCACCATATCTATCAATCATTATTCTTGGGTCAATGCCATTGCCTGCAGATTTACTCATTTTTTTGCCATCAGCACCCAAAATTAAACCTTGAGAAATTCTCTTTTTGAAAGGTTCGTCAACTGGAACAAGACCTAAATCATAAAGCACTTTTACCCAAAATCTTGCGTACAATAAATGTCTTGTTGTGTGTTCATTTCCACCATTATACAAAGTTACTGGAAGCCAAGCCTTGAGTGCTTCTTTGCTAGCAAACTCTTTGTCGTTGTGTGGGTCGCAATATCTTAAGAAATACCACGATGAACCAGCCCAGCCTGGCATTGTATCGGTTTCACGTTTTGCTTTTCCACCGCAACAAGGACAAGTTGTGTTTACCCAATCAGAAATAAGTGAAAGTGGACTTTCGCCATCTTTTGTTGGTTCATAAGAATCAACTTTTGGAAGTACTATTGGTAAATTTTCTTCTTTTTCTGGTTGCCAACCGCACTTTTCACAGAAAATCATAGGTATTGGTTCGCCCCAATATCTTTGACGTGAGAAAATCCAATCACGCATTTTGAAATTAAGTTTCTTTCTAGCCACGCCCATTTTTACAAGTTTATCTGTGATTGCAACTTTGGCTTGTTCAACAGTTAGACCTGTAAATTCTTCAGAATTGATAAGCTTAATTCCTTTTCCAAGATAATCAAATTTTTCAAGAGCTTTTTCTTGAGTATCGCCTTCGATTACTTGAATTTTTGGAATACCGAACTTATCAGCAAACTCATAATCTCTTTGGTCGTGAGTTGGAACAGCCATAACAGCACCCGTACCATAACCAACCAAAACAAAGTCGCCAATATAAACATCAACTTCTCTGCCGTTTACAGGGTTAATAGCAGTTATACCTTCAAGTTTGCAACCTGACTTATCTTTATTCATTTCAGTTCTGTCAAACTCACTCTTCTTAGCTGTGTCTTTTCTATATTTTTCAACTTCGTCCCAGTTCTTAATTTTATCTTTCAAACTATCAACAATTTTATTTTCTGGTGCTAAAACCATAAAGGTTATACCATAAATTGTTTCTATACAAGTTGTAAAAATAGAGAATTTGCCACCTTGTTTGATTTCAAAATCAACTTCTACACCCTCACTTTTTCCAATCCAATTAAGTTGGCTTAATTTGATATGGTCAAGATATTCGGTTTTGTTTAAATCATCTGCGAGACGTTCGCCATATTTGGTCATTTTCAAAACCCATTGAGCTTTTGCTTTTTGAGTTGTTTCAGCATGACATTGACAGCAAGTTCCGTCTTCAACTTCTTCATTAGCCAAAACTCCGCAATTTGGACACCAGTTGACAGTTGTTTCTTGCTTTTCTGCTAAACCCTTTTTATAGAATTGTATAAATTGCCATTGTGTCCATTTATAATAACTTTCATCGCAAGAGTTAATGGTTCTATCCCAATCAAATGAAAGACCAATGCCTTTTAATTGAGAATGGAAAGTTGCAATATTTCTAGCAACAATTTCCTGTGGAAGTTTGTGCTCACGAATAGCGGTTCTTTCAGCTTCAAGACCAAAGGCATCAGTTCCAAAAGGAAACATTACATTTTTACCACAGAGTCGTTCTTTTCTTGCAAAAGCATCAATCGCTGTGTAACTTCTGCAATGACCAAGATGCAAACCAATACCGCTTGGATAAGGAAACTCTATTAAAATATATTCATTTTCCTTGCCAGGTTCATGATTCTTTACACTATAAGTATGGTCATCTTCCCAAATTTTTTGCCATTTCTTTTCTATCTTTAGTGGATTATAATGTAACATAAACGTTCTCCTTTAATTTAATGCGTTTATAATAACACTTTTTTCTCGATTTAACAATGATTTTTTAATATTTTTTAATTTTCCCTTTTTACAATTACTCCACGAGTTGGATTATATTTATTTTCTCTAATCAATTTTCTTTGCACAAGTTCGCCTTTTTGATTATAGTAATTTAGATAACCCCTTGATGTAAAACCATCTTTTGAATAACTTATTCGTTTTTCTTCGCCAATGTTTAAATTATAATCTCCAAATTTTAAATAATCTTTTTCAATTATATCTGGCTCTGCTGATATTATTGATAACTTTTCACTTTGCCTTGTGATTTTGTATTTGTTCTTTAATCCAAAAATTTTTATTTTGCATGTGTCATTTTCACTGCTGGTTGTGATTATTATTTTTCCACCAGAGTTATTTCGCACTTTTAAGTCTGAAGAACCGAAACTTACCATTGCATCAAAACTTGGCTCAACATAAGACACTGGCAAACTGTGACTTGTTGATTCTATTATTTCTAAATCCGAAAGCAAACAAGCATTGAAAAGTGTTGTTGAAACTTGGCATACACCACCACCATATCCAATAGCAAATGTTCCATTTGATATTATTTTGGCTTGCTTATAGCCAGTTGATTCATTTCTTTCGCCCGTAATTTTATTAAAACTAAAAATTTCCCCTTCTTCTATAACTAATCCATCAAGGGACTTAAGTGCAAGCTTTATATTATTTTTTCTCTCGGCTGAACTAGATGAAAAATTTGTCGAGAAACAACTTTTTTCACAAAACAATTCACTAGCGCTTTTTTTATTTTTATAATCTAAAATTTCCAACTTTACATTTATGTCTTTTATATTTTGTTTTACCTGTAAAAAAATGTCACTATAAAACTTTGTACGATTAATATTAACCCCGTTGTTGCCTTTACAAAATTTAAGCTTGCATTTGTTGGGTATCACAAAAACTCCATCTTCGGTTTCTTGCATATCAAATTTTTGAGAAAGTCTTTCATAAATCTCAATTACTTCAGGAAAAATATAATTAACAATTTCTTCTATTGAAAAATTCATTTTCTCAAGTTTCGAAATTATGTTTACATTGTGATAATTTTCTTTTTGTGTTTTGCTAAAAATTAACTTAAAATCGCTATCTTTATAATTATAAGTTTTATCATTATATAAAAATGTATAACTATATTGGCTATTTTCAGCATAAGCATTTTGTTTGCTAAGGTTAGGAAAATTACATAAACAAAATAAAAAGAGCATGAAAATTATTTTTAAATTTTTCATACTCTTAATATTTGCTAATTTGTCATATTTTATCAAAAACAATATTTTGATATTAAAATGATAGAAATTGTAAAACTAATTAAAGAAATAGTAATCATTAATCATCTAAATAAAATCCACGTTTTGAATTTATCATCTTTTTCATAACAAGCAAGAGTTCTTTTTTGTTATTCTTCCTTGGATTTAAAACTGCCCATTCAAGCAAACTATCAAGCAAAACGTCAATATTTTCAATATTAATTTGTGGGCAATTTTTTATTACATCATCGCCATTTATTTCCAAATCTCTAAGTTCAAATGGAGTTTTTTCTTTAATCATTTGATTGTAAGTATTTCTCAAAATTTCAGCTGACCTGTTTTTTTTGCCATAACCAGTTGTTTCATTATAAATAACGGTTTTTATTTCAATTATATTTTCAATAACAACTCTATTGTTAAAAATAAATTTTCTAACTGTGTTTTTTGGAGCAAGACAATATTTATTAAAATCGTAACCCAAAATAGTTCTGATTACATTTTCAACAACATGTTTTGGATAACCCAAACCATTTATGCCCAAGTTTTTTTCAACAATAACTCTAACAAAATCTTTTGAACCAAAAATACTTTTTGATTCTTCAATTACTTTTACTTTTGCCGAATCATGCAACAAAACAGCTAGACGAATGCTTGGAGAAGAATTTTTTAAAGTATTTAAAATATGGTCGTAAATTTTTTCGCCTTTCTTGTCACAAACTTTAGATTTTTGAATATCTGCCATTGCTGGTAATATTTCATTCCAAACACCAAGTTCCCCAATTAAAACCATGGCTCTAAAATGTGCATCTTTTGTATACAATAAATCAGGATAAATTTGGTCAGCTGTTAAAAGTTTTTCAAACTCATTTTTTAATCTAAATTTAGACATATAATGAATTTTGTATGCATTTTGTTTTGCATAAAACCATTCTTCTTCCGGAATAGTTAACCCTAAGCTACAAGCAAATCTAACAAATCTCAAAATTCTTTCAGGGTCATCATTAAATACAATTTTTGGAACTTTTACTGTTGTGATTTTTTTATCCTTCAAATCTTCAATACCACCCAATGGGTCAATAAATGATGAATTTTGAATATCATAGTAAATTGCATTAATTCTAAAATCACGGCGTCTTGCATCTTCTTCTAGCTGGTCAATAAATTCAATAGATGTTGGGCTGTGAGATTCATCTTCATAAATTTCACGTCTAAAGGTAGCGTATTCATATCTACGTTTACCACTTATTTCCATAACACCAAATTTTTCATTTAAAGAAGATACACTAAATTTTGTACCGTCAAGCATTTCTCTCAATTCATCAGGTTTAACTGAAGAACAAAGGTCAATATCATCTCTAATTAAGCTTTGTATTCCTAAATAAGAATCTCTAACATAACCACCAACAATATAAAGTGGTTTATTATTATCTCTAAAGATTTCAGAAAGTTCTTTAAGTTCTGCTGAAATTTTCATTTTATTCTCCTTAGATTACATTTTACTACATAATATTAACACAAAAACTAAGTTTATCAAACCATTTTTTATTATCAAACGTAATTTTTTTGTAAATTATTACATATTTTTAATTTATTTATAAACACTAAAAGTATGAAAAAACTAATTTTATGTTTTTGTGGTTTTATGTTATTGTTTTTTGTTTCTTGCAAAAATATACCTATTCAAGATAATCCACCCGATTTAGAAAATCAAGTTGCACACGAATTAATGATAAGAGATAAAAATTACTCAGATGAAACACTAAAAGCAATGTCGGTTATTATTCGAACTAATTTATCTATTAATTCACCTACTAAAAGCAATTTTGGGGCTAGTGAAAAATATTTAAAGTTAACAAATCAAACAAAAGGACAAGTTTTAAAAAATAATCAAAATAATATTGTTGAAATTTCATTTGAAAATTCGGATAATTATAAATGGCAAAAATCAATTAAAAAAAGTGAGATTTTAAAATACGCTTTAAAAAATAATATTTCGCTTACAACTCTATCGAAAATTAATCCAGACATAAAAGACGGAGTTGTTATGGGCTTAGAAATTGGCAATAAATACTTTAATTATGAAGAATTAGCAAAAGAATTTAATCTTGAATCAAATATTATAGAAAATATCACACAAAATAAAAATGAAATTATATTAAGCGGAAAAAATAAGGGATTTAATGGATATTTTAATATAGAAAAATGCGAACAATTATCAAATAATAATTATTTTTATCAGGATATTTTAGGGTATTTTTTCGAGAATTTAACAGTTATTAAAAATTAATGTTAAAAAATGTTAAAAATTAACAAAAAAATCTTAAAAAATTAGAGTTATTATTAACAATGTTTTCTTTAATTTATAAGCATTTAGGCGACTTATTAACATATTAACAAAGCTTATTATTAATATAATTCTTAAAAAATATAAATTATCTTGTTAAAAATCAAAAAATAAAAAATCTCCTAAGTTTATTTTCTTAAGAGATTTATTTTTATGAATTAGAACTTTCAAACTGACTATTATATAAATTAGCATAAAAGCCTTTCTTTTTTAATAATTCAGAGTGATTTCCCTGTTCAATTATTTGACCTTTATTCATGACGAGAATAACATCTGCTGATGTAATTGTTGAAAGCCTGTGAGCAACAACAAAACTTGTTCTTCCAGCCATAATTCTATCAAAAGCTTCTTGAACACTTTTTTCTGTTCTAGTGTCAATATTAGATGTAGCTTCGTCTAAAATAAGCATTGGTGGTTTTAATAGCATTACACGGGCAATACAAATAAGTTGTTTTTCGCCTTGTGATAAGTTGCTACCACCTTCAATAATTTCAGTATCATATTTTTTTGGTAATTTTTCAATATAATCATGAATACCTGCCATTTTGGCTGCTTCAATAATGTCATTTAGTGAAGCATTTGGGTTTCCATAGGCAATATTTTCACGAATTGTTGAACTAAATAGCCAAGTATCTTGCAATACCATGCCGTATTTATTACGTAAACTGCTTCTTGTTATTTCTTTTATAGGTGTGTCACTAACTGTGATATATCCTGAGTTTACATCATAAAATCTCATCAAAAGATTGATGATTGTTGATTTTCCACAGCCGGTTGGACCAACAATCGCAATTTTTTGACCTTGTTTAACTGATAAGTTTAGATTTTGTATAAGTGAAGTTTTTGGAATATATGAGAAATTAACGTTTTTTATTTCAATTTCGCCAGTACAATTAAGTAAGTCTGGCAAGAGCTCATCACTTGGTTCATCACGTTCTTCGAGTATTGAAAATACACGGTTTGAAGCTGCGAAAGCTGCTTGAATATCTGATATTTGCTCAGATATATCGGCAAAAGGTTCGCCAAAGCTATTTGCATAAGAAAGGAATGTTGTGATAATTCCGACTTGTATTTCCCCACGCAATGCTAATATACAACCAAATAGACCAACTGCACCATAAGTTATACCATTGATAAATCTTGTTGTTGGTGCGGTTAAAGTGCTATAAAATAATGCTTGAGTTGATGTTTTTGCATATTCATTGTTTAAAGTTTTAAAACTTTCAATACTTTTTTCTTCATGGTTGAAAGCTTTAACAACTCTTTCCCCACCAATATATTCTTCAAGGTAACCAGACATTTCGCCTTGTTTTTCCATTTCTTTTTTGATATATTTTCGGGATTTTTTTACAATTATAGTTGAAGTTACTAAACTTAGTGGCGTTATAATTAATATTACTAATGATAAATGAACATTCATAACAAACATTGCTATAAGCGTTCCAATAATTGTTCCAATACCGCTAATTGCAGTGGCAAGACCTTCCAAAAAACCATCAGTCATAACATCAATGTCATTAATCATACGAGAAATTAAGTCGCCATGTGATGTTGTATCGATAAAACTTATAGGAACTTTTTGGAATTTTTCAAATAAAAGGTCACGTATTCGATAAGTTCCCATGTAGTTATATTTTGCTAAAAATACTTGTTGTAAAAAGTTAGAAATTGCGGAAACTATTGAAATTCCAGCAATAATTGCGATATTTTTATAAAGTTCTGCGAAATTTACATTACCTTCAGAGATGATGCAGTTTATTGCATATCCTGTGTAAATAGGATTAAAAACAACGCAAAATGTGTAAATAATATCCAAAATTACGGCAAAATATAAGTAAAAACGGTAATCTCTTGCATAATGGAATACTTTTTTTATTGTTGCAAAAGCACCTTTTTTCTTTGATAATTTATTTTTTAATTTTTCAGATTGTTTATCACGCAATTCATTTGAAGACAGTCGTTTATAATCGCTCATTATCTTGACTCCTTTTTATTTTGTGAATAATGTATTTCTTGATAAACATTGCATCTTTCAAGAAGTTCGGCATGAGTACCAATATCAACAATGTCACCATTATTGATAACGATAATTTTATTTGCGTCACGAATTGAGTTTGTTCTTTGTGTTACAATAAAGGTTGTTGCGTTTGCTAGTGATAATCTAATTGATTTTCTAAGTTTTGCATCAGTAGCAAAGTCTAACGCACTTGATGCGTCATCTAAAATAATAATATGTGGGTTGCCTACTAATGCTCTTGCAATAGTTAACCTTTGTCTTTGACCACCAGAAAAATTTGTTCCACCTTTGTTTACGTGGTGTTCCAAAAATTCAGGATAATCTTTAACAAAATCATATGCTTGTGCAATTTTTAAAGCTTTAATAATTTCTTCATCACTTGCATCAGGTTTTCTCCAGCACATATTTGATTTTATTGTACCTTCAAATAGTGTTGGATTTTGTGGAACTAGTCCTATAATGTTTCTTAAATCTTCAAGAGAATATTTTTTTACATTTATATCATTAACTAATATTTCTCCACTTGTGGCATCGTAAAACCTTGGAATAAGGTTAATAATTGAACTTTTTCCGCTTCCAGTACCACCGATTATACCAATAATATCTCCTGGTTCTGCGGTAAAACTTAAACCATTTACCGCATTTTTAACTTCTGAATAAGAAAAGTTAACATTTTTAAATTCAACTTTTCCTAAGTTAACATTTTCAAAATCAACTTTAGTTGGGTTTGCTGGGTCTTTGACTGAATTTTTAATAATCATTAATTCATTAACACGTTCACTTGATGCATTCATTCTTGTAACTATTGTGATTAAGTTTGCAAGTGTTACAATACAAGCTGAAATCGTGCCAAAATAATCAATAAAGGCAATAAGTTTTCCTTGAGAAAGTTCGCCGATATTAACTTCAATCCCACCAAAATAGAATAATGCAATAACCGCAAAGTTTACGACTAAAGAAATTAGTGGAATTAACGAACTATTCCAAACACCGTGTTTTAATTGAGTTTGAATTAAATCATAGTTTGAATTTTTAAATTTTTCTGTTTCAGATGTTTGTTTATTAAACGCTCTTACAACTCTAACACCAGTTAGATTTTCACGTGTAATACTTGTTGTTTTGTCAAGTTTTGCTTTAATGTTAACAAGTAATGGCTTTAATTTGCCCATTATTTTCCAAACTATAAATATTAATATAGGAATAATAACTATAAATATTAAGCTTAATTTAACATTTATAAATAATGACATTATTAATGAACCGATAATTAGCACTGGTGTTCGCATGATTGTTCTTAGGATTGAGCCAATACCTACTTGGATATTTCTTACATCGTTAACAGTTCTATTTAATAATGTTGTTGTTGAAAATTTATCAAGTTCTGAATGTGAAAGTGAGTTAATGTGTCCAAAAACATCGTCACGGATATCTCGACCAACACCGCGAGATGCAATGGCGGCACATTTTTGACCGATAATTGCAAAAAAGAAACCAACAATATTCAAAATCAGAATAAGGACACCATATTTAATTATATAGTTTTTATCGTTATGTGAAATTCCTACGTCAATAATTTGTGCCATAATAAAAGGAACGAAAAGTTCTGTTAACGTTTCGATACATTTGCAAAATGGTGCAAAAAATGCCTGGAATTTGTAATTTTTCAAATAACTAAAATATCTAAATTCTTTTTTTGTTTTGTTTTTCATTTTAATTTAAACCGTTGTAAAATTTTTTATATTATTGTATAATAAGCATATTATAAGATAAATAAAATTTTCAGTCAAACAAAAAGGAGTTGAAATTTTAAACAAAATACAAAATGGAAAAAGAAAAAAACGCAAAATATAATAAAAAACAAGTAAAAAATATAATAAAAATTAAAAAAACTGCTACAAAAAGAAATTTTAGACGAGATTTTGTCAATAAGTCTATAGTTGATAAATGTAACAAAAATATTACGAATGATAATGTTGATTTGGAAATTTTGCACAAGATAAATGAGTATAACACTAATGGCAAAAAAACGATAGCTTATTTTATTGATTCATATTTTCCGGTTATCGATGGGGTTGTTTCAGTTCTTGATAATTATGCAAAATTTATGTCCAGATATTATAATGTTGTTGTGTGTACTCCAAAACATAAAAGGAAAAGTTATAAAACTGAAAATTATTTTGTGCTTTCAAGTGATTCGATTTATTTAAAGAAACAAGGTTATGATTTGGGATTTCCGCAACTTGATAATGAATTTGTAAAATATATTTCGATGTTAAAAATTGACTTAGTTCATTGCAATGCACCTTTTTTGATGGGTATGTTTGGTTTGGAGCTTGCAAGAAAAAGGCATATTCCAAGTATAACAACTTTTCATAGCCAATTTAGACAAGATTTTTATAAGTCAACAAATAGTGTTTTTTTATCTAAAATTATGTCTAATGTAATTATTAAGTTTTATGATAAATCAACATTAACTCTAACAATGAATGAATTTTCAAAGGGGATAATGAAAGAATATGGATTAAAGAGAAGTAATGTTCAAATTGTTCCAAATGCCACTAATTTAAAATTTAAAGAATTTGAAAAATTACAAGAAATTGAAGTTTTAAATAAATATAAAATTCAACAAAATAAATTTACGATGTTGTTTATTGGTAGATTTGTTAAAGTAAAAAATGTGTATTTTATTATTGATATATTAACTAAACTTTATGAAACAAATAAAAATTTTCAGTTTATATTTTTAGGTTATGGTCCTGAAGAAGAAAAAATGAAAAAATTAATAAAGGATAGGGGATTTGAAAATAATATTATTTTTACTGGAAAAGTTTTAGATACAGATGAAAAATCTATAATAATAAAAAATAGTAATTTATTGGTATTTCCATCTGATTATGATACAGATGGAATTGTTAAAATAGAATGTGCTTGTTTTTCAGTTCCAACACTTTGCTTAAAAAATACTGGAGTATCTTCTGGGCTTGTTGATAATGATACTGGATTTATTGAAGAAAATGACACAGAAAAATTAGCTAAACGTATTGATTTTTTATCTAAAAATGTAGATTTTGTTCAAAATATTGGCAAAAATGCCAAAGAAAAAATTTACATTACATGGGAAGATGTTGGAAATAAACTTAAAAACATTTACGAAAAACTTCTCAAAACAAAAAATTTAAAAGGTTTAAAAAATAAAAAATAAATATTTATTTAATAATTTTAAATTAATTTAACAGTAAAATTTTTAATTATTTAAAAATATTAATTAAAATGCAAAATAATATTAATTAATCAATTTTTAATGATTTTTTAATTATTTTGCGTTTTTTATTTGCTTAAAAGTATGATATTATTTGAAATGTAGATAAATTTATTTTTATTAAGATATAACCTAATTTTGTTTGCAAAAACACAAAAATGTATTATAATCATTATATAAAATATAATACAATAGGGGAATTTATGGGTAGGATTATTTCGTTTGCTAATCAAAAAGGTGGTGTTGGAAAAACAACTACCTGTGTTAATATGTCTGCTTATATGGCAATGTTGGGCAAAAAGGTATTAATTGTTGACCTTGACCCACAAGGAAATGCTACAAGTAATTTAGGGTTTTCAAAAGATGGTAAATATGACTCAATTTATCAGGTTATGAGTGGAGATAAAAAAGTTGAAGATTGTGTTTATGATACAAAAGTGGATAATCTTAAAATAATTCCATCAAATATTGATTTGGCAGGTATTGAAGTTGAACTTGTTTACATGGAAAAAAGGGAATATGTTATAAAAAAATTCTTTGAGAAAATAAAAAATGATTATGATTATATAACTATTGATTGCCCACCATCACTTGGTCTTTTGACGATTAACGCTTTTACTGCGTCGGATGCTGTTATTATTCCAATCCAATGTGAATTTTTTGCTTTGGAAGGACTTAGTCAATTAATGAATACTATAAGGCTTGTAAAGAAAAAACTTAATTCTGAAATTTCAATAGATGGTGTTGTTTTGACAATGCGAGATACAAGAAGTAATTTGGGAAAACAGGTTGCTGAAGAAATTAAGAAATTTTTTGCCACAACTGTTTTTGAAACACAGATTCCAAGAAATGTTAGACTTGCAGAAGCTCCAAGTTTTGGTGAGCCTATATGTATTTATGATAAATCTTGTGTTGGTGCAAAAGCTTATTTAAAGCTTACTGAAGAATATTTTTTAAGAAATAACGTTAAATATAGTAAATAAATTAGGAGAAATTATGAAAAGAGGATTGGGAAGGGGTTTAGATTCACTTTTTGGTGAATATGA
The DNA here is from genome assembly GCA_964646345.1 of uncultured Lachnospiraceae bacterium. Classification (GTDB taxonomy): domain Bacteria; phylum Bacillota; class Clostridia; order Christensenellales; family UBA1242; genus RGIG1681. The sequence continues at coordinate 61,038 of CAZYDU010000003.1, forward strand.
AGATGAAAAACCAGCTGAAGAAGTTAAAATTGAAACGAAAATTGAACAAGTTATTGTAAATGAACCAAAAGAAATTGATATAGGATTAATTGATAGAAATCCTGATCAGCCTAGAAAAATCTTTGATGATGATGCGTTGAAAGAATTGTCTGATTCAATTAAGGTACATGGTGTTATTCAACCTATTATTGTTAAAAGAGTTGATGATAGATTTGTTATTATTGCAGGGGAAAGGCGTTGGAGAGCTTCTAGACTTGCTGGATTAAAAACTATTCCTTGTATTATTAAGGATTATACGGAACAAGAAATTAGTGAAATTGCAATTATTGAAAATTTGCAAAGGGAAGATTTAAATCCAATAGAGTCGGCAAAAGCTATTAAGAATTTAATTAGTCAATATGATTTAACTCAAGATGAAGTTGCTGATAAAATAGGAAAAAGTAGACCAGCGGTTGCAAATACTTTAAGATTATTGCTTTTACCTGATAGTATTATATCTTTGGTTGAATCAAATAAGATTTCTGCAGGACACGCAAGAGCTTTACTTTCAATTACTGACATAAAAAAGCAAAAAGAAATAGCTCTTTTAATCGTGGAAAAAGGTTTAACAGTTCGTGATGTTGAAAATCTAATTAAGAACCTTGGAAAACCAATACCTGAAAAGATAGTAAAAGAAAAAAGTCTTGAATTAAAAGATTTTGAAAATAGTATTAAAAGAGTTTTTGCAACAAAAGTTCAAATTAAAGGTAATGATAATAAAGGAAAAATTGTTATTGATTATTATTCTAAAGATGACTTAAACAGAATCTATGATATTTTGAATAAATAAAAGATGTTTCACGTGAAACATCTTTTTTGTTGTTTGTTTTTTTTGATACATTGTTTCACGTGAAACAATGTATTTTTTATTATATAAATATTTTATTAAATTGATGTTATATTTATTATCAAATTAAACATTTTAGGTCTCAATTAATTTTATATGTTTTAGAAGTAATATGTTTCACGTGAAACATTTGTTTCTTTATAGTGATTTATTGTAATTGATTGTTTTAGACGGAATATGATTTGATAAATATATTATTTATTATTTGGAATTACAATAAGAATGTTTATTGTTTCATGTGAAACATTTTATGTTGTTACAATTTATACATATTGTACCTTTTTAATAAAAACAATAAAAACCTAGTAAGAATGGCAAATAATAATTTATATCAGGTTGTTTATTATTTTTTTTGGGGTATTGTAAAGAGATAATGAATCTTAAATCTATTATAAATTTAATTTAGGGTTAAAATTGTGTAGATAAAACTAATTAAAGATAGTTGTATAAAAATAAAAAGTGTTTCACGTGAAACACTCTAGAATTTAATAATATAATAAGGAAATGTATTTTTATAGATAAAATCCTTTTTTAAAAAGATTAGAAACAAAAAAGGATGTGTTTCACGTGAAACATATCCTTTTTAGAAAACAAAATTAATTAAATCAGTGTATCCTAATAAATTATCTAGCAAATTAGTAATTTGATTGTAAATAAGCTTTCCAAAGAAAGAGTTACTAATGTAATTTGTTATGGGTTTCATAAATGAAATAGGGGCTAAAAGCTTTATTATTATGCAAATAACTACTAAAATAAACAATCCGTGTAAAATTCCATAGAATGCACCTAAAACATTATCTACAATTCTAATTAAACCAATGTTTCTTAGTTTGTTAATTAAAAGCTTAAATAGACATAGAATTAATAGTAATAATAAGAATGTTATAGTGAAAGCAATAATTGTTGTAAAGAATGATGCATATGATTTTGATATAATTTCAGCAAGTGTTCTAGATTCAATGCCAGAACTATGTAACTTAGTGTATAAAGACCTAGTGTTTAAGAATAATTTAAACATTATTCTAGGAATTAACGGAATTGCTCCAAGGTTTAAAGTAGATTTAACAAATGAACGCAAACTACTTTCTTCTATTAAAAGTAGATTTTCATTAAAATCCGGAGAAAATTCAACCAATTTTGTGTGATATGAATTAAATATTGCGTTTTTTAGTCCAAACCAGTTGTTTAATAATGAAGAAATTGGTTTATATAAGAAGAAAGTTATTGTAATAATTACCCAAAACGAGAAATTTGAAACAACTGATGACATAAAACCATTTTTTATGCCTATAATTATAAATATGATGATAAATAATATAATGGCAAGGTCAAGCCAGTTCATAAACACCCCCTAACTGGTTTAATTATATTACAATTTTTTAAATTAGTCTATTCATTCGATGTAAAAAGCCAAAATTTAAGCAAAAAAGGCATAATTGATGGAAATAAATTAATAAAAGGATTGATAAATTATAATATTTTTGTTAAAATAATATCAGATTATTTTGGAGGCTAAAATGAACGAACAAGAAAATAAAAATAGAGAAAATAGAATAAAACAGCAAAGACAGTTATTTTGGAAACGCACAATAATTTGTATAGCTTTGGTTCTAGTTATTACAGTTTTGTTCGTTGCTTTAAAAAGTAGGGCGACAGGAACAAAAATTAATGTAAATACCTTTGAGTCGGAGTTAAATGCTGGACACATAAAAGAAGTATACTTTGAAAACAATAAAATTCAAGTGTATTATGCAAATGGCGATGCTCATTGGCTATATTATGCAAGGGGTACTGTTGAACAAGATACAATAATTGAAATGATTAATAATTTAGGCGATAATAAACCAGCCTATAGTTATGGAACAACCACAACAATCTCAGTTTTAAATATTTTGTATCCTGTTTTAATGATTGGTATATCTATTGCATTCTTTGTATTCTTATTTAAAAGAGTAAAAGGCGAAAATAATAAAAGTTTTGAATTTGTTAAAAGTAGGGCAAGAGTTACATCTTCTAAAACAAAATTTTCAGATGTTGCAGGAGAAGATGAAGAAAAGGCTGAACTTGAAGATGTTGTAGATTTCTTAAAAAACCCACAAAAATATATAGATTTGGGTGCTAAAATTCCAAAAGGTGTATTACTTGTTGGCCCACCGGGAACTGGTAAAACCCTTTTGGCTAGAGCTGTTGCAGGCGAAGCAAATGTACCATTCTTTACAATAAGTGGTTCTGATTTTATGGAATTATTTGTTGGTGTTGGTGCATCGCGTGTTAGAGATTTATTTGAAAATGCTAAAAAAGCAAAACCAAGCATTATATTTATTGATGAAATTGATGCAGTGGGTCGTCAACGTGGAGCTGGACTTGGTGGTGGAAATGATGAAAGAGAGCAAACACTTAACCAATTACTAGTTCAAATGGACGGTTTTGAAGCAAATGAAGGCGTAATTGTTATGGCTGCAACAAACCGTGTAGATATTCTTGACCCAGCATTACTTAGACCTGGAAGATTTGATAGAACTGTTCATATCAATATTCCAGATATTAAAGGTAGAGAAGAAATATTAAAAGTTCATGCTAGAAATAAACCGCTAGACAAGAATGTAGATTTAAAGAATATTGCAAGAATTACATCGGGTTTTACCGGTGCTGAAATTGAAAACCTTTTAAATGAATCAGCTATTTTAACAGCAAAAGAGAATAGAAAAGTTATTACTGAAGAAGATATACAAAAGTCTATGATGAAAGTTACTCTTGGTCCGCAAAAAAAGAGCAGAGTGATTTCAGATACAGAGAAATTTAACACTGCAGTTCATGAATCAGGTCATGCTATCATTCATAAGTTAGCAAAAGAACCAAGCCCTGTTCAAGAAGTTTCAATCATTCCACGTGGTGGTGCTGGTGGTTATACATTATCTGCAGATGACGATAAATTATATTATTATAAAGAAACTCTTTACAGTAAAATTCAAGCTTTACTTGGTGGAATTTGTGCTGAAAAACTTATTCTTGGAGATACTTCAACTGGTGCATCAAGTGATTTGAAACGAGCAACAAGCATTGCAAAACGTATGGTTACTGAATGGGGTATGAGTGATGAACTTGGATTTGTTTACTCAGGAAGTGATGGAGATATATTTGTTGGCAAAAGCTATCAAGAAAGAATGAGTTATAGTGAAAGCCAAGCAAGTAAAATTGATTTAGAAATAAAAAAGATAATTGATAATTGTGAAAAAGAAACTACAAAGTTATTAAATAATAACAAAACCAAATTAATTACTATGTCTGAAGTTTTGGTTGAAAAAGAAACGATTTACGCAGAAGAAATAGACCTTATTATGAATGGTAAAACAAAAGACGAAATCATTGAGTATATTAATAGCAAAGACAATAAATCTAGCGTTAGTGAAAATTCTGAAACCAACGATAAAAAGAATGAAGAAAATAGCGACAAGAAATTAGAAAAAGAAATTGAGACAAATGATTTTAAATCAGTAGATGATTTATTAAAAATTGCCGAAGAAAGAGAATCTAAAGCAGAAGAAAAAAAGAGAGAAACCTCAGAGAAAAACGCAAAAAATACACAAAAAATAGAGAAAAATAACACAAAAACTAAAGAAAATTCAGAAAAAATAGAAACAAAACCGGCAAAGACAAGAAAAACTGTTAAGAAAACTACAAAGAAAGAAGTGAAAGACGATGAGTAGATTAAAAAAAATATTTATTGCAATAGCTGGCGGACTTTCTCTTGTTATAGTTATCTTTTTGATAACTGTTTGCAATGTAAAATCTAATGTCAGCATAGCTTTTAATTCGCCATATAGTGTTGTAATTTTTAACAATTCGACAAAAGGCGAAGAATATAAAACTGAAGCAAACCTAGAAATATTGCATGAAGAAATCAATAAGCTTACAAATTTAACGGTTTATAATAAGTTGGTTAATGGTTTTTCGTTAACTAAAAATATTGAGATGGATACATCGGGGAAATTCACAAAATATTCAACCGACCTGTTAAATAAAAACTTGGTAATAGAATTTATTTATACAACAGAACAAGATTTGGTTGTTTATGAAGATGGAAATTCAAGAGTAATTTCATTTTATTGTTTGTCACTAGTTATTCCTAAAGTAGATGATTGTACAGAGATAGCGGTATATTACTCAAATACTTCTAATACTGAAAATAACGAAAAAAATGATTCTTATGCAACAAACACACCATTGATTTTACATGGAAATGCTAAAGATTTTATTAATCAAATCAAAAATTTAAAAACTGAAGCATAATAAAAACCTTATCATAAGTGAGAATAATAACTCATAGATGATAAGGTTTTTTATTATTTATTTTTAATTTTTGTTTTATTTTTTTTCTGATTTTTTAGTTTGTTGTTTTTGTTTAGTTGGTGTTTCTTTAACTGTTTCCTTAGGCGGTTCTGCTTTTTCAGTTTCAGTTAAGTTCTTAATATTTTCATCAACTTTAGAATCGTTAAATAATTCATCGGGGTTGTTTGATATGAAGTTATCAATAATTATTGCGTCTTGGGCAGGGGGTATTGTTTCAAGTTGTTCTTGTTGAGTAGAAGTGTTCGAAATTGTTTTTTGTTCAGTTTTTTTCTTTTTCTTTATGATAGATAAATCTTCAACTTTGATTTTATTTTTGCAAACTGCGATAACGCAAATAATACAAACAATTCCAGCACCTATTGAATCGAGAATTAAGTCTTTCATTGTGTCGGCAAGTGCAGCTTGTCCAAGTAGTGGTTCGCCACGGCCGTTCATTGTTGATACATAAGCTCTTTGCATATTTGAACCAGAAATTGAATCGTTTGCAAATTCAAAGATTTCCCACATAACACCTATTGTTAATGTTAATGAAAAAGCAAATAGTGCCATAAAACCAATGCTTAGTTTAAAATCTTTAGAATTCTTATTTAAAAGATTTATTAATGAGAAACTTAGTAATGCCATCATCATTCCTGAGAATGTGTGTAAGAATGAATCCCACCACCAAATTTTTACATAAAAGCCTAGGATTTCTCCGCAGAAATAATGTGCTAAGCAGAAGAAGATAAATATAATGTAAATATAGTCGGGAATATCAAGTTCTAATTTTTTCAAAAATGTTGGAACGAACGATATGATTAAAAAATAAGCACTTTGTGTGCAAATGAATAAATATTCGGACTTTGCCGACTGGTCTTTGTTAAACAGCACTCCAAGTGCACCTGTAATAAAGACAACAGTCATCAAAATTCGTTGCCAAAGAAACGTTATTTTTGCTGGTTTTTTCATATTTTTACCCCTAAAAATCTAATATATAAATAATGCAAAATTTATCGGAAAATGTCAAGAGTAAATAAAAATTAAATGTTTAAATTATGTAAAAATATTGTTATTGTTACGAAATTTTATATTTGTTATTGGATTTATATTTGATTTATACTATTCAAAATACTCATTATAGTTTCATTAAAAAAGCAAGTTGAAAGATTGCAACCTGCTTAAAGCGTATAAATAATCCTTAAAATCTAAAAAATTTACATTTTAAAAATAGCAAATAGTTAGACGTTGAATTTAAATAGTATAACATCGCCATCTTGAACGACATAATCTTTTCCTTCACTGCGAACCTTTCCGGCTTCTTTTGCCTGGTTGTAACCACCAAAAGAAACTAAGTTTTCATAAGAAACCACATCGGCTCTTATAAACCCTTTTTCAAAATCACTATGTATTTTGCCGGCAGCACCTGGAGCTTTTGTGCCTTTGATGATTGTCCAGGCACGAACTTCCTTTTCTCCAGCTGTTAGATAAGATATTTGACCAAGTGTTTCATAACCAAGTTTGATTATCTTTTCAAGACCACTGGAGCTTAAGCCTAGGTCTTCTAAAAACATTTGTTTTTCATCGTCTGAAAGCTCTGATAACTCTTGTTCAATTTTTGCACAAACAACCAAAACTTTTGAGTTTTCTTTACCAGCATATTCTTTAACTTGATTTACAAATTTAAGGTCGTCTTCTTTTGTTTGCAAATCTTTTTCAGAAATATTGCAAGCATAAATAACTGGTTTTGTTGTTAATAAGAAGTAAGATGAAGCTAATTTTTTCTCGTCATCATTTTCAATAACGGACCTTGCAGGCTTTCCTTCATTTAGTGCTTCATTGATTTTCTTTAATAATGCAACTTCTTCTCCATACTCTTTGTTGCCTTGTTTATACATTTTTTCAGCCTTTTCAAGTTTGGTTTTTACTGAATCAAGGTCAGCAAGGGCGAGTTCTGTATTAATTGTTTCAATATCACGGATTGGGTCAATAGAACCGTCTACGTGAGTGATATTAGTGTCTTCAAAACAACGCACAACGTGAACAATAGCATCGCATTCACGGATTGCTCCTAAAAATTTATTGCCCAAACCTTCGCCACGAGAAGCTCCTTTAACAAGTCCAGCAATATCTACAAATTTTAAAATTGCGGGTGTGATTTTTTTTGTGTTATACATTTTACCTAAAACTTCCAATCTTTCATCAGGCACGGCAACTACACCAACGTTTGGTTCAATAGTACAGAAAGGGTAGTTTGCTACTTCTGCTCCAACTTTTGTGATTGCGTTAAATAGTGTGCTTTTTCCAACATTAGGAAGTCCAACAACTCCAAGTTCCATAAATTTCTCCTAAAATTTTATTATGTAGATATTATACAATATATTTTTCTAAAAATAAAGCACAAAAGCATAAATAAATAAAATCAAAACTATAATTAAGTATGAGTGTTTATGTTTTGTTGATTCTTTGTGTGGTTCAAGGGTTGACCGAATTTTTACCGGTTTCAAGCAGTGGTCATTTGTTGTTATTTGAGCAATTATTTAATGTTTCGGGTGACTTGATGTTTTTGAATTTGTTTTTGCATGTTGCAACACTTTTAGCTGTTATTATTGTCTATAGAAAAACTTTATGGAATTTGATAAAAAAACCATTTCAACCTTACACATTAAAACTCTTTATTGCTACTATCTTCACAGTTATTTTGGCTTTTACTTATGAGTTTAGTGGCATAGAGAAAATTGTTACTAAAATTTATCCGTTTGGATTTTTATTAACATCAATTTTATTGTTTTGTTGTCATCAGTTTCAAAAAAAATGTAGTGTGATTAGAAGTGGCGAAATTTCAATGAAAAACTCATGCTTAGTTGGAATTGTTCAAGGGTTTGCGGTTGTTCCTGGGTTATCAAGGTCAGGGAGTACAATTTCAAGCATGCTTTTAAGCGGTTGTGATGAAAAACAATCTACCGAGTTTAGCTTTTTGCTAAGTTTGCCGATAATAATTGGTGGATTTATTTTGGAACTATTTAAAATTAATAAAGGCTCAAATATCTTAGCGGTAGGCGATTTTAAAATATATGTTTTTGCATTTATAATAACATTTCTTGTGTCTTTAATTGCTTTAAAACTTACAATAAAACTTGTAAAAAAACACAAGTTTATTATTTTTTCAATTTATACTTTTGTTTTATTTGTTGTGACATTTATATTAAATTATCTAATATAAAAAGAGTCTTCATTTAGAAGACTCTTTTAGGTGGAAAAGAAAAATTAGTTGCAGTCTTTTGTTTTTGTAGACTTACAATCGCATTTTGATTTAGCACTGCAATCTCTGATTTTTCTATCTTGTTTTTTGTTTTTTCTCATAAAACATCTCCTTTTTAGTTTCTAATATTATTGTTTGCATTTTTCGACAAAATATTCGCATATTTTCGATTAATTTCTATAAAAAATATTTCGTCAAAAATATCTTCAAATTGTGAGCTATTGAAATAACAAATAACCGTGCAATGTTTTTTGAGATTTAGAAAAACTTGTTTTATCAAGTCTTTATCTGAACGTGATAAGTTTTCAGGCAACTTATAGATATTAATTATTTTCGAGCCGGAAAGATAAGCTCTAATAATTCCTAAAAGAAATCTTTGTTTAGTTGATATATCATTGTTAGCTAAGGTATTATATTTATCTTCAAAAGAACAGATAAATTCGCTTAGCCCGAGATTTTTTATTTCTTTAAATATCTTATTTCGTGACGGGCAAACCAAGTATAAATTTTCATAAATTGAGATATTGAAAAACTGTTCATTTGGAGTAACTGAAGAAATATATTTATTAATGTTGGGTTTATCGAGATTAGATATATTTTTATCTCCCAAAAAAATGCAACCGCCATCGGGTAAGGTTTGTTTAGTTGAAAGATTAAATAGCTCCAAAATTTTATAATCTTCGTCACCAACAAAACAAACTAATGATTTGTAAGGAATTTTTAATTGCAAATCCTTTAGTTTTAATTTGGAGTTTGTTGAAACATTGTAGTAATACAAGTTAAACGACTCAAGCTCAATGGGCTTTTCTTGTTGTGTGGCCTGAATGTATTTTAATGATTCAAAATGTTTTAGAGTATTATCCATCAGAGCTATTTCAGAGAAAATATCAAAAAATGAAATCAGGTTTTCAGCAGAACTTGTTAAGTATGGGGTTAATATTAAATAAACCGAAAGAGTGATTTCGGTTGATTTTACTTGACCAATTAAAAATAAAGTTGAAGCAAATACAGCTGTTTTTAAAATTAAAGATATAAAATTGTTATTGATATTATAAAGCATTGAAATTGAGTTGCTGGTTTTAATGTTTTCTTCAACATATTGAAAATACTTTTCTTTTAATGCATATTCAAGATTATAGTTTTTCTCAGCACTATCTCCACCGCAAATACTGTTAAATAGTCCAATAGAAACATTTTCATATTTAGAAAGTTCCTTTGTTTTCGTTTGAATTTTGTTGTCCGTTAACTTTAATAAAAAATAAGAAATAATACTAACAATGATAATGCCGATTGCAAGAATATAACTATAAAATAATATGATTCCGAGAATGATTAAAGCTTTTATAAAAAAACAAAATTTATATATTAAGTTTTTGTTAAAATTTACACAGGCTGAAACATCTTTTAGAATTGTTACGTCAACATTTTTAACATTTTTATTGTTTTTAACATTATGATAAATATAGTTCTGATAATTAGTTATGATAATGCGGTTCACTTTAATGCTGATTTTGTGGTAGCAAAAATATAAAAATGCAGAAACTAGTATCACAAGAAATTCTATAATGGTTTGTTTGATTGCTTTGTTAAAATCATAAACTGTGATTGCTGTGATTGCATTAGAAACCAAAATAGGAGTCCATACTGAAAGAATTGCAGGAATTAGCAAGGTTAGAAACATTAAAAATATCAAAATGGGTTTTATTTTTGATAATTTATAAAATGACTTGATTGTCTTGAAATTTTTGAACAAAGATACTCCTAATTTGCTGTTTTTTATTGTAAAAACGAGCCTAATGTTATATAATTTAATTATTAACAAAATCTAAATTTTTATAAGGAAAATATTATGGAAGAAAACAACACTCAAAAACGTGACAAATGGGATAAACGTTTCATGGAAATGGCAAAACTTGTTGGAACTTGGTGCACTTGCCATAGACGTCAAGTTGGGGCAATTATTGTTAAGGATAAACGCATTATCGCAACAGGTTACAACGGAGCTCCTTCAGGAATTGAAAATTGTTTGGAAAAAGGTTATTGCATAAGAAACAAACTCAATATTCCAAGTGGAACGAAAGCTGAAACTTGTTATTCAGTTCATGCTGAACAAAATGCTATTATTCAAGCATCAAAACTTGGTATTGCCGTTGATGGAGCAACAATTTATGTTACACATCAACCTTGCACAATCTGCACAAGGCTTATTATTAATGCTGGAATTAAAAGAATTGTTTATGGTATTGAATATCCTGATGAATTTTCTTTGCAATTATTAAATGAAGCGGGCATCGAACTTAAATTTTTACCTTATGGGGACGGTGAATAAAATGGATATCATGATAATAATTTCTATTGCTCTTGGATTGCTTTTAATTATTGGTTTTTTGCTGGGATTTTTGCGAAGCTGGAAAAAATCAACAATAAGATTTGGATTAATCGTTGTTTGTTTTTTTGTTGCTTTGCTGTCATCTTCAAAAATTTCAGAAAGCCTTATGTCGAAATATGTTAGTGGTTTGGTTATTTCTATTTTTGGTCAAACCATAGATTTTGAGTCATTGGTTGGTGAAGTTGCAGGCGATTTGATTAGCGAAGGTTCTGCTCTAACAAATTTTGCAACTGCACTATTAAATATTTTTGTAAAATTAATTGCGTTTCTAATAGTATTCATTTCATTAATGGTTGTTACGTTATTGATTTATTATATTATCGTTGCGATAATGTCTAGCAAACAAAAGAAAAAATCTGTAGGAAATATTACACCTAAATGGTGGGAAAGACTTATTGGTGGCGGTGTTGGAATTATAGGTTCACTATTAATTTGCATTGCACTATTTACCCCAGTGTTTGGTGTAATGAATGTTTGTGATAGATTTTTTGAAGAAGAATCTAAAAACGCAACAGCTTCAGCTTATGCTTATGAAAATAGTTTGATTTGTGGAAAGTTTTACACCGAAGATAAAAATATCGGAAAAGTTGAAACATACCTTGAAAAATATGACAAGTTGAGAACAGAATATAAAAAATCTTTTGCGGGTTTTGTGTTCACTTATACTGGTGTTGATGCTATTGGAAAATCAACTTTTAACAAACTTTCAACGGTAACTCAAAACGGAATGAATGTTAATTTCACGACAGAGTGTGTTAATATTATTAATGCCTATAATTTATACAAAACCAATTTTGTTGAAAACAAGTTTGATTTAGCAACCGAACAAAGTGTTGAAGCTGTGCAAAGTATTTATGATATTGCTAAAAATTCAGAAGTAATGCGAGAAGTTGTTTTGGATATTGTTCCACGCATGGCTAGCAAATGGACAAATGATGAAACATTCCTTGGAATGGAATTGCCAGTTTCGGGCGATATGAAAGACATTGCAGTTGAACTTTTGGAAGTGTTTAACTCATCAGAGTTTGACGTTATTGATAGAAATATTAATGTTTTGCTCAATGCTATAAGGGTTGCAAACAAACATGATATTATTGTCGATGTTAATGCGGGTTCAGAATTAATGGACGTTATTGATAGAGATGATTTTGTTAAAGACGAACTCAATACTTTAGCAACTACTCCAGAAATGAAAAGAGCTTTGCCAAACATAATGGTAACTACTGTTAAACTTGCTTACAAGTCGGTTATTGATACAGAACCTAGTGAGCCACTCGAACAAGAATTTACACAAGATGACATTGCAAAAATCACTTGGAATAATGAATCAACAAGAATGCAAACTATTGTTACAAAAATGTTTGAGTTTTTTGATACACAAGATGTTATAAACAACTTAACAAATTTTGGTATTGTTATTGACAATGCAAGAAAGTCGGACGTTATTTCAAAACCTGTTCAAATTTTGATGTATGATTATATCAATTTAAAAGTTCAAGGTGTTGATAGTGCAAAATCTGTATTGCTAAGTGCGATAAAAAACAACTGGACATCGGAAGATTATAGTTACACAAGTTTGTTTGCAACGGTAGAAACAACCGCGAAAGTTGCTCAAAGTCTAGAAAATAAAACACTTGAAGACATGACTGGTTCGCTTGAAAATATCAAAAATAATGAAGAATTAAAACAAACTGTTCAAAATGCTGTTAATAGTGGAATTATTAATGATTTGATTAGCGATGAAAAGAAAGCAAATATATATAAAGACATGATTAATAGTGTTTTGGATTCAGAAGAAGAATTGAATATCGGAAACGAAATGAAGGCTGGACAAGTTGTATCAAACATTGTTAATAAGTCTTCAAACAAAGAAGGCAGTGAATCTTCAATGTTTGCGGGAGAAACGCAAGAAGAAAAAACACAAGAAGCAAAAGACTCAATCACTACACTCACTCAGTCAAATGCGGTTATGGATTTGCTTGGGATAGAATCAAACAAAAATGACTCTGCAGTGAAGTCTTATATTAATGGAATGAATAATGAAGACAAGATAGCTTTTGAAAATGCTATTAGAGACATGTCTGTAGGAGAAGACCAAAATACACTTGCAAAATTGTTTGGTGTAGACTTAAATTCGTAAAATGTATAAAAGTATGAAAAATTAACAATTTTCATACTTTTTTTTGTTAAAAAAGTGTACAAATTTTATTGATTTATGCTATATTATTTTATGTAAGGAGATATTATGGCTAAAAATACAAAAAAAATACATTTAATCATTAATTGCGACCCAGGAATTGATGATGCGGTTGCATTAATGCTTGTTATAAAAAGCGAAATGTTTGATGTAAAACTTATCACTACAGACCTTGGAAATGCTGGTCCACAACAATCTGCAAAAAACTGCAATAACATCTTTGAACTTCTCGGCGGGCCTGAAGTTAAGGTTTGTGCTGGCGATGGCAAGGGTTTGACTAGAGATAGAGAACATGTTGCTGTTCATGGCAAAACAGGTATGGGTAGTTATATCTTTGAGCCACATTCAAGAAAGGTGTCAAAAGATGATGCTATTGATGCAATGTATGAAGCTATAATGAACTCAGATGAAAAAGTAACCATTCTTTGTATGTCTCCAACATCAAACTTAGCAAAACTACAACTAAAACACAAAGATTGTTGGACTGCTGATAAAATTGAGAGAATCGTTATTATGGCTGGTTCTATAGAAGACTTAAAAAAAGGCGAAATCCCTTATGCTGAATTTAATATTTCTTGCGACCCAGAATCAGCGGAGATGCTTTTTCCAAAAACTCCAAAAGTTCCAGTTGTTGTTGTTCCAATGGAAATGGGGCACACTGCATACCTTGATTGGCAAGATGTGTTTAAAACTAAAAATATGAATTCGGTTGGTGCTGTTTTTGAATATATGTTTAGAAACTATAAAGACAGACATGTCAAAAACGGAATTGCAACTCATGACGGTTGTGCCGTTGCTTACATGATTGACCCTACAATTTTCAAGACCGAAGAAATGTTTACTGAAGTAAAATATTTCGATGCTATTGATTCTGGTGTTTTGATGTTCAAGAAAGGCGAAGAACTCAAGAAAACGAAACCAAATGTTTTAGTTTGTTCTGAAGTTAATGTTAAAAAATTTAAAAAACTATATTTTAAATATTTAAAAAAATGTAAATAAAGGAAAAGTACCATGGTTAAAAGTCGATTTTTAGAGTTTGTTCACGATTACATTTTAAAAATGTTCACAGGCTCTGAAATTATTGGAGAAGAAGAATCTTCAACTCGTGATAATATTATTGCTCAGGGCGAAGCGGGTTCAATTAAGGTTAAGTTTGATAGAGAAGATAATTATAGAATTATTATCAAACGTGCTCAGCCTTTCAAAAATTTGGAAATTTCGCTTATCAAGTCAATAATTGAAGAATCACAAAAAATTGATGATTTAAGCATTAAAGATGATTACAAAAAAGGCTTAAAAAATCTTGTAATTGAAAAAGCAATTTGCAGGTCTCTTTCAAATTCTTGTGCAAAAACCCTTGCGGTAATTTTGCGTGAAATGAATTATTGGGGGCAAAGAACATATGAAGGGAATAGAATAACTTTGGGCTGTATTGTCAGCAATAAAAAGGTTGGAAGCAAAACCAATCAAAATTTGCATGTATCAAAGTTATTTGAAAAAGATTTCAGTGCTCTTTTGTCTGACGGCAAAAATTCATTCATTGAAATTTCTGCTGATGGATTTTTTGTTGACCATATAAATTTCTCGAAAGTTGTTGATTATTCGCTTTATGCTCCTTATGAAAACCTGGAATTAGCGAGTTTATCAACTGGTTCAAAAATTGGAATTTGCCTAAATAGCGAAGGCGAAGTTTTGATATTTAAAAACAAAAGTTTGGTTTTTGCAAAAAAGAGTGGTGTTTGGGTTTGTTTTTCGCATGAAGAAATTGTTGGTAAACTAGCAGAGCATGCTGGAGAATATGAAGATGTGAGAAAAGCCATATATCTATCGGCTCTAGACACAAGCTTTAATCGTTGCGGTGGGTGTATTGTTCACGTTAACTCAGGTGATTCTAAAAATGTTTTAAAACACATTGACGTTGCTGATGTTTTGTTAAGAGATAGCTACGACTACTTGCAACAAGAAAAAATCAATCAATCCTTTTTCGTTAAGCTAGATGATAATGTTTCAGAAATTCCTTCATTTGATGAATTTTTATATGAAGAAAGAAGTGCCAAGTCGGCAGCTTTGATTAAACTTATAAAGGGAAGAAAATTTCAGGAGCTTGATAGAAAGTTTAGGCAAGAAATAATTGCTATCGATGGTGCTACAATTATTGACTATGACGGAACAATTATTGCGGCGGGGGCAATTATAAAGATTGAAGCCGGTAGTACTGGTGGTGGAAGACTTGCAGCGGCAAAAACATTATCGAATTACGGAATTTCGATAAAAATTTCTAATGACGGCTCAATGCAAGGCTTTAAAATTGATAAAAATAAATTAAGAGCAAGACTGATATTTGTTATTGGTTAAGGAGAAATTATGGTAACTTTATGTATCTTAGACGGTTTTGGTGTAACTGAAAAAAAACTTGGCAATGCAATTCTAGCTCAAGGTACTCCAAATTTAGATAAACTCAGGGCAGAATATTCAAACACATTAATAGAAGCAAGTGGCGAAGCTGTTGGTTTGCCTGCTGGTCAAATGGGTAATAGCGAAGTTGGACATTTGACTATCGGTGCTGGCAGAATTATTGAGCAGGACTTATTGCACATCGACAATGAAATTAAAAGGGGAGACTTTTTCAAAAACCCTGCACTTGTCAAAGCAATGAAATATGCTGAAGAAAATGGTTCAGATTTACATTTGATAGGTCTTGCATCTGATGGTGGTATACATTCAAAATTATCTCATATGTATGCAATCTTGGATACCGCAAAAAATTATAAAATTCGTCATATCTACATTCACGTTATAACTGACGGACGTGATAGACCAATAACTAGCGGTAAAGATTTTATTGCAGAAATTGAAAGGAAAATTGCAGGAACAAATGCAAGTATTGCTGATATTTGTGGTCGTGTTTATGCAATGGATAGAGAAAAACGTTACGATAGACTTGAAAAAGCTTATGACTTGATTGTTCGTGGTATCGGAGAAAAATTTGATTCTGCTAGCGATGCTATTAATGCAAGCTATCAAAGAAATATTACCGATGAATTTGTTGAACCAATGGTTATTTACGAACAAGGTAAAATTAAAAATGGTGACAGCTTGATTTTCTATAACTATAGAAGCGATAGAGCAAGGGAAATGACTTTTGCTTTAACCGACCCAAAATTTAGCGAGTTTAAAACAGAAAAATTGGATAAACTTTTAGTTACTCCAATGCAAGAGTATTCTGATGAACTTAAACACCTAAACACAATGTATCCACCAAAGATTGTAAAAGATAACTTGTCATGCTTGGTTTCAGAAGCTGGAAAAACACAATATCATATTTCTGAAACAACAAAGTATGCTCACGTTACATTCTTCTTTAATGGTGGTATTGAAGAACCTTACAAAGGCGAGACAAGACAATTAATTGATAGTTATAATGATAAAAACTTTGCGGTTCACCCACAAATGCGTGCACCTGAAATCACGGAAAATTTATTGAAAGCTATTGATAGCAAAAAATACGATTTCTTGCTTGTTAACTTTTCAAATCCAGACATGATTGGTCACACTGGCGACTTCGAAGCATCTAAAAAAGCTGTTGAAATTTGCGATGATTGTGCTTATAAAGTTGCAAAAGAAACACTAAAGAATGGTGGCGAATGTATAATCATTGCCGACCATGGCAACATTGAGGAAATGTTTGATGAAGAAGGCACGGTTTTAACAAAACACACAACTAACAAAGTTCCATTTATTTTGGTTAGTGAAAAGAATAAAAATGTTAAGCTAAAAAATGATGGAAGTTTGGCAAATGTCGCTCCAACAATTCTTGAACTTATGGGAATTGCAAAACCAAATACAATGGTTGAGTCAATGATTGAAGAATAAAATAAAAGACTTGAAATTCAAATGCGAGTATTTCAAGTCTTTTTTATTGTGCATTATTTATACAATTTGATTGTGTGATAAATTATTGTAAGTAAGAATTACTTTCAATGGCTCGGTTTCGCCGTTGCGAGTGAATGTAAGTTCAATTTGACTATTTGTTGTTAGCAATGGCAGGTAATCTTCAAGGTCAAAATATCTTTTCACTTCTTTTTCAAGAGTTTCGTCTTGAGTTGTGATTTTGAAAGAAATAAGTCTATCTCCAATTTGCAATGAACTTAGACTTGATGTGCTTGAAATGGTTGAGATTGTAACAACATCAATAGTTTCGGTTAGTCCGCTTGTTGCGTTTTGTTGTCTTGTTGATGAGCTTGAAAAAGTTAATCCCAAATCCGCAAGAACGACTTTGCTATTTAATTTTCCAAAACAATTATTTATTATATTTTTTGTAATCGAGTAAACTATGCTTGCAGGAATTGCTAGTTTCATTTGAGAGTTGTCAACTGAGCTAGTTGAAGTTAGTCCGCCATTTGTTATTCCAATAAGTTCGCCGTAAACATTAAACAAACCACCGCCACTATTGCCATTTGTGATAAATGCGTCATGACCAATAAATCTATGAGTTGCACTATTGCTTACTGGTGCAAAGAAATGTTCTTCACTTTCTTTTCGTATGCAACCTTTCGTAACATTTATTCCTTCGTTATTGGTGTTTCCTATAGCGATACATGTTGAGCCCGGTTGCTGGGTATCGAGATTAAATGTTGCAGGAGTTGCCTTTGCAGATTCTAGCAAAGAGCAGTTTTCTAGGTAAATGACTGCTATGTCATAAGTCTCAGAACCACCAACAACACTTGCATTAAAATTTTCGGATTCATTAGTTCCATAAAGTTTGACGGTGCAAGATGAATAGCCGTAAACCACGTGATAGTTTGTTATGATAAATGCATCGTTTTCGCTATCTATGCTATAAATCACACCAGATCCTGCTTTGGAACTTGTTGAAATTTCCACAATACTAGACAGTGCTTTGTTTGTAGCGAATGTTGTGTCATCATATAAAAAGTATGTTTCCAAAAACTCAAGATAAGTTCCAGTAAATGAGCCTTCTTGCTTTGCTTTTTCCCACATTTGATAAGATGTTTCAGATTGTTTGTCTTTTCCGTTTGAACCATTTGTGCCTTTTAATGATTCTAACCATTCGTCAAGCGTGCCAACAAAGCCGTTTTCAACAGCAAGTTCGTAAGCACTTTTCCCATTAGAGCAGGCGACTGATGCAAAAGATATTGGCAAGATGATAATAAAACAAATGAGAATTTTAAATAATATTTTTAACGTTTTTTTCATAATATTTTCCTAGTTATTTAATATTTTTATTATAAATTAATTTATAAAAATAGTAAACAAAATAAAAAGATACAAACTTAGTATTTGTATCTTTTTTTAATTTATTTCAAGTTATTGATAACATAGTCAAGTCTTGAATTAATTTCATTTTCTCCCAAAAGCTTCATGATTTCATATAGGTCAGGAGTTGTTGTTTTTCCTGTTAAAGCAATTCTAACGATATTGCTTGCATCTGCAACATTTCCTTTGTATGCTTCAGGGTTTGCTTTATAGGTTTTCATATCCACAAATCCACAAGTATCAGCGGTTGCTTTTAGTCTATCAAACCAAGTTTGTTTGTCGTCTGATAAATTGTATGAAGTCTTATAAAGTTTGAGTAATTCTTTTATGTCGTTTGATGAAAATTTACTATCAAAAACAAGAGTTGTGTTTTTGTCAAAATATTCGTTAAACATGTAACTATAAAGTTCCTTAACTTCAGCAAAATGTCCAAAATCTTTTCTTGGTCTATTCGCATTTTCTCTATCAATCTTGAAGAAATTTTCAACCATTTCTTGATTATTTAAAAGAACCTTAGCAAAATCTGCGTCATATTCATTAGCCCAGTCAATAAGTTTTCTGGTCAATTCTTTAGCTGGGAGTTTTGAAATAATGTTTTTAGCAATGTCATTAATTTTTACAAGGTCAAATATTGGGTTGCTAGATGAAATGATTTTTTTGATTGAGAATGGAAATTCTAGCCAGTGGGTGTCAGGATTTGCTTTTCTCCAGTTTTCAAAGTCGCTATTTAAAAGGTTTAAAAGATATTCATTAACTGAATCAGTTGGATAACCTTCGCTAATGATATATCTCGAGTCTGCTTCAGGGTCACGGCGTTTGCTGAGTTTGCGTTTGTTTCCAGTTTCTTCGTCAAGTTTACATACAACAGGGTGGTGTGCATATCTTGGTGGGGTTAGTCCTAACGCTTTAAATATTTCAAGATGTGCATTTAGTGATGGCCACCATTCTTCGCCACGAATAACGGTTGTAACATGCATTAAGGTGTCGTCAACAACGTGAGCTAGAGCATAAGGTGGTATGCCATTGCTTTTTACAAGAACAACGTCTTTTGCGTTTTCGTGAATTTCACGTTTACCTTTGATTAGGTCGACAAATTCAAATGTTTTATTTGGGTCGCCTGTTGAAAGCAATCTCAAAGCCCAAGGTTTGCCCATTTTGATATTGAGCTCAATGGTTGCAAAATCCAAGTTTCTGCAAGGGTCTTTATCTTCGATATTTTCACTTTCTTCGAGTTGTTCTTCACGTCTTTTTTCAATATCAGATTTGTTTTCTGACATTGCACAAAAACAAGGGAACGCCCTGCCTAGTTCAACGAGACGTTTTGCAAAACTGTGGTAAATTTCCAATCTTTCAGACTGGATATAACTTCCGTAGTTACCTTTTTGAGAAACTCCTTCTCCCATGAATCCTTCGTCAGGTTTGAGATTGAATTTGCAAAGTGCGTGATAAGCAATATCTGAAGCTCCCGCAACTTGACGTTTTTTATCCGTATCTTCAATTCTTAAAAAGAATACACCATTTGATTTGTATGCAAGCATTTTATCAATCATTGCACCGAATAAACCACCTGTATGATAAAATCCTGTTGGGCTTGGAGCTGTTCTTGTAACTTCTGCACCAGGTGCAAGTTGCCTTTCAGGAAATTGCTCGAAATAATATTCAGGTGTGGTGTGAATGTTTTTGTAAAGTAAATTTGCTAATTTTTGATAGTCCATAAGTTCTCCTTTAGTTTGGTCTGGTTTCGTCTAAATATGTTGCCATTATGTCGGCGATATGCAATAAAACGCAAATAGGGTATTTGTAGTAGCTTGCAGACATTTCGTTTCCGCCTGCTTGAGTTCGTTTATCAAAACCACCCATGTGCCAGTTAATAGCTAAAGCTTCTTCTCGTGTGAGCCTTAGATAACCATTAATCATATATACACTTTTTTCTCCGTGGCCATAAGGTAGTTGGTCGTCAACTGTGTAATATGGTTTTTGCACCCATTCGCCGTTTTCTTTAACGTTTCGCATTTCTTGTTTATAGAAACAACATTTGCATACATCGTGAAATAAAGACATGATTGTAATGCTTTCAAGATTGATGTTTTCTTCGCCGTATTCGTCTTTTGCGAGTTTCAAAAGACGCTTGTAAACATTTAAAGAGTGAAAACACAATCCACCTGCTTCTGCTGAATGAAATTTTGCACTTGCTGGGCAAACAAAGAAATCTGTTGTTTCAAGCCAAGCGAGCAATTCGTTAATTCCTTCTCTTTTGATGTTGTTTTTTGCTATTTCTAAAAATTCGTTTTTATTTAATTCAATTTCTTTTTGTTCCATGCTTTTATATTATCACAAAAGTTTTATTTTGTAAATTAGTTTGTTAAATGTGGTGCAAAATGAATAGTGAAAAAGCAATAAAAAGAAAAACGCAATTTTACTTGCGTTTTATGTAAAAATGTATAAAAACTAATTATTTTGCAAAAAATTTACAATTCCTTTATAAATTGAGTCGATAATTTTTGCTTGATATTCTTGGTTTTGTAAAAGTTGTTCTTCTTCAGGGTGAGATAAAAATCCGCATTCAACTATAACCGATGGGGCTGGCGAGCACTTGAGCATATAATAATCTCCAGGGCTAGGCGATTTGATGCTTTTATCAAGGTTTAATTTAAATTGTTCTTGAATGGACTCAGCGATTTGCTTGCTTATTTCGCTTTTTTTATCATAAAACACCTGTGCTCCACGGAGAGTGTGATTTGTGTATGAGTTTTGATGTAAAGATATTACCATATTTGGTCTAGTTTTCACAATAAGTTCTCGCCTTGCTTTCATTTCGTCTTTTTTCCATTGTCTTCCACGACCTTCAATCAAGGCGTCATCTGTTTCCCTTGTCATAACAACATTAATCCCCGCATCTTCTAGTTTCTGTTTTAAAAGTTTGGACATTTGTAAGTTGAGTTTATCTTCATGAATTTTGGTTTTATATCCGATTGAGCCGGGGTCAGTTCCGCCGTGACCTGGGTCTATTACAACAATATAATTCTTGCTTGGAACACTATCAGAATTTGCGGGAAATGTTTTTTCTGTTTCATCGCTTGCAACATTTTCTTCAATGAAGAAATGTTCAAGATTATCGTTGTGATTTTCTTCTAATGCAAAGGATTGGTTTGCAGGTTTTGAACTCAAATAAAAAACACTAACAAGAACGACATATAAAAACATGGAAATTATATTAAAAAATGATAATTTTTTCATAGTTTTAGTTTGTGACACTGAGTTAAATTTATTCGTATAAGTTTTATTTATAGCCTGAAAATATCAAATATCTATATGTTAAAAATGTTGTTAAATTAGAGATAAAATGTTATAATATTTGTAGTTATGGAAAAAGAGAAAATCAAACAAATGCAACCATTGGTTCTTGCGATGATTGGCGATAGTGTGCAAACATTGTTTGTTCGTGAACATATTGCATTAAATTATGGTGTTAAAGTTAACAAAATGAATAAGATGGTGTCTTCAGTGGTTTCGGCGGGCTCGCAATTTGTAACTTTTAAAAAGATTGAAGAACTTTTGAGCGAAGAAGAAGCTGACATTGCTAGACGTGCGAGAAATACACATATTCATACAAAAGCAAGGAATTTTAGTTATAATGAATATATACATGCAACGGCATTTGAGTCATTGCTTGGATATTTATACCTTGCCGGCGAAACGGAAAGGTTGAATGAGTTTTTAAATAAATCACTTGAAGAATTAAAGGTTGATTTTTAGGAGTAAATATGAAAATAGAAGGAAAAAATCCGGTTAGAGAACTTCTCAAAACTGATGAGACTATTGAAAAAATTATGATATTGAATGGAACGGTTGACCCTGAAATTAGAAAATTTCAGCAAATCGCAAAAGATAAGAATATAAAAATAGAATTTGTTGATAAACGTGTTCTGGACAAAACGAGTGAAACTGGTCATCATCAAGGTGTTATTGCAATTCACACCGATTTTAAATATGCAGACTTAAATGATACTATTCAAAACGCAAGAAATAATGGTAAAGATATTTTGTTTGTTGTTCTTGACGAAGTTTTAGACCCACATAACCTGGGTTCGGTTATAAGAGTTGCTGAATGTGCTGGTGCTACTGGTGTAATTATTCCAAATAGAAGAAGTGCAACTGTTAATGAAACCGTTGTTAGAACTTCGGCAGGAGCTACTGCATTTATGCCTGTTATAAAAGTTAATAACTTGAACCAAGCCATTGAAGAAATGAAAAAACAAAACGTTTGGGTTTATGCTGCAGATATGGACGGCGAACAGATGTATAAAACCAATTTAACAGGAGACATTGCACTAGTGATTGGTGGCGAAGGTACGGGTGTGCGTGATCTTACAAGAAAAAGCTGTGACGGAATTATATCTATTCCAATGTTTGGCAATGTAAATTCACTCAATGCAAGTGTTAGTGCTGGAATTGTGCTTTATGAAGCTGTAAGACAAAGAATAAAATAAGGTGGCAAATGAATAATATTGATACAGGAGATATTGTAAAAATTGTGCAAAGCTATAGCGGTTACATAAAAAATTTGTGTCGCAAGTTTTATATTGCAGGCGGGACAACCGAAGATTTGTATCAAGAAGGAATTATTGGTCTTTTGGAAGCTTGCAAAAACTATAACGGCACAAGTTTGTTTGAAGATGGTTTTGATTATTTTGCTAAGCTCTGCATAAAACGTCAGATATTTGACGCAATTAAGAAAACACAGAATGGAAAAAACAAGGTTCTAAACGAATCGGTTTCACTTGTTGGAATAAGTGAGAGCGGAGATGAACTTTCAAAACTTGACATTATTGTGGATAGAACAGCCATCTGTGACCCTTTAGAAATTTTTATTGATAAAGAAAAATTTAATGAGAAAATGCAGGTTTGCGAAAGAGAACTTAGCGAAGCAGAGCGAGTTGTTTTGAAACATTATCTTGCAGGAGAAAAGCAATCCGAGATAGCAAAGATTTTGAATAAGAATGTTAAATCAATAGATAATACTTTGCAAAGAATAAAAAATAAGTTGAAATAAGGAGAAACTTATGTATTTAGCTTTATACAGAAAATATCGTCCGCAAAATTTTAGCGATGTAGTTGGACAAAATCATATTGTAAAAACCCTTGTGAACCAAATCAAATTTGACAAAATTTCCCATGCTTATTTATTTACTGGCAGTCGTGGAACGGGAAAAACTAGTATCGCAAAGATATTTGCAAGAGCGATTAATTGCACAAATTTAAACGAAGATGGTTCGCCTTGTGGAGAGTGTGAAACATGCAAAGCTTTGCAAGGAACAAGTATTGATGTTTTGGAAATTGATGCGGCTTCTAATAATGGTGTTGATGAAATTCGTGATTTGCGTGAAAAAGTTAAATATCCACCAGTAGTTGGAAAATATAAGGTATACATCATTGATGAAGTTCATATGCTTTCAATTAGTGCATTCAATGCACTTTTGAAAACACTTGAAGAACCACCAACAAACACAGTGTTTATTTTGGCAACAACCGAAGTTCACAAACTTCCAGCAACGATTCTTTCAAGATGTTTGAGATTTGACTTTAAACTTGTGTCTCTCGAAGATTTAACTGGATTATTAAGAAAAGTTTTAACAAATGAAAAAGTGAAATTTGAAGAAAGTGCAATTAATGTTATTGCTAGAGCTGGAGAAGGTAGTGTTCGTGACACACTTTCAATAGCTGACAGATGTGTGTCTTTTGCTGGCGATGAGTTAACATATAAAAAAGTAATTGAAGTATTGGGTGTTTCGCAAAGAGAAACACTTATTAAAATGACGGATTTGATTTTAAATAGAGATATTGGTAATGCTTTAAGTGAAATTGACAATGTGCTTTCAAGCGGAAAAAGTCCTTTGGTTTTTTCAAATGATATGATTTCGTATTTTAGGGATTTATTGTTGATTTATAGTTTAAAAGAAAAGGCGAGAGAAATTGTTGTTGTAAAAGACGATATTTATGAGCTTATGAAAATGCAGGCAACAGAAGAACATTATGTTGAGATTTTAAAATCAATCGAAATTTTGAGTGGTGTTGAACAAGAACTTAGATATAGTGCACAACCTAGAATAGTTTTAGAGACTGCTATAATCAAAATAATAAATGATAGTTCAATAGAAAGAAGAATTGAAAAAATCGAAGAAGCTTTAAAGAAATTTCCCAGCTAAAAGCTCAAGTTTAAATAATTCAGTGTATAAAGATTTAGATGAAATATCGCTAAAAACTGAAGAAAATAAAAATAACAAAGCATTGGAGTTGAAACCGGTTGAAGAAAAAACCATTGAATTTGACAAAAATGAAAAAGCAACAACCGAAGATTTGATATTAGGAGAACTTTTGAGTTGGTTGAGAGAGAATAAACAAATGTCAACTCTCATGATTTGTCGTCAAATTGATAATATCAAGGTTGAAAATTTCACTGTTGAATTAGATTCTAAGCGAATAAATTTAAGAGAACTCGTGGAGAATGAAAAACACAAAGTTGAGCTTGATAAGTTTTTTAAGTTAAAGGGCTTGAGCTATAAAATTAAGGAAATTGTAAAAGAATATAATCCACTAGATTCTTTAAAAGAATTTTTTGGAGATAAATTAATTATTAAGTAAAAATCAAAAATTAATAGAAAAGGAGATATAATTATGGCAAATAAATTTGGTGGTTTTGGTGGTTTTGGTGGCGGAAATATGCAAGCAATGATGCGTCAAGCACAAAAAATGCAACAAGATGCAATGAAAGCAAAGGAAGAACTTGATAACACAGTTTATGAAGGAACTGCAAGCGGAGAAATGGTAAAGGTTGAAATTAATGGTGCATTTGAAATGCAAAGTGTAAAAATCAATCCAGCGGTTGTTGATCCTGACGATATAGAAATGCTTGAAGACTTGATTGTTGCAGCCTATAATGATGCAAAGAGCAAGGCGGATAGTGATAAGTCTAGCAAAATGGGTGCATTTGGGGGTCTCATTTAGTGGATATTAATCAGATAGAACCGATAGCAAGGCTTGTTAATGAGTTCTCAAAGCTTCCAAGTGTCGGAAAGAAAACAGCAGAAAGATATGCTTATTCTATTATTAAAGCAAGTGATGAACAGGCTAAAAACTTCGCAGATGCAATTATAAACATAAAAGCAAAAATTAAATTTTGTGAAGTTTGTGGAAACTACACCGAAACATCGCCTTGTTCAATTTGTAGAACTAGAGCATCAAAAGTGATTTGTGTTGTGAAAGAGCCAAAAGATGCTATTGCTATTGAAAAAACAGGTTCATTTAAAGGACAATATCATATCTTACATGGCACAATTAATCCACTTGCTGGCGTTGGTCCAAATGATATTCGTTTAAAAGAATTGCTAGCAAGGGTTAGTGATGATGGAACAAGTGAAGTTATCATTGCAACAAATCCTGATGTTGAAGGCGAAGCAACGGCAATGTATATTTCAAAACTTTTAAAACCGCTTGATATAAAAGTAACAAGAATTGCTCAAGGTATTTCCATGGGAAGCGAACTTGAGTATGCCGATGAAGTTACTTTATCAAAAGCGTTATCAGACAGAAAAGAAATGTAATTACATTTCTTTTTTATAAAAAGGAGCGAGTTATGGAATTTAAATATAAAATGAGTTTAAAAGAACTTAGGAAAAGGACATCTAAAACACGTTATAGAAAAATCGAGTTTTTAAAAAGAGAAGATAAAGAAGTTCAAGAATTATCAAATGACGATTTAATGGTTTTGTGCCATTTGACTCGCGCTGCTTATGAAATTGAAAATATTCATTTTTCACTTGAAAATGTAAAAAATCACCAAATTTTGGCTTTTTTAAACAAACAAAGTGTAAAAAATGACAAAAAGGCGATTTTGGCAAAAAAGATGTTTTTATCACAAAAAAGTAATTTTTCTCCTGATATGGAAGGTAATAAAACTGCTCTTTTTGATGGCGTAAACAAAACATTGGGAATGGGATATTTTCCAGAAGATTTGACTGTTGAAAAATTCCACGAGATTTTGTCGCGAATGATAGATAACTCAGAAGTTCAAGAAGTGCAAGAAATTTTAAACCAACGTTCAATTGTTAAATGGGATGGTGATAAACTCAAGGCGATTGATTTTGTTGATGCCTTTAGTGACGAATTTAAAATTGTTACAAATGAATTAAGGCAAGCAAAACAATATTCGACTGACGAAAAGTTCAATAAATACTTAGATTTGCAAATTAAAGCTCTTGAGAAAGCTGACCCTATGCTTGATGCTTATGCAGACAAGGCTTGGGCTGAACTTGACGAAGACACGAAATTTGAGTTTACTATCACAAGAGAAAAGTATGATGAAAGATTAACAAAAACAATTTTTGATAATTTGGAATTAACTAAAAAAATTCAAGAAGCTGGTGTTAAAATTTATTCGAAAGATAGTTTAGGTGCAAGGGTTGGACTTGTTAATAAAAAAGGCACTGAGCTTTTGAATAAACTCAAAAGTTTGGTTGATATCGCTGCTAAATTTATGCCATATAAAGAATTGTATGAAAATAAAAAATCGTCAAAGGTTAAACAAATTGCCGTTGATGTTGATTTAATTGCCTTGGTTGGTGATGAAGGTGCTTATCAAGCCAGTTTTGTTACCGCTCAAAATTTGCCAAATAGTGATAAACTTGCGTTTTCTATCGGTGGTGGCAATAGAAATGTTTACCACAGACAAGTTAGAAAATCGGGAAACAAGAAAAATTACAAAAAACTTATTGCTCAAGAATTTTGCAAATTTTACAATCCTGAAGCTGACCACTGGGCTGTAATTTGCCATGAAAATACTCATTCTCTTGGTCCAAATTCGAATACGCTCGGAAAGTATAGTTCAATTTTAGAAGAGTATAAGGCGGATATGGGCATGTATGCATTTTTAGATGAGTTTGTTCAAGAAAAATGCTTTACAGATTTTGAAACAAAACAGATGATGGTTACGGGCTTGTTTAGAAACTTTATGAAGGGTAAACCAGTGCTTGCTCAAGCTCATAAAACCAGGTCGGTAATGATTTGCAATCGTATGCTTACCGAAAACGCAATAACCTTGGATGAAAATAACAAAATGCATTTTGATTTTGATAAGATAAAATCGCTCACAAAAACTATGCTTGCTGAAGTTGTGAAACTTCAAATTGCCGGCGATGTGAAGCAAGCAGAAGAGTATGTTCAAAAATGGTTTGTTTGGTCAGAAGAAATTGAAAAAATTGCGACAGTTATCCGTTCTTACAATAAATATTTAAACGGTTATGTTGACGATAGTTTGGCTCAAGAATTTTTAAATCCAAATTTTGAAAACACTCTTATTTAAGTGTTTTATGTTTAGATTTTATAAAACGTTTTAAATTACGTTCAATAGATTTTGTTTGTGATGCATATAGTGCAACACGTTCTTCAGAATTGTCCATATTATTATTCTTTGCAAGAATTGAAAATTAATACAAGTTTTAAAATTATTGGTATTTTTCTGGGATTTTTGGATATTTTTGCGTTTTATAATATTTTATATGGAGCTTTGAATGAAAGTTAATGTTAAAATTTGAATTTATTGTCGAATAAAATTGACAAAACATAAAAATTTAAGTATATTGAAATTAAGGAGAAAAGATTATGGTAGATAATAGTAAAGAAGTTAGAAAACAAATTTTAGACTGTATTGGCTGTATTGCTGCAGTAATCACAATTTTGGCATACCTGGTTTTATGCATTCATTCACAATGGGCATTCATTGATGAAACAACACTTGTTTTCAAGATTTTGTTAATCATTAAAACATGGGCACCGTTAATTGTTGTTGGAATTGTTGGTTGGGAATTTGTTGCAGACAAGGGTTTGCTTTGGAGAATTGTTTTCTATGTAGCAGTTGGTTTGATTGTTATTTGTATGTTCTTCCCTGGAACATGGAATCAATTTGTTGGTCTTGTTGGCGGAAAAAAGTAATTAAAAAGGTTATCTAAATTGAGTTTTTAGATAACCTTTTTTTAAAAGAGAAAAAACGGTTAAATTCTTTGCTTTGAATTTGACCGTTTATTTTATTTATAATTATTTTTTTAGAAGTTCTTTCATATATGATTTATATTGTTCAACACCTGGTTGATTGAATGGGTTAACTCCCAAAAGGTAACCGCTCACTCCGCAAGCAAATTCGAAGAAATAAACTAAATATCCAAAATTGAATTCATTTATTTCATCAATTTCAAAACGAATTATTGGAACACCTGCATCTTTATGTGCTTGTATCGTGCCGTTTTCTGCGGCATTGTTAATTTCACTCATTGTTTTTCCGTCTAAGAATTTGATAGGCGAATCAAGTGCTATGTTTGAAAGCGAACAATCTTTAGCAGGGGAAGCAACTCCAATGAATGATTCGGCAATAATAGGAGAGCCTTGTTGAATAAATTGCCCCACTGAGTGAAGGTCTGTTGAATAGGTTAATGATGCAACAAAGAGACCTTTGCCATCTTTGCCTTCACTTTCGTCAAAAAGTTGTTGAAGCCAAGCACCAAATGAAGACAGTTTTGAACTAAATGAGGCAAATAGTTCAACTTTCTTTCCGAGCTTTTTATTTAACAAATGGCGGTAAATTGCATATTGCAAAGCCATGTTGTTAGAAATATTCTCTTCTGTTAAATCATGATACGCTGTTGTTGCACCTTCTATAATTCTTTTTATGGAAATACCTGCTGCTGCAAATGGTAGTAAACCTACTGAAGAA
Source organism: uncultured Lachnospiraceae bacterium (assembly GCA_964646345.1). Lineage (GTDB taxonomy): Bacteria > Bacillota > Clostridia > Christensenellales > UBA1242 > RGIG1681. The sequence continues at coordinate 90,137 of CAZYDU010000003.1, forward strand.
AGTACTGAATATCTACCGCCCATTGAATCTGGAACGGATAAAGTTTCAATGCCTTCATTATTTGCACGTTGTCTTAGGTAACCTTTTGTTTTATCGGTTGTGAAAATCAATCTAGATTTATAATCATTTTTATACTTATTTTTTAAGAATTTTTCAACGATATTTAATGTTGATAAAATCTCAACAGTAGTTCCTGATTTTGAAATTACGTTAATGGTTACATCTTTATTTTTTAAGTACTCAAGTTTTTCTGCAAGGTCGCTGTAATCAAAATTAATGCCTGCGAAAATGACTTCAAGTTTATTTTTGTTGTTAGCAAGCATGTCAAGTCCAGCTTTTGCTCCAAGATATGAGCCCCCAATGCCAATAACAAGCAAAGCATCAGATGTTTCATTGATATGTTTTGCAAGTTTTTGGACTTTTGAAAATTCTTTTTTATCATAGTTTATTGGCCAATCAACCCAGGTTGTACCTTCACTATGGTCAGGATTATAAAGTTTAGCGAAAATCTCCTTTACTTTTTTTTGGTAATCCTTTGCGGTAATTTCTTGTGGTTTAATTCTTGAATTTTCTAAATTTAATTTCATACTAACTCCTTTAACCAAATAAACATCTTGCACCAAGAATGCCTGCATCGTTTGATAATTTTGCAGGTACAATTTTTGTTGAGATATTTATATTTTTTACAAATATATTTTTGTTGACGAAATCTTCAAGCGGTTTTGTTAAAGCTTCGCCTTGTTTTGATATACCGCCCCCGATGATGAAAATTTCAGGCGAGAGCAATGTGTATAAGTTTGTTATAACAGTTCCAAGTTTTTTTATATAGTTGTCAAAAACTTGTTTTGCGGTTTTATCTATGTCTTTAAAATCAAAAACAGTTTTACCTGTAATTGTTGAAAGATTGTATTTTGACCACATTTTTGAATTAGGGTTGTTTTGCATTGCTGTTTTTGTTTGCATAATCAGTGCTCTTGTGCTTGTTAAAGACCCGTAATCAACGCTGTTTTCCATTGTTTTCAAATGTCCGCATTCGCAAGAATAAGGCAAATTGTGTCTCAAAGGTTTTCCATTTAAAACTATTCCGCAACCAAGTCCAGTTCCAAGAGTTAACAAAACGAAGTTTTCTTTATTTTGTCCAGCTCCGAGTTTTTGTTCGGCGAGTAGTGCTAGTTCTGCATCATTAGCAATTTTAATAGGTAAGTTACAAATTTCATGAAGCCCATCTAATATGTTATTGTATTCCTTTAATTTTAGATTTGCCAGAAATTTAACTTGTTTGTTTTTGTGGTCAACAAGTCCCGGAAAACCTATACCAATACCCTTAGCGTTATTCGTTTTTAACTTGCAGTTTTTGTTAATGTCATCAAAAATTTCTTTGAAAATTGGTGTGAATGATTCGGTTTCCTTTATTAAACTCGATTTGATTTTGGATTTATAAATAATTTCATAATCTTCATCAATAATGCCGAACTTAACATCAGTTCCGCCAATATCAATACAAATGTAGTAATTTTTCATATTTTCTCCCGCAAATATAATAACACAAGAATAAAAAAAAGACTAATCAAAATTAGTCTTTTGTAGATAAAAATTCTATAAATCTCTTTGGTGCAAATGCTAGAGTGTCAACAATGTATCCTGAATAAATATCAAGTTTTGGTGGGGCAAATAAAAGGTTGAGTTTTTTTAGTGTTCCAGTTTCGAGTTCGTCCTTGATATATTCTTCTTGGCAGTAACCAACACCGTTGCCTTCCTTGACTAGTTTAATCATAGACTCGGTTGTCCAGGCTTCGATAACTGGATTAATTTTAAGCCCAACAACAGAATTTTTTAGTAGCTTAATTTCTTCAGAACTTTGAGAAGATATGATTAGTGGAAGATTATTGATATTTTCAATACCAAAAGATTTTTCACTATAGTACTTATTAGTTGTGAAGAAACAATGAGAATACGATTTTAGGTATTTTATGCTCATTGTTGATTTTTCTGTTGAGATAGGTTGGCTGTCAATTACAATATCAATATTTTGTGTTTGAAGCATGGTTATAAGGTCTGGAATTGGTTTAGATACGATTTCAATTTTGACATTTGGGTATTTGCTTCTAAATTCTGTGATAACGTCCGATAAAAACAAGACTGTTAAATAAGAAGGTATTCCGATTTTTACTACTCCAGTTTTAAGTCCTGCCATATCTGAAATTGTTAGTTCGCCTTTCCAAATTGAGTTGAATGCACTCGAAATATATTTGTAAAGAATATCTGCTTCGCTTGTTGTGTTCATACCATTTGATTTCTTATAGAAAAGTTGGATGTTGAGTTGTTTTTCAAGCTCTTTAATATTATGAGAAACTGCAGGTTGCGAGATATAAAGAATATCTGCTGCACGAGAAATATTTTTTGTTTCATAAACAACTAAAAAACTTTTATAAAGATTGTAATTTATATTAGAAAATTGCATAGCTATCTCCTTGTATTTTTGACAAAAATATTATAAATAAAAATAATGTTAAAGTCAATAGCTATAAACGAAATTTATTTTTTAAATAAAAAATAGCTACAAAGTAGCTATTTTTCAGATATTTTTTATTGATTTTTGCGTTTTTACTTTTTAAATTTTTTGATAGCTTCAGCGGTTTGTGACAAAAGTGAAGCTATTGTCATTGGTCCAACGCCACCTGGAACTGGTGTATAGAAGCTTGCTTTTTGGTAGGCTAGGTGGTCTACATCTCCAACATTTCCTTCATTATAACCAGCATCAACGATAATTTGACCATCAACAAACCAATCTGCTTTCACGAGTTCTGCTTTACCGATTGCAACGATAACAATTTTGTAATCCTTTACCATTGATTCAAGGTTTTTAGTTCTTGAATGGGCAACAGTTACAGTAGCACCGGCTTTCATTAGCATAACTGAAAGTGGTAGTCCAACAATTTGGCTTTTGCCAATCATTAAAACTTTTTCGCCAATGAGATTTATATTGTATTCTTCAAACAATTTCATAATTCCAAGAGCGGTTGCTGGAACGAAAACAGGTTTGCTTTGTGCAATAAGTCCAAATGATGTGGCGGACAATCCGTCAACGTCTTTTTCAGGCGGAATGAGATTGAAACAACGTTGCTCATTAATGTTTTTTGGAAGTGGATGTTGAATCATTATTCCGGCATAGGTATCGTCTTCTGCAAGAGCTTTAATTTTGTTTTCAAGTTCGTCTTGCGTTATGGTTTCATCAAAGTGGAATACATCGCAACCAATATGAATATACTCTGATTTTTTCTTTTTCATATTGCAGTAAACCGCAGAGCCATAATCATCGCCAACAGAAACTATTGCGAGTTTTTTATCGGTTGGTTTTTTTTCAAATTCAATTTTTAGTTCTTCTATAATCTTTTTGGAAGTTGCTTTTCCGTCAAGGATAATATTTTCCATTACTTACTCCATTTCATCAAACATTTTTTTCATTTCAAGTTGTTTTCCGCAACACATTCTGCCTTCCGGACAAACTCCAAAAGTATAACAGCTTGCACCGAAAACAGCAAACATATCTTTGTCAATATGTTTTAAAGCTCTGAGCATATCGGTTGTGAGTTCTCTGATAACCCATTGTGCTCTTGAGCATGTTCTAAGGTTAAATAGATGCAAAAGTTCTCTGGCATTCATTGTTGTTACTAAATCCATGGCAGAACCGTGTGGTGTTAAATATATTAATAGGTATGGGTCAACTTTGCCCAAAAGTTTGTTATATAAGTCACGATTTTCTTTTATACAAAGCTTAAAGTCGTTTGTTAATTCTTCATTTTCCAGAATTGTTTTAGGGATAATAAATTTATTAGAATCGACATATTTAATTAATGGTGGGGTGGCGAGCGACTGCATTCTATGACGGGTTAGATGTTTGAGAATGATTAAAGCAAAATTTTCGACTTTGAAAGTGTAGTTAAAATGTTCAAGTAGTTTTGCTTGTTTGTCGTCTTTTAGTGCGGATTTGAAATCAAATTTTTCATATCCCGTTGTTTTAGCGAAATCATCAAGTGTTTTGCTTGCATTTGTTGGGAAAGATAAAAGTTTTGTGGTTTGATAAACATATTCTATTGAAGTCACAGGCTTAGGTTCAGCTTTCAGAACTTCACTACTAGGCTCAGCATATTGATTTTTGCTAGCTTCAATGATGTTTGGATAACGTAAGTCGAACAAGTCTTTTAATTGAAGCCCAAGTTTGTAAATTTCTTCATAATTTTTGCCACGACCGTAAATCATGGTGCAAATCACATGCACAAGTTCACGTGCATTTAAGCTCATATAGATGTTTGTTTTCAAACCATAAGGTAAGATAAATCTTGCATCTTCAACAGGAATATTGTTTGCAACAAATTTATCATAATATTTAAACATTTTTTGGAAATGGTTTTTGATAAGTTTCTTTTGGTCTTCCGAAAATGAATCAGGCAAGTTAAATCCAGCATTAGAAAAGTTAACATATCTTCCAGATTTAATTGTGAATGATGCGAGTCTGAACTCTATTAAAAATTGTTCTACAAAAATTGAAACATTATTAAATCCTAGGTTAAAATAATGATGTTCCAAAACGGTTTTATGTCCTGAAGAAAGCACCTTGGAAATAAGTTTTAAATTTTTTTCTTTATCTGTGGCTTTTCTGTAAAGCTCAATGGCAGTTCCTGGTTTTGTTGATATTCTGCCACCGCAAGACACAATGCGTTCGCCGTTTTTTGTTTCGCTTAAAATTATAACGCCACTTTCATTTTTTTTCATATGTTTGCCCCCAATATTTTACTTACTATATTTTAAATTATAATCCGAATGTTTGCAAATTTTTGAAGCATATAAATTGAACAAAATTAAATGTTACTAAAATTCAATAAGTTGTAACATTACTTTTAAAATAATAAATTTATTTTCGTTTTGCAATTATATTGTTTGAGCTGGGCATAAAAAATGATATTATAAGAATAAGGGAGAGGTAATATGTTAGAGTTAATAAAACAAAGGCATTCTGTTCGTCAATATAAAGACGAGAAAATTGAAGAAGATAAACGCAAAAAAATCTGTGATTTAATTGAAAAAATCAATAAAGAAACAGGTCTAAACATTCAAGCATGTTTCGATGAGCCTGAAGCATTTGATACATTTATGGCAAGGTATGGCAAGTTTGAAAATGTGAAAAACTATATCGTATTGATAGGGCAAAAGGGTCGTGATGAAGATATTGGTTACTATGGAGAAAAAATTGTATTAAAGGTGCAGGAACTTGGCTTAAATAGTTGTTGGGTTGCATTGACTTACGGCAAGAAAAAAACAAAAGTTACAAAAAATAAAGGCGAAAAAATATATTGTACCCTTGCCATTGGTTATGGCAAGCATCGTGGTGTGGTTCATAAAATAAAAACAGTTGAGCAGGTTAGTAATGTTTCAGCTGAAACGCCAGAATGGTTTAGGAATGGTGTTGAATGTGCATTGCTTGCACCAACTGCAATGAATCAACAAAAGTTTAAATTTATTTTCAATAATGGTAAAGTGCATGCAAAGGCAGGCAATGGTTTTTATACAAAGACTGACCTTGGAATTGCAAAATACCATTTTGAAATAGGTGCTAATACTAAAATTGATTGGGAATAATAAAATCCACCTGATATCAAGCTAAAAATGCTTTGAATCAAGGTGGATTTTTGTTTGTTACAATAAAAATAATAGTTTCAAGAAATAATACTAAACACTCTTGCCCATGTTGTAAGCTTCTAGCATGATGCCACTATTTTTTTGTGCATCGTTTAGCTTTTCAAGGTTAACACCATAGATAACGCCTTTTTCTTCACAGTTTTCAAAACAATCTCTTGTGCAACCACGAATAGCATTAAGTGTATTATCCATCATTTTTTTTGAAGAATCCCATTGTGAAGCGATTAGGTAAATATCTGCATGAATTTTTGTGTAGAATGGAACAAGTCTATCAATGAAAACCTTAAGTTGTCCGCTCATTGAGTAGAAATAGACAGGTGTAGCGAAAACAATAACATCTGCTTTTGTGAGTTTTTCGCCAAGTTCATTCATGCCGTCAAGTTGAAAACATTTTCCGCTTTGGCTACAAGCATAACAACCGATACAGTATTTGAGATTGTAGTCTTTAAGCCTGATAAATTCGACATTATTGCCAACTTCTTTTGCACCCCTTTCAAATTCTTTAGCAAGGGTTTCTGAGTTTCCGCCAGTTCTTGGACTAGAAGAAATTATAATAACATTTTTCATTTGATTTCTCCTTTTGAGATATTACATAGAGTTTACAAATTAATTATATCATAGCAAAAATAGAAATTATATTAAATTTAATTGGTTTTTTATTTTTTGGTTAAATTTTATTAGAGAAAACCGCTTGATGTGGTATACTAAGTGTGTTATGTGTGAAAAAATAAGTAAGATAATAAAAATAATGGTTTATAGTTTATTTAAATTTGCCATTTTTATAATAGTGGGTACTTTTAATATGAACAACCATTGCACAGTGACGTTTGCTCTAGATTCGCAGAAATCGAATTTTACGAATTTGATAGTGTTTGTGAGATTTAGTGATGAAGATGATTACTTGCAGGATACATGTTTTGAAAATCAAACGATAAAACAAATTACAAACAATAATTATTTGACAGCAGATTACAATGTTAAGGATTACTTTTATAATGTTTCTAATGGTAAAATAAATATGCAGTCTCTTTATTTGTTAGATGATGAAGGGGTATCCATAAAACTGTCAAAACCACGTAGTTATTACGTAAAAAAATCGGAGTATAATCCCAGCGGATATGAAGAATCTCAGAGAGCTGAGCGAATGCTTGAATTAAAACAAGATTGGTCTAATAGTATTAATTCAATTATTCAAAGTGGATATAGCTTGGCAAATATTGATAATAGTGGAAGTTTTTCTCTTTCTGAACTTGATAAAAATGGCGATAATTTAATTGATAGTTTGACGATTATTTTTAACTATTCTTCTGAATATTCAGTAAATGGTAGCACAGATGTTTTATGGAATTATCAAGACTTCTATAATGGTGTTGAGATTGAATCTAATGGCAAAACCATAACAAGTGGAAATTATGTTCAAATAACAGCAAATTATAATCAGCTGTATAAAGATAAAAATGGAATTTTGTTCTCAAATTTGCAAACTATGATTCATGAAATGGGACATGTTTTTGGATTAAAAGATTTATATAAAAGGGATTTGAGTTCGCCTGTTTATTTTATGTCTGCCATGGCAAAAGCAATTAGTCCTGTACCACAATTTATATCAGCAAAAGAAAGGGAAGTTAAAGGTTGGCTTGGCGAAGATAATGTAAAGCAAATTGAAGAAGTCGGAATGTATACAATAAAAGCGACTTCTGGATTGGAATCGAATAATGTTGTTTGTTATAAACTTAATATACCAAGTTTAAATAAGACATTATATTTAGAATATAGAAAATTTGATGGTAGTGATAATAAATATGATACAAAAGATAAAACCTTTACTAATTCCAGTGGAGAAATTGTTTCGGTAGATAATAAATTAAAAAGTGGATTAGTGTGTTTTTTGTTTTCGAATGGTATGAAGTATCCGGATAATTATTCCATTTCATCGGGAAACTATGAGGTTTTTGGTGGCGGACAAACGAAAAACGACTCGGCACTTTCAGTTGGTGAAAGTTACAATATTTCCACTGGATTAAAAATTGAAGTGCAAAGTATTGACAATGATAGTTTGGTTTTTGAAGTGATTGGAACTGACATTGAACATATACATACAACTAGTCATATACCAGCACAAAAAGCAACGTGTTCTCAAACTGGTAATGATGAGTATTGGAAATGTAGTGTATGTGGGAAATGCTTTGACGATGAAAATTTGATATATGAAAAGAATGAGTCTGAATTTATAATATCAAAAAAAGCACACACTAAACAATGGGTTAATGAAGTGCCTGCAACTTGTAAGAATGAAGGGTTAACAGCAGGAGAAAAATGTGAAATTTGTGGAGAAGTGATTAGTGGCTGTGATGTTATTCCCCAAAAAGAACATCGTGCTAGTGATTGGATTATTGATAAGGAGTCAACTGCAACAGAGTGTGGAGAAAAACATAAAGAATGTTTGGATTGTGGAGATGTTTTAGAGACTTTGTCTATTGGTATAAAACAGGAAGAAACAAAAAAAGACGATGAAATTTCATCTGATAATGAAAATGATAATTTCGATTCAGAAAACAAAAAGGAAGATGAAATTGATGTTGTAGAGTCTGAGATGAATGAAGAACACCCGAGCAAAAAAATTCTAAGGGTGATGATTATTTTATTTGTAACGGCTTCGTGTTTGATTGGAGCAGGTTCTTTTTTTGTGTTGAAGAAGAAAAGGAAACGAAATTAAATGTTTTTTTAATTCAAAATCCATATTGCCAGTTTTTTAAATATAAATTAATTTAAAAAATCATATTTTTCTAACAGAAACTGATAAGAATTGCGGGTTTTAGAAAGAAATAGAACATATAAAAACAAGCCCTAAACATAAGGCTTGTTTTTTTGTCATTTTATTTTAGTTTGCAGATGCCTTGCGTTTAAAAAATAATGCAAGGGTTCTTGGTCCACAATGACAACCAAGTGTACAATCAATGTGTGAAATTTTTACGTCAGAATTTGGAATTTCTTTTTTAAGTTTTTCAAAAACAAACTCTGCTTCTTGCTTGTTGTTTGTGTAGCAAAGATAAATTTTTCTTAGTGTGTCATGAATTGTAGTTTTAACTTTATTTATCATTGAAATGAGAGTTTTTTTTCTGCCAATGCACAGACCTTTGATTGCAAGTTTGCCGTTTTTGTCTGCATTGATTATTGGGTTGATGTTCATTACCTTTGCTAGCAGTGCTGCCGGCGGATTTATTCTTCCGCTTCTTTTTAGGTAGTCTATTGACCCAGGTGTAAACAAACATTCAACATCAGTTTTGTTTTTATCAACCGCTTCTTTGATTTGTTCTAGTGTTTTGCCTTCGTCTCTGAGTTTAGCAATTTCGACTATGTCAAAAGCCATACCCATTCCGCCTTTGCATGAATCAATAATTTCAACTTTGTTTGGATATTTTTCATTTAATTCGTTTTTTGCTGAAATTGCATTATTATAGGTTGCAGAAAGTCCAGAAGACATTGAAACATGAATAACTTGGTTTCCTTTTTTTAGTTCAGGTTCGAAGTATTCGATATAGGTGCTTGGAGCAATGCATGCGGTTCTTGCGATATCGGTTTCAAGGATATTATAGAAATCTTCCACAGCTATTTTTTCTTCTAGTGGGTTGTATTCTTCTCCATTATAAGTAAAAAATATAGGGATTATTTTAATATTGTATTTTTCAATAATATCTTCAGTTAAACTTGAACAAGAATCGGTAAAAATGGTTATGTTATTCATATATTCTCCACGTGAATTTTCTTACTATTATAGATTGACACAAATTGAGAAAATTTGCAAGTAAATTTGCGGGTTTATATATAATTAATTATGTATAATAAGAGTAAATTTAGATTACAAGCAACTTACAGTTTGGTTATTTTTCATAAAAATTCGACAACAAATAATTGCCATAGCTTTAGAAATTTATTATACTTAATTTTATAAATTGCATATAAAAATAGGGGGAATTATGGATTATTCTTCAATGAAAGCGACAAAAACTAAAAGAAGTTACGATGCAGACGTTTCTGTTTCAAGGTCAAGTAAAAGAAAAATAAGGAAACAAGCGAAAAAATTGAATTGGCTTATTGTTTTGCCGGTGCTTGTTGTTGGTCTACTTGCAGGCTTTTTCGGCATGAAGATTGCTTTTAAAAATGATGTTTTTTCAATGGTTGAAGCAAAAACCATTGATGAAATTATGTATATAGGTGGCGATAGTGACTATGAAGAATATGTAGAACTTGGAGCAAAATGTGTTTCTTTTGGTAAGGATTATTCCAGCGAAATAAAGATAGAATATTTCTATAGAACCGACCTTTCAGAAAAAGAAACAAAAGTTGATGGGGTTGATGAAAAAGTACCTGGAATGTACTATGCGGTGTACACAACCACTGCTTCTCGTTACAAAAATGTTACATTAATTAGAAATATTGTTGTATTGGGGGAAGAAGATAATGGCTAAGAAAAAACAATCAAAAGTTTCCAAGATTTTTACCGCAATAGTTTGCTTTGTTTTGGGTGCGGTTATTGGTGTTTTTGGTAATTTTATTTTTACCATGCCGGATTCATACGAAATTCCAGACGCTGTAACTGGCAGTAGCTATGATTTGGCTGTTGGCAATTTAAGTGTTGAGCAAATAAAGAGTAAAGATTTGTCCATTCATTTTTTGGAACTTGGAAATAAATATACAGGCGATTGCACATTCATAAAAGTTGGCGATGTTGAAATATTGATTGATGCGGGTTCAAAAGCTGATAGTATTCCAGTTATTTATAACTATATAAATCAGTATATTGAAGGTAATCTTGACTATGTTATTGTAACTCATGCTCATGAAGACCATTATGCGGGGTTTGCCACAGGCGAAAATACTGATTCTCTATTTGATTTATTCACTGTTGGAACTGTTATAGATTTTCCGAAGACTAATAAAACTGATAGTAACAAAATGTATAATAACTATAAAAGAGAATTAAATCAAGAGAGAAATGGTCGAAAAATGAATCATTTTAATGCCTTGGATTGTTGGAAAGGGGCAGATGAGTCAAGTGATGGCAGTGTTGCTGCTAAAAAAATTAACTTAAGCCAAGATGTTGAGCTTGAAATACTTTATCAAAAGTTCTATGAAGAACATGCAACAACAGAGAATAATTATTCAGTTTGTGTTATGATTAATCAAGCGAGTGCTGGTGGAAATGATAAGCATTATTTGTTCACTGGAGATTTAGAAAAAGAAGGCGAGATTTCATTGGTTGATAAAGCTAACAATACTTTGCCAGAAGTTGATGTTTACAAGGCTGGTCATCATGGTTCAAAAACTTCTTCAAGCAATGAATTGTTGAGTGTAATTAAGCCAAAGGTGGTTTGTGTTTGTTGTTGTGCAGGTTCTAGTGAATATACCACAAAAAATGAAAATCAATTCCCAACGCAAGAATTTGTTAACAATGTGTTTAAGTACACAACTCAAGTTTATGTGACCACACTTTGCGAAAATTATCAAGAAAATAAATTCACTTCAATGAATGGCAATATTGTTGTGTTTGCAAGTAAATCTGATTTAAATATTTCAGTGAGTTGCTCAAATAATAACACGGTTTTGAAAGACACAGACTGGTTTAAAAACAATCGAACAATGCCAGCAGTTGTGTAAAATGATAATTTATTAAAACCTTATGGATTTGGTTCTATAAGGTTTTTTTGTGGGCGGGTGGCATTCCTGTTCAAAAAGTGAGATTTTTGTGAAAGTTTAAGCGGAACTGCAAAAATTTTTAATTTATTTATATGAATGTAAAAAAAATTTGTCAAATTATTGCAAAGAACGAATATAGTATGATATAATCTTACTGACCGATAAGTTAATAATGTGTTTTGGAGAAATAAATGAGTAGAACAGATATTTATCACGATGAAAGAAAAATGGAAATTTTGGAAAAATGCTTTGAGTGCTATGCAGAAAATGGGTTTGGAAATGTTGGAATAAAAGCACTTGGCAAGTATTGTGGATTTTCATCAGCGAATTTATATAGTTATTTTAATGACCTTGATGAGCTTGTCATTCAAGCAACCGAGCATTGTATGAGCAAGGTTGAAGACGAGTTTATGGCAAAAGCACCAACAAAACCTGAAGAACTTGAAAAGTTTATTGATGAAATTCCATATTGGACTGCGAAAAATCACGGCAAGAAATATAGACTTATGTATCAGATTTACACCAATCCCAAATACATCGAAAGTGGCAAAAAGTTCTTTGAAGGTGTAAATAAAAGATATACGGAGTATGCAAAAATTTTAGAGCCAAAGCTTGGAATTGACTACAAAACAATAGTTTCATTTATTTTCATTTTAATTAGAGCAAGTGTTCACTATGCGATGTTTGAAGATGAATATTATTTAAGAGCCCAAATTCAAACGATAAAGCAATCTTTGAAGATGTTTATAGAATATAGTAAAGGAAAGGAGAGTTTATGAAAAAGTTTATTAAATCATTTATTTTAGTGGTATGTTTAGTGTTTCCAAGTTTGTTTTGTTTAACGGCTTGTGATAATGCAGAACATGAACATGAATTTGCAACAGAATGGTCAAGCGATGCGGGCTATCACTTCCACAAATGCACAGTAGAAGGTTGTGAGGAGACAATAGATAAAACCGTTCACATTTTTGGTGATATAACGATTGACAGAACCCCAACAACTAAAAACTCTGGATTATATCATCATGAATGTACAATTTGTCATCGAGTTGAAGAAAAAATTGTGTCTGCTTTAATTTCAACAGGTTTTGAGTTTGAATTAAATGAAGATGAAACAAGTTATACCTTAACAGGTATTGGAACTTGCACTGATACTTTTATAAATGTTCCAAACACATTTAATGGTTTGCCAGTGACGGCAATTAAAAATGAAGCATTTAACAATACAAATATCACGGGAATAGTCTTATCTAATAATACAATTAGAATTGGCGATTATGCATTTGCAAATTGTTCACAACTTGAAAGTGTGACATTGCAAAAAGGTGTAACCACGATTGGAATGTACGCTTTTTACAAGTGCAGTAGCCTTACTAATGTCACATTACCAGCGACTATCACATCCATTGGCGTGAATTGTTTTCAACATTCTGGATTAACAAGTGTTGAAATTCCTGCAAATATAACCACAATTGGAGGATATACTTTTGATAGTTGCGAAAACCTTACAAATATAGTAGTTCCTAATGGAGTTACAACAATCGGAGGAAATGCATTTAGCGGATCCATCAATCTTGAAACATTAGTAATTCCTAAAAGTGTAAAAAATATTGATATGTATATAGTATACAATTGTCCAAAACTTTCAAAAATATTTTATACTGGCACACAAGCAGAGTGGAATACTATAAACAATCAAGGTAAAATTGATTCAACAAAATTATATTTCTATAGCGAAACAATACCTCAAAAACTCAATACAAATTTCTGGCACTATGTTGATGGTATTCCAGAATCTTGGCCTGAACATGCTGAACACACTTATGGGGAGTGGGAAAAAGATGAAACTAATCACTGGAAAACTTGCTCGTATTGTGGATTTAAAAATATAAACACTCATACATTTAGTGAAAGTTATTCATACAATGAAACAAATCATTGGCACGAATGTGTTTGCGGAGCGCATGATGAAGATGTATCACATCCATTCAAAAATGGTATTTGTGGTGATTGTGATTTTGCACGAATTGAACTTGCATTTAATTATGTAGAAACAAGCAATAGTTATGAAGTTTCTGGCATTGGAAGAATAACTTCAAGCGAGATTGTTATTCCTTCAACTTATGACGATGGAACTCATGGTACACTTGCGGTAACATCAATAAAAGATTCTGCATTCAAAGACAAAACAACCATCACAAGTATAACTATACCAAATAGCGTAACAAAAATTGATATCAATGCATTTTATGGTTGCACTGGACTTAATGGTAGTGTGGTAATTCCTGATAGTGTAACAAGTATGGGTGGGCATGCATTTTATAAATGTAGCAATCTCAAGAGTGTAATAATTGGTAGTGGCTTAGAATACATTTCATATAGTACATTTACTCAATGTTCTAGTCTTACAACTGTATCATTGGGCAATAATATTAAAAGAATTAACACGTTTGCTTTTCAAGAATGTAGTAGCCTTACAAGTATTTTGTTCCCAGATGGCTTAACTAAAATTAGTGAAAATGCTTTTTATATGTGTGGACTTACAAGTATTGTTATACCAAATAGTGTAACTGAACTTGGAGATAATGCTTTTTCAAGTTGTTCAAATCTTACTAGTGTTGTGATTGGAAGTGGAATAACTAATATAAGTGGGACATACTTTGACAAATGTTCTAGTATTGCAAAAGTATATTATTATGGCAATAAAGAAGCATTAACAATTAATGAGCAATCGGTTATATATGGTGCAACAAAATATTATTATAGCGAAACCCAGCCAACAACTGCTGGAAACTATTGGAGATATGTTGATGGAGTCCCAACTGAATGGATAAATATTACACTTAAAGTAAATGCAAAAACTGGCGACGACGCATTGACTTATGGCGACACAATTTCATATACTGCAAGCGATGTTGTTGCAACTGGGCTTGACAGTGGTGAATCAATAGAAAGTTTGGGTACATTAAGTTTTGTTTATTCAACTGAAGAAAATGGAACTTATACTTCAACACTTCCAAAAAATGTTGGAACATATTATGTTAAAGTTGCTGGTTGCATTTCAAATAAATATAACATTACCTATACAGCTGGAGAATTAGAAATCAAGAAAGCAAGATTGACAATCACGGTTTTAGATAGAACTAGCGACAATGCTTTGACTTATGGAGATGATGCGGAATATTCGACCGATTTCATCACAGTGGAAGGACTTAAATATGATGACACAATTGCAAATGCTGGCGATTTTAAATTTGAATATAAATCATCTTTATCTAGTGATTATGGTTCAGGTGTTCCAAAAAATGCAGGAACTTATAGTGTAAGAGCAGATATTACTAACAGCGCCAACTACACTTCAACTTGTGTTGAAGGCACACTTGAAATCAAAAAAGCAACATTGACTGTTACTATTCCAAATATAGAATGTACTTATGGAACAATTAAAGGCTGTGAAACAACTATTACTGGTTTTAAATATGGAGAATATAGAGAAAGTGATCCTGAAGATACAAATCCAAACAGAATCATTATTGAGGAAAATGCAAAATTATATAATCCAGTAACTGGAGCTGAAATACCAACTAATGGTCCTAGTACTTATATAGATGTCGGAACTTATCAATACAGACCTTATTATACTGCAAAAAATTATGATTTTGAATATGTTCCTGGAGCAACTTATACTATTAAACCAAAAGAAATTAAAATTAAAGCAAAGGTTGTATTTGAAGTACATTGTGGTGATGAGATTGATGGTTTAAATGTAGAATATTTGTATATAGATGATCATTATCCCGATAATAATATTTACTGGATAGATAGTCCATATGGACAGCCAGATAATAGAGCAATGATTACTGGAACTCTCTCTTACACAACAAACTACACAAAAGATAGTCCAGCTGGAAATTACACAATCAAAGCACAAGGTTTAACTTGTGGATCTAGCAACTATACAATAATTTGGCTTGAAACAACATTCGAAGTTCTTGTATGAAATGAGTAAAGTGATTTTGAAACAAAAGAAAAGCGATAGATTTGAATTTTTATTTAGTGCTTGAATTTTAAAAGGTATCGCATTTCGATACCTTTTAATTGATTACCTAATTACTTACACAATTCAAAATGTTTAATATCGGTTTTAGGCTTAAACAATTTCTTAAAATTTCGTTTGTTTCAAGATGATGTGTCAGTGCAAATGGTGTTCCAAATCCTTGGATAACAACAGGAGAATCATTTTTAAGCAATCTTTGAAAATGTTTATAGAAGATGGTAAAGGAAAGAAAGGTTTATGAAAAAGTTTATTAAAACATTTATTTTAGTGATATGTTTAATGTTACCAGCAATGTTTTGTTTGACTGCTTGTGATAATCACAAGCATAAGTATGCCACAGAATGGTCAAGCGATGCAAACTATCACTATCACAAATGTATAGAAGATGGGTGTGAAGCAATGCAGGATAAGACAATTCACACTTTTGGCGAGTGGACAACAAGCACAAATGCAACTTGCACGGAAAATGGCGAAAAATATAGAGAGTGCTTAGAGTGTGGACATCGGGAAATTCAAGCCATTTCTGCAACTGGGCACACTTTTGGTGAATTTATTATAGATGAAACTCCAACAACACAATGTGCAGGAGAAGGTCATCGTGAATGTTCAGTTTGCCATGAAATAAGTAAAACAACTATATCTCCATTAAAATCAATAGGGCTATCTTTCGCATTAAATGAAGACGAAAAAAGTTATACATTAACGGGGATTGGAACTTGCGCTGACACATATATAAACATTCCTAACACACATAATAGTTTGCCGGTTACAGCGATTGGGTCTTCTGCGTTTAGTGGAAATACAAATATCAAGGGGATAAATTTATCAAATAACATAACAAGCATAGGATACTCTGCTTTCAGTAATTGTGAAAATTTAGAAGACTTAGTAATTACCGATGGTGTAACAACGTTAGGAGAGTTTGCGTTCGCTTGGTGTGGGAATCTTAAAAGTGTAACTATCGGTAATGGGTTGCTTACAATTAGTCGTTCTGCATTCCAAGAATGTTTTAAACTGACAGAAGTAACAATAGGGAATAATGTTACAGAGATTGGTAATTCTGCATTTTTCACTTGTTCAGGTCTTGAAACTATGGTTATTTCAGAAAATGTAACAACCATTGGTGACTCCGCATTTGCCGATTGTGGGAAACTTAAGAACATAATAATACCAAATAGCATAACATCAATGGGGCGAATATTTAATAATAATCTTAGCCTTTCATGCATATTTTATGCGGGCTCAAAAACACAATGGAACAATATAAACATAGAGTCAGACACTTTTCCTGAGTTGACAAAAGTTTATTATTACAGCGAAAGAATTCCGCAAGAATTGGGAGTGAAATCTTGGTATTATTATAATGGAGAGCCAAGAACTCGGCTGATTCACTTTGAACACTCTTATGGAGATTGGAAAAAAGATGAAATTAATCACTGGCGAGTTTGTCCAGATTGCGAATATTTGGATAAAAACGCTCATACATTTGCTGAAACCTACTCAAGTAATGAAACAGACCACTGGCGAGTTTGTCCAGATTGCGAGTATCAGGAAAAAAATACTCACGCATTTGCAAGCACTTATTCAAGTAATGAAACTAATCACTGGTACGAGTGTGTTTGTGGGGCTCGAATTGAAGATGTGACGCACACATTTAAAAATGGGGTGTGTGAAGATTGTGAGTATGCACGAATTGAACTTGCATTCAATTATTTGGAATTAAGCAACAGTTATGAAGTTGCTGGGATTGGACGAGTTTCGTCAAGAGAGATTGTTGTTCCTTTAACTTATGATGATGGAGTGCATGGCACACTGGCGGTGACTTCAATTGGTGATGAGGCATTTAAAAATAGCAATATCGCTATAATTACTTTAACAGAAAACATAACAAACATCGGAATGTATGCCTTTTATGGAAGTTCACTTATTCAAATTCAATCGCTATTAAGAGTGACGACTATTGGGAAGTGGGCATTTGCACAAAGTCGGTTGGAATCAATTGAGCTTCCATCAAATATAACAACCATTGAAGAAAAAGCATTTTATGAATGCAACCGGCTGTCGATGATAATAATTCCAAATGGGGTTGAAACCATCAAAAAAGATGCATTTGGTGGTTGCCAAAGTATGAATAGCATAATAATTCCGGTTAGTGTTAATGAAATCGAGGAGGGCGCATTCGCCAACTTGACAATGCTTTTAGTGATAGGCTATGAAGGTTCAGAAGCCGAGTTTGGTAATATAACTATAAATAATCAAAGCGGAATTGATTTAAATAAAATGTGTTATTACAGCGAAACCCAGCCAACAACAGAGGGTAAATATTGGCACTATAATGACCAAGGTCAGCGTATATATTGGTAAAAACAAATTAAAGCATAAACAAACAAATATAACATTACCTATACAGCTGGAGAATTAGAAATCAAGGGCAAGATTGACAATCACAGTTTCAAGTCGAACTGGCGACAATGCTTTTACTTATGGAGCACGTGGAACTTATATAATTAAACCAAAAGAAGTTGAAGTTAGAGTAAAAATTGAAAAATCATTAGTCTATGGTGATGAGTTAACTGCAAGTGATGTAAAATATTTGGATAATGAGTTTAATTATGAATGGGGTGAAGATGTAGAAATTGTATACTAAGGTCAGATTACTGGAACTCTCTCTTACGCAACAAACTACACAAAAGATAGTCCAGCTGGAGAGTGCACAATCAAAGCACAAGGTTTAGTTTGTGCATCTGGTAACTATAAAATAATTTATCTTGAAACAACATTCACAGTTACTGAAAATAATGAGTAAAGTGATTTTGAAACAAAAGAAAAGCGATAGATTTGAATTTTTATTTAGTGCTTGAATTTTAAAAGGTATCGCATTTCGATACCTTTTAATTTTTGATTAACTAATATTTTGAGTTTTAATGTTTATGTTATATTTGACGTAAGGAAGGTGTTTATTATGGATGAAAATGAAAAGAAAGAAGTAAATAATACGAATGAGACGATTAATGAAAAACAAAAAAATACAAGAAAAACGATGATTGTTAGCATTTCTTGTATAATTGTTGCACTGATAATGCTCTTTATGTTTTTGGTGCTATATTATAATAGACACACTCACGAGTTTAACGAAACATGGGTAATAGATGACACCAGCCACTGGCATAAATGCACTGGTTGTGAAGAAATAAAAGATAAAACAGAACACATTTATGATAATGACTGCGATACAACTTGCAACGTGTGTGGAAAGGCGAGAACTGCAATTCATACTTATGATAATGATTGCGATACCGATTGCAATATTTGCGGACTAACCAGAACTATAACTCATTCATTTGGTACAGATTGGTATGCTGTAAATGACGGACACTATCATAAATGTTCAAATTGTAATGCGGAATCGACTCATGAAACACATTCATTTGTTGATGGTAAGTGTTCGATTTGTGATTTTGTTGAAGAAACACAAGGACTTGCTTATTCATTTATTGATGACGATCCAGAAAACGAACCATATTATGAAGTTACAGGAATTGGAACTGCAACAGCAAAGCATATTAAAATTCCAGAAACTTATAATGATGGAACACATGGCGAACACCCAGTAAAAAGCATTGGAGATAATGCTTTTAAAGTAACAAGCCTGACAGGACAAGAAATAAACCTTTTGAGTGTTACATTTTTAGATAACATGGAAACGATTGGATTTAATTCGTTTAATGGATGTTCTAATATGTCAAGTATAAATTTTTCAAACACAATTACAAAAATAGGTGATGGCGCATTTTCTTCTTGTATGGCAGTTACAAATATCACACTCCCAAATAATTTGAAAGAAATAGGCGATGGTGCGTTTATGTTGGTTAATTTTGCAAGCATAAATATTCCTGCAAGTGTAGAAACCATTGGTTTGAATCCATTTATGTGGTGTGAAAATTTAACAACAATAACTGTTGATAGTGAAAACACACATTTCGAAATTATAAATAATTGTTTAGTTGATGTAGTAAATAAACAATTAATAAAAGGTTTTAATTATTCAAACATTCCAACAAATAGCGAAAAAGTTACAACAATAGGAGCATATGCTTTTGCTTCTTTAACTGGTGCTACAAATTTAAAAATCCCAAACAATATTACAAAATTAGATGAGAGTGCATTTGCATATTGTGAAAAAATTGTTTCGGTTGAAATTCCTGTTGGACTTACGGAAATTATCGCTTATTCATTTAGCGGTTGTTCAAGTTTAACAACAGTTTATTATGGTGGAAATCAATCTCAATGGGGTCAAATTCAAATAAGTGGTTCTGGCAATAGTTATATAACTGACGCAACAAATTACTATTACAGTGAAACAATGCCACAAGAATTAGATGTTAATGCTTGGAGATATGTTGATGGCGTTGCAACTGCATGGCCAGAACATTTATCTCACACTTACGATACCGATTGCGACACCGATTGTAACGTGTGTGGAAAGGCGAGAACGGTAACTCATACTTATGATAATGATTGCGATACCGATTGCAATATTTGCGGACTAACCAGAACTATAACTCATTCATTTGGTACAGATTGGTATGCTGTAAATGACGGACACTATCATAAATGTTCAAATTGTAATGCGGAATCGACTCATGAAACACATTCATTTGTTGATGGTAAGTGTTCGATTTGTGATTTTGTTGAAGAAACACAAGGACTTGCTTATTCATTTATTGATGACGATCCAGAAAACGAACCATATTATGAAGTTACAGGAATTGGAACTGCAACAGCAAAGCATATTAAAATTCCAGAAACTTATAATGATGGAACACATGGCGAACACCCAATAAAAAGTGTTGGGTTTAGTGCATTTATGGAAAATCATGATTTGCTAAGTGTAGACTTTACACATATAACAAAAATGGGGTATATGGCTTTTGCGGATTGTATTTCAATTACAAAGATAATTATTCCAGCTGGATTGACTGATATTGATTCTTCTCCATTTTTGGGTTGCATTGGGGTTACTAATATAACTGTTGAAAGTGGGAATAGTAAATATTGTATAATACAAAATTGTTTAGTCGATAGTGAAATTGGCACAATAATCAATGGTTTTAGTAATTCAACTATTCCTACCACAGGTGTAACAAAAATCGGAATGTCTGCTTTTGCTTCATTGACTAATTTAACAAGTATTAACATTCCTGCAAATATTACGGAAATTGAAGATATTGCTTTTAGTGGGTGTGGAAACTTGACTTTAACAGTTGATGAAGAAAACGCGGTTTATTACTCTGCTGGAAATTGCTTGATTGAAACCGAAACAGGAACTTTATTGAGTGCATTTAATAGTTCAGTAATTCCTAATGATGATACTGTAACTTCTATTGCTCATTATGCATTTATGTTTTTAACTGAAATGGAGTCAATTGTTATTCCTTCTTCTATAACATCTATTGGTTCTTATGCATTCGTGGGTTGTACCTTTACTACTGTATATTTTGGTGGGACTGAATCGCAATGGAACAGTATGACCAAGGGTTCAACAAATGGTCCACTAACAACAGCTACAAGATACTATTTCAGTGCAAACGAGCCTACAACAACTGGCAACTATTGGCACTACGTTGAAGGTATTCCAACGGCTTGGCCTGAAAGAACGACATATAAGGTTGAACACTATACCGAAAAACTTGACGGAACTTATGAACTTGCTGAAACTGAAAATAAGGTTGGAGCAATCAACACCACCGCAACTGCAACCATAAAAACTGGTACAGGTTATGATTACTTTGAACACGACGAATCCAACACAAACAATCGTGAAAGCGAAACAATCACTGCCGACGGAAATCTTGTTTTGAAAGTTTATTACAAGAGAAAAATTGGCACTTTGTTAATTTCTAAAGAAACTGGAATTGACACCGTTTCGGCAAGCGGAAGTGGTGTAACAGCCACTACAGGCTCTGCATCTTATACAAGATATCGTGTTAAATATGGTGCAATCGTAACACTTTCGGCAACTGCAAGTGCTGGGTATACATTTGCAGGTTGGGAAAGTGGCTCACTTATCTTATCTAACAACACTTATACACAAACTTCTTTGGAAATTATGGTTACAGCAAAAGCAACTGCAAATACATATACTATTGCTTTCAATAGCAATGGCGGTGAGGGCGAGATGACAAGCTTGACAGATGTTACTTATACCGAAAACAAAACTCTTACAGAAAACACATTCACAAGGACTGGCTATACATTCTTGGGCTGGGCAACAACTTCAACTGGTTCAAAAGTCTATGACGATGGGCAATCAGTTAGCGGACTTACTGCAACAAATGGCGAAACCGTTACTCTTTATGCGGTTTGGCAAGAAAATTCTAGCGAAGGTTCAGGAACTGAAGAAGGTTCTGGCGGAGAATAAACGAAAGTATTATTAATTTTTTAGCCGATAGTGCAATCAACTGAATTTAAACTAAAGAAAAACCATGGATAACCCGTGGTTTTTTTGTAGTTAGATAGTGCTATTTTGCAAGTTTTGGATTTTATTGCGACCCGAAAAAAATAATATTGACTGTTAATTGAATAATGCCCGACATCATGCAAAGGTTATTGTAATTTATATTTGTAAATTACATATTATTTAATCTATATCTAAGTTTTCCATTTTGAATAGGTCATCATTTAAAAATTCCTGAATTGTGAGTCCAAAGGCATCTGCAATTTTGCAAAAGCGTGTCGAACCTTATGCTTTTGTATTCTTCATGAATGATGTGTTTGATTGTTGATTGGTCTGTGCACATTTTTTTGCAAGTATATACTGAGACATATTATTTTTTATAAGCAAATTGCTAACTCTTAAGGCTACTGCATAAATAAGAAGCCTGAAACAAAAGGTTAAAATCTCAATGAAAAAATGCAAATTTTTAATATATGTCAAAATTAATTTAGTAAAGGAGAAGCCATTATGAAAAACTACGAATTTTTAAATAAAAATTTAGGAACAGATTTTAAGGGTTATATGAGATGTAGTTGGAATTATAATTCTAATATTTTGGTTTGGATGGTAAGGTTTGATAAGACTGTAAAAGCAGGTTGGCAAAATTCAATTATTGATAATGAAACTGTTGCTGAAGTCTTTGTTGAGCCTTTAGACAATCAACTACATAATCATAAAACCGTCAATGAACCATATAGATTGGTTGTTGACAAAGCGCAAAACTATAAGATTTTGGGACTTTATAAATATGATACATTAAATAGTAAGGAAAAAACTTATAGGATTTGGAAAAAAGTTGCAAATTCTATTGATGAGTTTTATAGAAAAATATAATTTTAATACATTTATAATTATATTTTTACACCCAAAAACCACCAAGGCAAAAATTTATTGCCTTAGTTGGTTTAATGTTAAAATTTAGAACATGAAAGCTGAGAGTTTATCTTCTGCTAAGTTTATATTTCATCTCTTCAAAGGTCTTGGATTCTATAATTATGGAAATGACATATTCTTTTTCTGCGGGTGGTTTTGAGCTAAAGAGAGTGATAATTTTTACCAAAAGCATTTTATCTTCTGATGTTAATAACATAGTTTTCTCCAAGTGTTTTTATATAATTTTTATATTTGGATTATACCATATAATTCAAAAACATGCAATAATATTCAAATACAAACAGAATAATTTTTAAATATTAAAAAAATGGATTAATAGTTAAATGTTTGAAGGGGAAAAACTATATCTAGGTCAAAAAAAATGTTTTTTGTTGATTTGCACGATTTAATCTAAAAAATATAAGAATAAGTTAAACTTGTTGAAAAAAATACATACAGATTTTGAAATAATGTGATACAATCAAAATAGAGTTTGAAAAAGGAGTGAAAGGAGTTGACAAGGAATTTGAGTTCGGCGACACTTTTTAAGCAAGCAAGCAAGCAAGCAAGCAAGCAAGCAAGCAAGCAAGCAAGCAAGCAA
>CAZYDU010000004.1:0-109987 GCA_964646345.1 uncultured Lachnospiraceae bacterium
TCTACTTGTATGACGATAAAATAACCATATTATTCAACTTTACAACACCACCAGACAAACCAAAACTAACATTAGAAGAAAACCTACAAACCTTAGAGCAGATAAACTCTGCTTTATCTAATTCCCAAAGTTCGTGCATTGAACTCCAATTTGCACCACAAACACAAAGCATTGTGTATAAAAATTAACTTAGACCACCAAATACGGTGGTCTTTTTTATTGATTTTATCACTTGAGTAGAATGTGAGTAAATTTTTAAATTTAATCTCTAAAAAGAAAAATAATACAATTTTGGAAAAAATGAGTTTTTAGATTATATCTTACATCTCTTGATTTATTTTTTAATTTATCGTATAATGTCATAAGAAGGTTATTATGGCATCTAAAGAGTATTTTGAAGAAAAATCGAGATTATACTATGAAAGTTTTATGAACAACAAAAGCACCAGACACGTTAGGGGAATAATTATTAACGATGAGGGGCAAGTTTTGTTGTTGCATTTTAATAAGCGTAATGGTTACTCAATTCCTGGTGGAACAGTTGAAGAAAACGAGTCTATAAAAGATACAGTGCTCCGTGAAGTTTTGGAAGAAACCGGAGCTGATGTTATTCCAATTAAAATTGTTGGTAAATATTACCATACATCAAAAAATTTCAATTATGAAGGAATTACTTTTGATTCTGAGCGAGTAGAATATTTTTATTTCTGTAAATTTAAGGGATTTAAAGGTAAAAACCTTGGTGTAAAAGGAGAATTTGATGCCGGTGATGTTGAGACTGTTTTTCTGGATTATGAAGACGTGATGCATGCAAAACTCTTTAAAAGAGATAAATCCATGATTGAACGAGCTATGAATGAATATTTGTTATATAAAATTGATTAAACGTTGAATTTTGCAACGTTTTTTTCATGGGCAAACATTTCTATCAAGGGGAATTTCTCCATTCCGCTGACGCTCCAGTCTAAATGACATGGGTGAAAAAATTGAAATGACTCAAGAGAAGAAGTATATGTCTTCCAAGTGTCATCTCGACCAAACGCAGTGCGTGGAGAGATCTCTTGGGAAAAATATCCGCTTTCTAACTGGGGGATTTCTCGACTACGCTCGAAATGACACAGGAGAAACGGGGATTTCTCCATGCGTTCGCTTCGCTCACTTAGTCAAAATGACACAGGAGAGTAACAAGCGGATAGTTCAAGGAGATTTCTCAACTTTGCTCGAAATGACACTGGGAGAAAAGTCGAAATGACACTAGAGAAACGGAAGTTATCGATTTCGCTCGAAATGACACTAAATAAAACCACGAGATTATCCTGTCGTTTTCTGAAACAAAAAAAATAACCCTGTTCATCTCTTTTTATTTTCTATATTTTAAATAATCAACTGAAACCGGCGAGTCAAACTGACTTGCTGTCCAGTAGTCGCAAACCATATTTGGTTCAACTTTTAAATATTCATCGTCATCTATACAAATTCCTTCATATTTGTTTTTTGAACGATACCACATACATGTATAGCAACAATGAGGACGTTCGTATTGATTCCTTTTATAATTTTTTTCTTGCCTTTTATCATGTTTTTGATAAGACTCCCATGATTTTAAAAACATATTTTTCTCCCTTATATAATACTATGCCTCAAACGGCGATCCGACTGTAAATCTAACAATAAACATGCCGGCAATCATTACAAGCCCAATTATTAATGACGTGACAAGCCATGCCATTAACGAAATTTGGAATAATCTTGTTAAAATCCAGCCAACTATAAGTGTTGGTATAAATCCAGTTGGAATGCAGTATGCCACCATAAACCCAGAATATCCGACACCTTTTGCCATAAAGTTTGAAAACCCGCCCACACAAGCTGCAGGAAATAAGCAAGAGATGAATAAAAATCCAGAATAAAAGCTTCCATAATAGTACTTTGGGTCTGTTGCTTCACCTAGCATAAGCCATCCACCTTTATCTGCAAGTATTGTGATATGCAAGATTAATGTTGGAATTATTGTTAAAGCTAAACCAATCCAACCGATCCATTCATTGTAAGTTTCATCTAATCCAAAACTTACCGACATTATTAAAAGTCCAATTGGAAACAAAACAGTTAAAATTATGGTTGGAAATCCGTTGTATTGAAAGTCTTCAGCTACCCAAGTTGTTACCAGAAATAAAACGAATGAAAATGCAATTGAAACCACAGTTCTCCAAAAGGGTTTTTCAGTTAAATCCATAAATACCTCACTTATATAAATTTTGTGTATCATTAATAATGTTTTTTGTAAAGAAATTTAATATTATTATTGTATTTAATCGTATAAAAATTTTATTTAAAAAGGGTAAATCCTAATTAGATTAACCTTTAATATTTCACTAGTTTCAAAAGAGATAACCCTTTAGGGTTATTTTGTAATTACTTCATCTTCGGAAACTTTTTGCCCGTGGCTTCCTAAATGATTTTTCTTAAAAATTAAAATTAAAATTAACAAACCGATGTTTATCGCAATCAAAATGCAACCCAAAATTTGCAAAGTAGACCAAGCATCTGCCTTGATATAATCAGTTTCGATAAAGCCCGTAAATTCATTACCGTACTCGTCATTGAATGTGATTGATGTAAATCCTGTTTTTGTGTTACGTTTGCCGTTAATTCGCACGGTTTTGCCCGAATTTAAGGTAAATGGTAGGGTAGTTGCATCTGAACTATCCGATAAATAAACTTTTGTGCCATCATTTTTGATGATTGCATTGGTTATAACAAAATCAACAGTATCCACAGGATTTCGAACACATCTAGCTTCGATGTATCCAACTTGATTATCATTGATTTTAACCTTTAACATTTTAACATTATTTGCTGTATATCCACCAAGCACATCAAGAATTTCAACAAGAGAATTTTCTTCAATTTGCATAATAGTTTCAGTTACAAGATTACTTTTGCCAATTTTGCCTTTACAGAAAGTTGTAGGCAGTGAATACAGAGAAGAATTTGCCCAAATGGAAGCTTTTGCTCTTTCAATACCATTTTCGTCTTTGATAACTTTATAACCGGCTTCACGAACTGAAATTTGTGGCAATAAATCTAAGTAGTCATTTTTGATATAGCCAAAATTGTTACCATTAGAATTAGTGTACATACAGTAATCATAATCAGAGATTTGAGTACCATTTAATAAATGAGCTGTTCCAATTTTAACAACATTTGTATCAATTCCTATGGCGATATCCGAGCTTGCGCCCCATGGATTTTCAAAAAGTTCGGTAACTCTATTGGCTTTTTTATAAACAAACTCATCAACTGATAAGTAGTTAATTTCACACTCAGGATTTTGAATAGGTAAAGCCTTATTAACACCATTAGAACTTGTGAAAGTGATGTAATTTAACGATTGATTATCTTTGTCAGGATAGGCGAAATAATTTCCATTGATTATTCCAAAATTTGAGTTTATGCATTCCACTTCCAAAACAAACGAACGTTTTTCGTCAGCAGTACCACCATCTAAATTGAAAGAATAAAGTCTTAAACATTCGTTGTTATCATCTAAATCTTTAAATGTAATTGCAAGATAGTCTTTTCCATTAAAAGATGTTATCATTGCTTCGGTAATATTTTCCCTTTGAGACGATCTAGATGATGATTCTTCGGTTGTGTTTGAAGGAATTTCAAAAGCATTTTCAGGAATTGTCTGATTGTCCTGAGCTAAAATCGTTAAGGATTTTAAATAGTTAACAGGGTAATAAATAATTTTTGTTTTATAAACAAATAGCAAATAGACTTTATCATTTACATCAACACATGAAAGTGTTTTTATTAGATTTGTCGTGTTATCATTATTATCAAAATTTATATCTATTGACCTTTTTGTAACAAGGGACAAACTATCGTTTAATAAAATAATCTTTGATTTTTCGCCGATTGTTGAACTAGAAAAAGTGAATAACAAATAATCTTTTGCTGGTTGTTCATCACTTAAATCGTTAAGTAATGAAATATTTGTTACGTTAAAAATATCGTATTTGGGGTCTAATGAAATTTGTGCGTCAAATTCAGTTATTTTAAAAGTACTAGATTCAAGATTAATTTTGATAACAGTGTTAATAGTCTTTGTTGATGATGTTTCAGTGATTTCTTTCTGAATTAGCAGATATAATTCATTTTCATTTAAGCAAGCATCTTTTATA
The DNA here is from genome assembly GCA_964646345.1 of uncultured Lachnospiraceae bacterium. Lineage (GTDB taxonomy): Bacteria > Bacillota > Clostridia > Christensenellales > UBA1242 > RGIG1681. Next base: position 4,191 of record CAZYDU010000004.1, read on the forward strand.
TCGTATGCTGATAAATCCATGTAATTGCTATCAAAAACTTTGCCATCTATATCATAAACTTTGAGCAAATTGTCGCCATTATCTATAAAATAAATTTTATTATTATAGATAAAAGAGTAGGCGGGTTCACGAATAAATATTGAAACATTTGTTGATGCATATAGGTCTATATTTGTCGCCTGTGTTTCTTGTGAAACGATTGGTTTGAAAATTTTGAATGTGGAAAAAAGCCCCGAAATAGAACCAATCAAAACACAAATAAGCGAAAAAAATGCTGTAATATTTTTCTTTAGAGAATTTTTCATAATTTTATTATATTATTATTTTGTGAAATTTACAAATAAAAAATAGGAATATTGAAATTTTGCTTTCTTTATTCCTATTTTTATGTTTGATGTAGTGTAAGTTTCAAGCTAGGGGATTTCTCGACTATGCTCGAAATGACAATGGGGAGAAAGTCGAAATGACAATGGGAAAAGAATAATTTATTCTTTAGGTGTCATCTCGACCAAACGCAGTGCGTGGAGAGATCTCTTTGAGAATATATCCACTTTCTAGCTAGGGGATTTCTCCATGCGTTCGCTTCGCTCACTTAGTCGAAATGACAATGGGGAGAAAGTCGAAATAACACTTAAGCAATAGAAATTATCATTAAAACATTTCAAGACAAGCCCACATTATTAAAAGAACACTTTCTAATGGAGCTCTATTTACATACACATATTTAACATCAGGATTGTCATCGTTTAGAGATTTTAACTGGAACGTATCTTTATATAAATCCGCTCTTTCTTGCAACCTTTTCGTTTTATTTGCTTCTTTGTTAAAGAACTTAGTAACGTCTGATGATATCCATTCAATAGTTGAAGCAGCTGAAATAGCGGTTGCACTTGCAGCAACACCGATTGCAATATCAGCAACCCAACCAATAGGGGTTACCTGTGAAACAATAAGTGCTGCAGCACCAAGAGCAATACCAATCCAAGCAACAATTTCCATAACTGCATCGTGTTTTGTTTTGTAGTCTACTGGATTTAACTCAAAAATATAAGTTGTTAATCTATTCAAACTTTCATACTCATCACTTTCACTTATTGTAACTTTAACATTGATATTTTTTAGTTTAGTTGAATTTGTTGAACCATAAAATTCTGCTTCAGTCAAACAATGAGATGAAATACAGGTTGCGAAATAGTTTTCATTTCCACGCTGATCTGACAATAAGAAGAATGTTGAAAGCAAAGCAGCCATTTCGCCTTTTTCAAGTTCATCTGAAAAATCCTGTATTTTTTTCTTAAGATCATCGGACCAACCATCACTCTGGAATGACAGAGCGTTTCCAACAGAACCGCTTTTTCCACGTATGGTTGAACCATCACTTACAGATGAAAAATCAATTTTTGCAATGTTATAGTAAGTGTAAGCATTAAGGCCATAAGCATCTTGTTTTATACCAACATCACTTTTAAAGTTTTCTCGTTTAAATCCTTTAAACCAATCACCATTACAGAAACCTTTAATACCTTCCTTAAACCAATTTCCAGCGCTTGCAACAGCATTTGAAGCTGCTGCTATTACACCGACTTTACCAGCAACAAATTTTTGTGCTTGATATTTTTCTTTTTGTTCATAAACAGCGAGAACAAGGTCGGTTTGAGCGAAATGGTTTTGAGTGAAGTTAGACGAAACTTGATTTTGAGCAATGGTTGCAACATCAATTCTTCTAACTTTCATGAATTTATCAGTAGTATTTGTTGAAACAGGCAAACGTGCAAGATACATTTCCTTTTTTTCGTTATCAATCTTAGACCTTTTTATTGCTCCGGTTAAGAATGAATAGAATGTTTCATAAGTGCAATATTTTTTTAAGAATGAATTTGTACATTCACCATATTCATCACTGAACAAATATTCAATTTCTATATTATTCTCATAAGCCACAGGGTTAAATTCCATGATATAAGAATAGTAAAGCGTTGCAGTAACTCTATCAGAATTTTTACCAGTACCTTTTTGACCCAAGTTAACAATATCATTTAAAATAGTGAGAATCAGGTAAGCATCACTTATTACATAAATATCGTAATACTTGTAAATAAATGAGTAATAGGTATGTGGAACTTCATACATTTTGTCAGCATCACTATTCTTCGCATTTTTTTGCAAAACTCTAGTGTAAAGTTTATTTAAATTAGTCGTTGAATAAATACCATCTTCACTATTACCAATAGCAGTACCAGTTTTACTAAACAAGCTAATGGTTGAATCATTATTATCAGCATCTTTTCCACCATCTTCACTTGTCAATGTTTCAGTTATAACATTGATTGAAGCATCTATAGATTTATAAACCGCACCATAAATAAGTGTAACATTAACGTTCATGTTTGGTAATTTGAAGTTATTTCCATTATTAATGTTATATGCATACGATAGAGCATTTGTAAAGTATCCACCAACTTGTCCGTTTTCGGCAATATAGTATGAATCCATTTGTGATCCAATATTATAATCATACTTAGTACCTAAAAGTTCTTCCGGGGTTGAAGGCTTGTAGATAACATCGCCTGATTTTTTGTTGTATTCATAATCAGCGTATATACCAACAGCAACTAGCCCTTGCACATTAAATTCAGAACCACTTGTCGTCACAACGCCTTTGTTAATCGAAACACCAGGAAGTGAACCGTCTTCATAGTATATTTTCAGTGTAAGTTTTATGCTTGTCACCGTACCCCTGGTTGTTTGTTTTGATTCAACAGCCATTGAGCTTACAAATGTTTTCTTTTGATCAGTTGAATTTTGCAACACAGCTGAGATAACATTGCTTGATGTTGAGAAATCACCACTATCAATAACATAGCCATCAATGGTTATTGTGAATAGATTTTGAGCAAGTTTATAATGCTCGCCAGTTATGCCTTCGGCAACTAAATAGTTACTTGCTTGAAGAACATTTTTAGCAACATTTCTTGATGTGATGTTGTAAGTTCCATGATCCTTTGCAGTTTGGTCAATGTCACTTTCAAACACAACAACACTCATATAGTCAGTATAAATATCAACAGCTTCAGGATTTTCATAAGTTCCATTAATAATTGATTGAACCGTGCTAAGTTCATAAGCATCAAGACTTGTATCGAATCCCGTTGAACCTTCTATATGCTTACCTTCTTTATTATAGTATCTAACAAGTCCAGAGCAAACTGCATATTGTTTTTGGTTATATTCAACATAAGCAAATCCATTTGCAAACTTAATTTCACTTGCTTCAAGCTTTTTAAGAATGCATGTATGGTCATCACTATTTTTTGTAATCAGTGCACCAGATCTGATATTTTCATAATTCAAACAATAAACATACTTATCGTTTCCGCTAATTTGATTTTTTGTTGAATAATAGTTTGCATAATAGTTTTCTCCATCAAATGAATAAACAGCCTTGTTCATTCCATTATCAAGATAAGAGCCTGTATATTCAACATAATTTTTAGAATCATTATCATTATATGGAATAACAAGATAAGCGTAAGATCTAGATTCTTGATTTGCTTCAGAATTTTTCTTATTAGATACGTTCAATTCTGATAAAGAATCTTTTTTTACACCTTCATTATCCTTTGATTCTATAACATAGTAATAAAAATCTTGAACAACCCAAATTCCATAGTCGTCTTCATAATATGTAAATTTAACATTACCTTGAGTTTCTTCCGTTGTTTGACCACTAAATGATTGAATACTTCTTCTTGCTAGCGATGGAACATAGTAAGCTCCATTAGCATTCTTGTTGTATACCAAGAAACCAGCTTCTTCAGAAAGATTGAAGTCGATAGTGCTTTTCATGATAGGTGTTGGAGTTGCATAAGTTACAGGTGTGGTATATTCTCCTATTTCATATTTATTGGTTATAATAGTTCCATAATTATCAAACAATGTATAAACCAATTTATCAGTTGAATCTACGTATTTAAATTTATAATAATCAGCACCATTGCCTTGAACATGATATTCTATGGCAGATGTGCTTTGAGAATTGTCAGTATCATATCTAAAGAAACTATCTTTTGAGACACTTGTGAAATCTTGAGTATACATTTTATGAGCAACGGTTCCAATAATATTACTTGCAGGGTTACTTGTAATGTTTGTGTATGCAAGGTAACTATCGTTGTTACCACCATTATCATCCTGATAATAGCCCATTTCTGTTTCGGCAATTTCAAGGGTAAGCTCATAGGATAGGGCATTGAAGAATACATACAAACCAAGGTTGTTTGTGATTTTAGTGAAAATCATATTGTTGGTTGATGTATTGTTGTCTTCTGGGAATGAAACTTTCATTGAACTTCCATTACCCGTAACTCTAATTGAATTTTTGCTAGAAGTGCTATTTGATTGTTTCATGAAGTGTGTGAGGTTTTTATTAAACTTAGCATAAGTCTCACTCTTTCCAATAACATTAAGGTCGCCTGAAAAATATTTGCTAGCATCAGCACTATTAGTTTGACCTTTCAATGCTTTTTCAATTTCTTGATAATTTGCACTTAGCTTGTCTTCAATAATCTCAGTTGTAACAGCTGTTTTGATTGCTGTCATTTGGTTTTCTTTTTCAATACCAAGTGAATAACCAAGATATGATGTTCCAAGTTGAGCTCTAGCTTTGATGAGTGCTGAGCTATTGTGTTCAACCAGCATTGGACCTTTAACAGAACCCGAAGAAGATGAATCTTTAGCTTGTTCTGTTTCGAAAATTTGTGAGTGCAAACCTTGTTTACCACCTGATTGATCCCATAAATTAATAGTTACATCGTTCATATTATCAAGATTTGAAATATCAACTCTTGTAATTTCGATTGTATAAACAACTGGGGCATAAATTGCATAAATATTGAAGTTTCCAGTAATTGGAATTTCGATGTCATAATACATGTAGTTGTATACTCTACCAACAGTAGTAAATCTAATTTTGTCTCCAAGATTGCAATAATCAACAGGTATAAATTTTGCCATATTGTATTTTGAGTAATATTCAACACCTTGCAAGCCATTGTAAACCTTTGCACCATTTACCATAATGTAATCAAGATATGTTGAGCAATATGAATCAAAGTCAGATACAATCATAAATCCTTTGATATAATATCCTGAATACATCTTTGCACCCAAACCTGTAATTTTCGCACTGGTTGACAAAGTTGTTAATTCTGAATAAGTTTGATAGTTTGTATTTGATTTATTTTCATAAACTTCGCCTTTCATACTTGTGACAGTTTTTGTCATTTGGTTTGTTGAATTTGAAAGCGATGAAGTATCTCTAATAACATAGCTTACATTTTCCATTAAGCATGACGAACTCTTAATTTCTCCACTAAACACAGGTGTTCCTGTGGTAATATTAACGTTTTCATAGAGTGTTGTTACATTATTTTCATAGTCAATATGTAGATAAATCTTTTTATCACTATCGGCAACTTGTTTGTATGATGCATAACAAGAACCTGAACTAATATTAATAGATTCATAAACATATTTTTGCTTCTTATAGGTAATAGAACTGTAAACTTTAATTACTGAATTACTACCATTATCACTTGTTCTAAAGTAGTTAGCTTTAACCCTATATTTAGTTGCAAGTTCATAATTTGTTGTAATTTTCGTATCTTGAGCACCTGAACTATTACTATTATAAACTTCAAATACGGTTTGCCTTGTGCCACCAGATTTACTAATTGAAATATTAAGTCTAATGTATGACGAATTGTTTCTGTAAATAACATAATTGTCACTTGTCAAGTTATTGTCTGAGTAGAAACTATATCTATTGCCACTATATGTAATGTAGGTTGGGTATACATAGTAACTATAGAATTTCTTAGTTTTAAACTCATTTTCAGTGAATATGGTTTTTGAACCAAACATATCGGCATCGTCCGACAATGTTTGAACTCTTGATGATGAAGTGAATGGGAATGTTGAATATAAGTTATAGTCACTACCAATCATATATTGAGTGCCATCAATCTCAACATAGTCAAATTCATCTATTGACTCAGAACCATTTGTATACTTACTAGAATTATAAACATAATAAGTTGAGCCAGATTTTATAGCGAGAGCTAAGTTAGAAAGTGTGTACTCTGATGAATTATATTTTATAGTTCCAGCTAAATTTGTATACAAGTTTCCATAAACAGAGTAAACCTTTGTATGTGTTGGCAATGATTTTTCTTGAGTTGGAGTTATATCATATGTCAAACCTGTTGAAGCATTAAAACTTGAATCTGTGTTTGTTAATGTTTCCGTTTGATATTCTCCGTTAAATTTAAACTTATTAACTATTTTTTGGTAAACTATATATCCACATTCAGTGCTTGCATCATTATAATCTGTATACAAACGACCATTGTTAACATAATATTTAACACCTGAGCTATTAAGTTTGTAATAACTTAATGATGTGCTAAGTGTAACGGTTTCTTCATAGGTTATTGAAATATTATCAGCTTCGCCAGTTGCACCTTCGACAAATGAAGTGTTGAACATATAGCTTGAGTCTGATTCATCTCTTTCTAAGATTGCATCTTCATTGCCATAAATCATGATTTGTCGCTTAATTTTCTTTTCAACATATGAATTTGTTAAATCGGATAGTCTCAATTCATACAATGCTTTTGATACTAAATCTGAATTCTTTAAACTTGCATTTTTTAATGAGACCAAATTATTATATTCTTCTTCATATTCCAAACTATCTTTGAGATAGAATGTTTGATATTTTGTCACAGAATCAAGAGTGAAGTTTTCAAGAACTTTTCCGTTTGACAAAATTATGTAAGGTCCATTTTCTGTGAACATTGTGCTACTAATGTTATCATCAACTGAATTGCCAGTTGAATCATAAAGTACACCATTTTTAGTGTAATAAGAACTATTCTTATAGTTTAGATAATAAATTGTGACTGAATTGTTAGAATAATTTACATCAAAGTACATGCCAATACTTCTTGGGTCAAATACTTTTTCAAGATTTTTATAGTTTTCATCTAAAAATTCGCCTTTTTTATCTTCTGTTTGAGAACCATCAGAATTAACTTTTACTTTTGTATTTTCAAGATAGATTTTTCCATCAACAAAGTAATACATTTTTGTATTATAAACAAAAGTTAAAGCATGAACAGTTTTGTTTGTTGTTTTCTTAAACTTTGGTGACGATTCAACTTTTTTACCTTCATCATTGGTAAAATTACCAAGCTTATCAAGGTAATAGTAGGTTACACCAGCTTCATCAGCATCATCGTCAACAACTGTGTAGATATCTGACTTGTAGATATAATCGATATCTTTTATGCCAATTTCAGAAACAGTTGTTTGTTTCTTATTCTCAAATTCAATAGTTTTCTCACGTTCTTGAGATTTAACCATAAGAACATATTGAACTGGGTGTTTACCATTAATTTCATAAGCATAAAAATTAAATTTCGTATTATTCGTCAAATCGCTTACTTTGAACACATCACTAGGGTAGTTTTGTGTGCCTTCTTCAGTAAACAAATATCCATTTTGTTCATAAAATTCATAACCTGAATAATACTCGTTTGTAGATTGATTGAATTGTTCAATGGTTACATAATCATCAATATTTAATACTTTAATATAAACTTTATAATATGAACCGCTATATGAATTTATGGTAAAGTAATTATTATCTTCATCAAATGCTGTTGAATTGCTTGGAGCAATAAGAACAAATAAGACTCTATCTGTTTCAGTATCTTCGCCAGCAAAGTTAGCAAGGTACGCTGAGTTTGCTTTTGGAATAAATGTATAGCTTATTTTGTTTCTATCGCCATCATTTTTTGTAATAAACAATGATTCAGAAAGTTTTGACATTTGAACTGTACTAGTTAATGTAGCACTTCTTGGAGCAACGTTTAAACATGTTCTAAGTGTCAAATATTTATACAATGAAGATTGATAACCATTAGCTGACGTATTCATTTGGACATTTGTAACATTTGATTTTTCATATAGCACTGGGGAAGCAATGCCTGAAATAATTGAGTATTTAATTGTTACAACTTCACCATCACGAACATACATATATGCATATCTTTCAGCACCAAATGATAGTGTTTTGCTGTCAGTGCTTAGTGTAAATGCTGTTTTATATGCTTCAGCATCTCCGGTTGTATACATTCTGTTTGTTGAATATATAATTTTGTAATATTTTTCGGTTGCAAGTTTTACAATGTTTCCATTTGCAAAGTCGCCACCAAGTATCCATGAAACAATAGCACCAGAAGCTTGTTTTTCATAGTTTACTATTTGTGTTACATTTTCACAATAAACCCCAATAAAGTTTAGTGAATAGTTATTGCTTGAATTTTCATATAAATACAATTTGTCAGCTTCTTCTGAAATACTATATTTATTTTTAACACTAAAGTCATTGAGTTTTATATTGAATCTCGCTTGTTGTGAAATTAAATCTTGACCATAAATAAATTCAAGATAATATTTGTCATTTTCTTTATAAGATGTAACTGAAATTATTATGCTATCAGCATCTCTTTCTGAAGAACCAGATTCTGTTAGAGTATAGGTCTTGGTTTTTGTTAACCCACCAGGTGCGTTCCAAACAATATTTGTTTCACCTTCGCCTGAAGGAATTCTATAGATTGTTGAACCTATTGAAACATCAAGTTCAACTGAAGCATCAACATATTCAAATTCCATTGTTGTTTGCTTGATATTTTCTTTTGCTACACAATGAATTTCAACAATTTGTCTATTTGCACCATCAATGTTAACAGCAAGTCCAGCTTCATTAGCATCAACAAGTTTGAGATATTCCCAATATGAAATTGATAATGAAGAATCATTTGTTCCAAGAGTAACACCAGGAACTTCTGTGTTTCTACCGTCCACATCAATGGTATATTTATTATTTTCAAAACGTGTTACAGTTCCATTGCCATTATAGTAACAATAATAATCAAGTGAAAGATAACCAGAATTGAATACAAGTGAAAGTGGGAGAGCAAATTGATATTCAATATCGAAATAATAAACTCCATAGCTTGAACCGCCTGCACCTATAGTTCGATATTCTGAGTTATCTAGAGTTGGGTTGGAAATTGAAACACCATTTGAAACTGATGTGAATGCATTTTTAACAAAATCAATATCAGTTAAACCACTTGACATGATACTGCCAGTTAATTCTGCATCATAATTACCAGTTGCTGGGTTATAGTATTCTGGGTGAACGTAAATCCTGATATAACCATTTGTTTTGTAGTTATATGTCAAATTGTTTTGAACAGTGTCATTTAAGTTAGATTGATATACATATGCAATATTTTCTCCATTCCAACCGGTTGTGCTACTAAACTCACCATCAATCTTGGTATCTTTAGCATTCACACCTGACTCACTATAAATAGTGTTAGATCTAAATCCATCAACAAAGTCAAATGTTGATCCTTTAACAACAAGTGTTTGACTAAAGTTATAGTCATTGATTTTTGGGTCAATAGCTTTTGATCTGAATTTAACAACAGAATTATCTATGTAAACGATTTGTGCGTAGCTTAGCATATATGCAATAATTCTGCTATTTGTTACATAGTATTTAGAATCATTTTTCGAAAATGTCGTTCCAGCTGATTCAAACAAATGCTGAGCAGGGTAGAACATTGTTAAAGATGAACCATCTTTTCCTGCTATTGATTGGTCGTTTTCAGTTACTTCAATATGCAAAATTGTTATATCATTTTCAGTTAAAGTAAAGTTAGATTTATTCTTCAAATTCTCATCACTTGTGTTAAATTTAATAGTAAGTTTTGTGTAATACCTTTGTCCAAAACTATCCGTTTCATATTTAGAATTAGAAAAATCAATCGTGAATGATGTAATATCAAGAGTTGAACCTGAAAGAGATTTCGTAAATCTAGATGAGTCGTCTAAATTTTGATTCAAATTGTATTGAAGATCAATAACTGAACCTTGTTGAATACGTCTGATATATTTGTTTTCACTTGCTTCAAATGTGAGAGAAACACTGTATGGGTATGTAGCAGAATAGTCATCTCCAGATGACATGTCTTGCGAACCATCACCATTAAGTTTGTTTGTTTCGCCAAACATTGCGTAAATATAAACATCAGACATCACAGTGAATGTGAATGAATAACCAACATCTTCAACATAGTAAATTTCATTACTTATTTCATTTTCATTATAAGAAACCATAAAACCTTTGAAGCTATCAGTCTGATATTCTGCAGAAAGTGAAACCGTAAGTTGTGTGTATTTTGAGAAATATTTGCCAATTACACCATACATCATTGGTTTATTTTTTAGTTCATTCAAAATACTAGCAGTTGTACATTTGTCTGAGAATTTATAACATGTTAATCCGTCAGCACTTAGTACTTTTGCTTGATCTGGTGACACTGACACACTAGATTCCAAGTTCCCAGCATATGTTGTTAAAGTTTTGTAATAATAACCATTATAGTAATAATACTCAACTGCATTCAATGTTTTGTATTGAATTTCAGATACATATTTTTGGTTGCTCATTGAGTTTGTTAACATTAAGTCACTTGAAATAACCGTGATAATTGAGCTTACATCTTTTGAGTTGAATTTTTCAACATTGAATGGTTTAACAGTAACTTGCAAAGCATTTTCTTGGTCTCTAACTGTGATATTGACAGAATCATCGGGAGATGGGTTTTCCTGATTAATATTGTCATAATAGTTACCGCTATTAACATTTGCCTGACCAAATTTTAGATAGTAGGTATAAACTTGGTTAAGGTTTGTTGAAAGTGTAATAGATTGCGAGCTATTAACTGAATATGTTGTATCTTTAACAACAGGGTCTGACGATTCGACATTACTTACTCTATCTAAAAATTTGAAGTCATTTCTTGCACCAAGTTCGTTAATTGTAAACTTCGAACTAGCCAAGGTAGTAACTCTAATTGTATTGTTAGCGAGACTAGCAAACTTAGCACCCAAAATTGAGTTATTTACTTGTTGTTGAACATAATAATTTGACATCGTCACTTTGCCATTCACATAAATTGAAGACATTTCAGTGTATGATATATCAAATGTGCAATATTCAACATAAAGAGCATAGTATGTGCCTTTATCTGTTGGAATACCGCTAGCTCCAGGTTCATTGCTAACTAGATAATAAACATCACCTAGATATCTAAACCAGCCAAGGAATAGGTAATTTTTATTATTATATTCTTTCGATAATGGAGTACCATCAAATGGACTTTCAACGTAAGATGTATTGATGCCATTGTATCTAACCTTTAAGACGTTAGATGTTCCATCATTATATGATGAAGCATCTTTGAAGTTTGCAACCAATGTTAGGTTTTTGGTTGCATATAAAGAAACTTCTTTTTCATCTGACATTAAGTTAACCGACTTAATGTCACTCATATACCAACGAGTGTTAACTAGATTTGCGTTGAAATCAAGTTTAGTTCCATAAGGAACTGTAATTGTGAAATTACCATTAGAAGTTTTTGCATCAACACCTTCAATGTTTGTTGTTGCTGAATAGCTATTTGGATTTGTTGTGAATGTTGTTGTTGCATAATTATTGCTTACTTCAACATTAAAAGACAAGCTTTCATTAGTTGTTGTAGAACCATTATCTTTCATGTTGACAGTAACAGTTACATTTTGAACAAATCTAGCTTCAATAACAACATCAGTATTATAATTAAGGTTAATTTTAAATGTTTTTCCAGTTGTTGTTGATGGATTTGCACAGCCATAAGAACCTTCTTGATAAATTCCGTTCACATAGTAACCAACAAATGTATAGCCAGAATAATAGTTAGCTTTGCATTCAAATACTGAATAGGTTGAGTTAAAGAGATAAGTTTGACCTGAATAAGCTGAACCGCCAGTATTTGTAACACGTCCATATGTTATCGTACCGCCATTAGTTGTATTGCTTGTGAGAGAACCAAGCCCAGTTCCATCAGCAAGAACCGTTGTTGTGATTAAGCTGAATATGTGATAATTATCAACAGCTGCCAAGATGTTAAATCTTGAATTGAAATCATATTGCTTTCCAGCTTTTTTGATTGATTCAATATAAACATCTTTTGTTTTTGTGTAAGAAATTGTTGTTGACAATCTATCATTGGTTTCCGAGTTTGTTGCTTGGAATGAGTTACTGCTGTTGAATGTAAAGTTATTAGCAGTTTCTTCGTCCATGTAAGGGTAATGTTTGCCATTGGTTGCAACATTACTCTTAATTGTGTAGTAGAAACCATCTTGTGGAGTGAGAACCATTGCCTTGCTAGATGATGTTAAGAAATATGTTCCAACCAAAACGTCCATTTTGATTTGAACTTTGTCAGTAGAAATAACAGAAATAAATGTTTTTCTATCATGTGTATTGTCTGCTTTATCTTTCACATAGTCAAAACCTGAGAAAGTGTAGCCAAACACACTACCTGAACTAATAGCTTCGTTTCTATTTGTTTCATCGGTTGTGTTAGGAAGTTCAATCGTGATTGTTTTAATCATTACAAAACGAGCTACCAAAGTATTTGTATTTAGTTTTTTAAGTTTGTTGTAAGCATCAACAGAATCATAATCAGAATACTCATTTGAAACTAACAAATATCTTGGTGTTGTTTTGTTATCATTAACTCTTAACCACCAACCTGTAAATGCATATCTATTGCCATCATAACTGAGAATATTATTAGTTACATTGAGTGTTGAAACTGTTAAGGAATCTGTTGTGCCATTGCCAACAAGTTCAGCTTTATATTCAGTTGTGACTGTTGGGTTTGATTTATAACTGCTATATTTAGCAACAAGGTCAATAACTGATGTATATCCTGAATAATTACCATCACGAGCTGCAAGCAAGGTAAATTCTGAAGCATATGAAACAACTGAAGTATTGGTTGCATAATTCGCAGAATCATAAATATACCAACCACTGAAATAAATGTTTTCATTGCCACTTATTGTGGTTTTTTCATTTGTAACTTTTAATGTAACTTCAGTTCCATACGGAACGGTGAAATACGTGTAAAGTTGTCCTGATGATCTATTCCAAATTGACTCAGTCATTGTGTTTGATTTTGATGAGTTAACTGTTTCACTTTCATAATATAAAGTTTTTGTTGACTTTAAGAAATAGTGTTTAGTTCCATCTCCATAAACGACTGCTTCCCAATCATCTTCCTTGAAAGTGTACTGGGTTGTTGAATATAAATTTGTATAATACTTCATATTCTCATTATATTTTGAACCAGCTTCAAGTTTAATACGACTAGATGATGAGTAAGTTAAATTTGTATAGATATTTTTCAAAGTAAATTGAATGTCAATTTTTTTGTTTGTTTTAGTAATTCCATATTTATCATGGAGAATATCCACATCTGAAATATCATTTACAGCAGCACGAACATATATTTTTACTTTTTTAGAGAATTTAACTTCTATAGTAATATTATTTTCAAATGCTTCGTATTTCTTTCCAGATTCCGTAAAATCAAAAGCATTGGTTTCTTCTAACAAATATCTTAAGTTTATATTTAAAGTACCACTAAAGCCATAGGTATCATAACCGCAATTAGCAACTGACAGGTAAACACCATTGATGAATACACCTGTGGTTGTATAATTACTATTTGGACTGATGGTAAGTTTTAAACAATCATAAGTATTTGAGAAGAATGTGCCATCATTAAGAGTTGATGGGGAAGTTGACCTGAAAGCTTTGATTGTAACATCGCCACCGTTTGTTGAACTTGCTCCAGATGAATTATATTTGTAATCATCATAGGTTGTAACAACTGTGTTGATGTCATAAATTCTTTCAAAGTTTGCAATAACAACTATATTTGTTACAATAACATCTGAAGGAATTTCAAGGAATGAAATATCAGCATTGTCTGTTAATTGAACTGTTGACCTTTCAACGTCAATAACTTTCTTAACCATAGTCAATGAATTACCTTCAATTTCCATTGACAATGTTGTTAGTTTATACGTAAAGCTAACAAAATTGAAACCTAATGTGTGACCAGCTGTTAGGTATAGGTTTGTTCCAGACCTAGCATAAAGAGCAATTTCTGGATTTGAAAAATCATTGTCTTCGATTGTATATGAATTTAGGGTATTAGAAATCTTATATCCATTTGCTAGTGAATTTAAATTGATAACACCATTGCCATCTACAGCGTAACCGAGCAATGCTTTTAAGTCTTCTTTTGAATAAAGTTGACTCAAATCAGAATATGCACCATTCTTCATCAATGAATATTGCAACAAGTTACCTGAAATGATTGATGATACGAGTGGGGTACTCTTATCTTGAACTGCATCATAATAATAGGTTGATTGTGGGGTTGTATCATAAGTAACTTCAGTATAGAAACCATAAGAAGCTGAGAATTTCATGTTATCTGATGGAATATAAACATAATTTGCACCACTTATTGTTCCGTTAAGTTCACCAGTGATGTTTTCAAGCACGGCATTTCTACTGATTGATTTTGTTTCTCCACCATAGCTGAATGTATAGTAAGCACTATCTCCACTCGTTGTGCTTCTGTGAAGTGATTGAATGCCAATCACTGTATTGGTGTCTGAATTATATATCAAAACAAATCCGTTCACACCGTCAGAAGAACCTGTAGCAATGTCTTCAACATTCACTTTAATTGTTTGGTCAGTTGAATACAAATAACCATTCAAATACCAACCATAGAATACAATACCAAGATTATAATCCTTTGCTTTTTCTGAAACACAGGTTGATAAAACTTGAGATGTATATTGCTCTATTCTGTGAAGTGGTTGTGTTGTTGTTAATCTATCTGTTGAATGATAGAAAGTTCTGTTTTTTAAAGTACTTGATATGTTATTTTCTGTAGATAAATCGTAATATGATAAATAATGTGTATCAGTATAATTAACTTTACTGTTATCTTCACCGATTGTATTGTAATTCAATGTTGATTTAACTTCAACAAGTTTTAACAAATCAGTAGGGGTTGTTACGCCACCAATATTGATTACATCATTACCAATTTCGCCTTCCAAAGTTCTTTCAATGGTTGTTGTATAAGAACTATGGTAGTTAAGTTGCAAACTAATATTTCCAGTGTTATCAAGTTGGTTTGCAATGAAGCTCGATGAAATAACAAACCTGCCTTCGTTATCAATTTCAAGATATCTTGCTTGTAATGAAAGGTTTTGTGTTGCATAAACAAGTACACTTTCAGTGCTCATATATCTATTGCTTACAGATGGGTCAATATAAGGAATAATGTAAACATTAGTTCCTTTAGCTATTGTGACATCAGTGTAATACAAGTTGTTTGTTGTATCAATATGCTCAGCATAGATGTATGCAGTTTGATAAGACACATCAGATAATGATGATTTATATTGTATTTTTGCATCAAATAAGGAAATAAATTTAGCTTTTGTTTCATCACTTTGTAAATAATACGAATAGTCATCAGCATGAATGTCTTGTTCACTAAGTGATTTGTAAACACGAACAGTGATAACTTCTGAGAAGAATGCGTAAATCTTAACGACTGTTGATCCATTTAAATCAATATCAGCATTTGCAACCATATCTGAACTGATAGAAATTGTTGCATCTGATGATGATGAAATAACTTGTTGAACATAAATACAATTTGTATCGTCTTGAATATTTGTTTGTTTAGTATGCCAAGAAACTCTCCTTGAAAATTCAGTTGAATAAACATTTTTCTCGGTAAATGCAATATTATCTATTGATGTCATTGAAGAACCATGCAAGTAATAATATGTGATACCTTCATATTCAAATGAATACCAAGTTCCACCTTTACCTTCAGGTCCAGCACCAGCTTCTGTAACTTTACATTTTTTGTTGTAGTAGTAGTAAACAAATGAATATTTACTGCCTGACTTTTTAACTTGAATGTTATAGTCAATAATAGAACCTGAGTTGATGTCTACTTCATTTGTTGAAAGAGAGTTTTCAGCAAGTCTCAAAGCACCACCTGTTGAAGTTTCAGTTCCAAGAGTGTAATACCATGTTGAGTCAATTTTCTCATGTTTAGTATATTTTGACTTTTCTTCATCAACTTCAAATACTGATTTTTCGTTAGCATTAGTTCCACCATTGCTTCCGCTATATTCAGATGCAGTCATGCCGTCAATAATGGTAACGAGTTTACCAGATGTAGTAAATCTAATTTCAAGTGATACATCACCAGGAAGAAGTGGTTGCACATCTTCATAATAAAGTTTATAAACTGTGTATGTTTCGCCACTAATTGTGATTGTTGATGTTTCAAAATCACTACTTTCAGCAACTTGTTCGCCGTTTTGGAAAATGCCAACAAGTGATTGATTGCCTTTAGAGAAATAGTAAATATAGAATGATTTTTGCTGAGAAACCTTTGCTGTCATTAACGCAATATTTTCTGCATTGTATTCAAAGTCTTCTGATGTTAACGCATTAAGCTGATCAATAGTAAGTTCTTCTTCAGTGATTCTTGAATAAGCAAAGTCTGTGTAATATGAAGCAACGGCTGATTCAGAAAGTGAAGATAATGAATATTGTTTTAATGTTACATTATAAGCTACTTCAAATTCATAGCTAAAGCACATAGCATCATTATATTTTGTTATAAGAACATCATTACTTTGTCCAAAATCAAGTTTAATAGAAGGAGTTCCTATAGTTGCACTTGTGTCAGCTTCTCCAAATTCAGTGTAATCTGGAGCAGGGTAGTAATAAAGCTGACCTGTTGAACCTTTATATTTTCCATTATCATCAAAGTAGGTGCTATAGTCATTAGCATAAACAAACTTTTGACCACCAGACTTATAGTAGGTTTTGTTTGCATCATAAGCACTACCATAAGCAACATTAACCGAAGCAATCTCTCTATCCAGTCTATAGCCTGCGAAACTTAGTTTATATCCAACACCTTCATACACAACAATCTTAACTAGTGAATTATACATTACATAGTTCATGTTGGTTGATGTGTCAGTTGGAACTTCGAATGTGCCACCTGGGGTAAATGTTGAAACAATATTTGTGTGCTTGATAGTTTTAAATTGGTCATAAGCTTCGCCAAAATCATCATCACTGCCAAACATTAAATCGTCATCAAGGTAAGATGTATCGACTGCTGATGATAATGAGAATGAACCACCGGAATTGATTGAAATAGTAATAGGAAGAACTTTAACATATCTGGCAATAACCGTTCCACCTGGCACAGCACCTTTAAACTCATGATACATATTTGATGTTAATAATGTTTCTTCTTCATCGAATAATAAATAGAATCCAACAAACTGATAGTAGCTTGAATTTTCTCTATTATAAACGACTTTGTATTGGTCTTGAATTTGGATTGCTAATTGAACGTAAGAACCTGAACGTGCATCACTACTCTTAAATTTATAAGAAATGGTTTTGCTATATTCTGTATCGCCATAATGGTTATTATATTCACGTACTCCAGGATTTCCAGCAGAAGCATTCATTAAATTGTCATAATTATAATAAATAATGCCGTTTTTTGCAATAACTGTATCACTATCATATTGATAATAGTTAGTGTAATATACCAAATCAATAGGAACAACCATGCTATTATCATCATCAGATTCAACAGTTAATTTTTTGTCATCACCCAATTCAACAAACTCATTTTTAATTGATACCATTGAGTAAGAATCTCTGCCAACAGTATGATAAATTGCTTTATTATCTTCAGAAAGCAAACAGTTGTTGTTGATATCTGAAGCACCAGTTATTGAATTTGGAACAGTGTAGTAGTTAATACCAATAAATGCTTCCAAATTTTCTTCATCATATGCCAAATTATCGTCATCGAGTTTTGTTTCATAGTTAAGAAGCGATTTGATAACATTCATGTACATATTATTTTCAGTTGCAGTTGAAGGAGATATCATTGATGTACATGCAGTGTTTGTAACAGCGAGATTGGTTTTCCAGTTTGCAAACTTTTTATCATCAACGCCATTATTTGTTTTGTAAATAATCGCACCAACGAGTCTTCCATTATAACTTTCATCAAAGTATCCATAAACTGTACAGTTACTATTAACACTATAATAAATTTCGTTGTGTGCAATATCACGATTTAAGCTGAAATAATCTTTTAGATAGAATCCGTCATCATCAACGTCAGATTTTACATAATCTTCCTTTAATGACGAAGTAATCACACCATCTTCTTCCTTATAGTCTGAAATAAAGAATACTTTATCGAGCGTACCATCTGTTTTGACAGAGAACAATACAAAGACGCTATCATCTACAGTAGTTCCACCATCGGTACGTTTTAAATTACTAATAACAAATTCAGTAAAGATAACTTCTTTGGCTGTTAAATTTACAGAACATGATATACATGCTTTTGCATTAGTACCATCTTTTTCAGCATCATCAAGAGATAATCTTAAAAGTGGGAACTTGATATATGACGCACTTGTCATTGACCAATCTTTGAAGCTTACTTCTTCAGCTGGATTATTAGTTTGTGTTTGATAATATTGAAGTGAACTATTAAATGTGAAGTTTTTAGCTAGATTATCATTAATTTTTACACTAAACGTATCATTAAATCTATAGCCACCGACAGGACTGATAAACAAAACTGGGGCACTTGAATAATAGAACCAACCAGAAATGGTTATAATGTTTTCGTTGTATTTGTAAAGTTCTTTAGCTTCATTGTTCCACTTGCCACTATCCCAATCGCTAGCAAGGTAAGAGTATTTAGTGTATTTTCCATCTGCTCCAAGCAAATAGTATAATGAGCTATCTTCTGAAACCCAAACATTGCCAAGGTTTACTTTTTCGTAAGAATTTTCTGATTCTTTTTCAACAAATTTTTCATTTCTTGAATCAAGTGGGTCTCTGAATGATGCTTCAAATTTTGTCTTGTCATAAGAGAATGAAAACTCTGTTAAAGCAACGAACATAGCAACAATGTTCATATCTGCTTCAGTAGCTGTTACAAATGGTCTGTATAACTCAGTTGTTAAACATTCCATTTCTGACCAAACACCATTTTCTTCATTATAGGTTTGACAATACCAACCAGCAAAGGTGTAAGCTCCTGTGATGTTAAACTCATCAATGTATTGCAAACTTGCATCAGCTGTTTTTGGAGAACCAATATAAACAGTTCTATAGTCTTCAGTGTAAATATAATAAACACTCTTGGTTTCATCTGATGAATCTTTCGAATGGCAAATAACAACATAGTCGCCATTATTAATCTTGAAATAGCTTTCAGAAGGGGTGTATTTGCTTAATTGACCATCTTCTTCGCCTTCTTTATCTCTATTAGTTTTTGTTGTTCTCTTTAACATCACATTATCATAAGATGATATATAGTCAAAGTTTTCAGTTGAACCAGTATAGTATGTCTTCAATCCACCCCAAAGAACTAGGGTATTTTCAGCAAATAACATGTCGCCATATGAAGCATAGTTAAGTTCGCCAGCAACATCTAGTGATTCAGCATACAAGCGTTTTGTATCAAAGTTACCATTATAGCCTTGAGAATATTGAAGCTCGAATTGTTGTTTCTTTTCATATCCGTCAATATAAATCATTGGGTCAGATGCAATATTCTTACTTTCAGCTGAGCCAATGTAATTGTAATCAGCAAAAGAAGTTTTAACACCACCACTAACATGGATTGTATCATCTAGGATATAGTAAGGGTTATAAGCAAAGTTTTCTGTTGTTGAACCATCAGTGATGAATATGTCGCTTGACTTATCGTTTACTAGGTTGCTAGTAGAGAATGTGTCAAGTATTGATGTTGAAACACTAACAGTATAAATCTTGATAGATGAAAGGTTGATATAGTTTCTTGTGCCGGAATTTTTTGGCATGTTGTAATTGAATACTTTTGAAGCAATTACAATTTCATCTTTAGATGCACCATAATTTTCAAAGAATGATGTTGAAACATTTATGGCACTTGCAGAAGGCAACTTATCCTTATCAATATCATACATTGTAAGTCTCTTGATAGACAAAATGTATAATTCACTAATAGATTTCATTCTATTACTTGTAGATTTAATATAATCATTATAAGAAATAGTTGATTTCAAAGATTTTTTATAAACTTCGTAGTAACTCTTAGAATATAAAACATATCTTAGTGTGAATACAGAACTGTTACCAGTGGTTGCAAAGATAATCTGATTCATTTGAGAAATGAAATCACCAAGTGATACAAATGCATTATTTTCCAATGTATACAAAATTGACACATCAGATTCTGTTAAACCTAAGTAATCTTTGAGTTTTTTTCTATTGTATGTCAAATTTAGTAAACCATCAATTAGCTTATCGTTAACATAAACTGAACCATCGATTGTCATGTAATAATTCAAGTCATATAAACCTGGGGTTTTCTCTAATTTATATGCAGAATTATTGTTGAAGAAATTCTTCAAACGACTTGCTAAATTACTAAACATTGTAACAAGGTTCTTTTGTTTATTACTTGACGTGCAGTTAGTATAAAGATTATTAAACATGAAGATAAAATATCGTCTAATTTCATCTAATGCTTCGTCTGTTGTAACGTCATCTTTGCTACTAAACTTGAATGTTTTACCATTATAAGTATATGTTTTACCATACACTGTTGACCCACTTGATAAAATATCATCAATGTCTCCATTCAGATAATAGTTATAGAACACAATTTCAGCCATTGTTTTAGACAAAGCGAAAGCATTTTTATAAGTAACAGATGTATTTTTTTCAAATGAAAGTTTTACATCAAAACTACCATGTTTGCCCATGAATTTTACATAGTTATTTTTAGCGATGTCTAATGTTACAGTTTCCGAACCAGTATAAGCAGCTGAAATATCAAAGATAGAATCATAGAATGAAAGGTTGCTACCGCTTATGATTTGGCTAGAAACAAGTCTAGCTTTGTCAGGGTGGAGAACATATTCAGAGTTCTCATTACCCATGGTTGTTGTAACACCTTCAGTTTGTTCAAGGTCATTGTCGAATGTAACTTTCAAAACATAATATAGATATTTAACATCTTCATTTGTACATTCATTAACCAATTCATTGTTTGGTTGAACAACAAAGTTTAGTTCATATCTTGTATCAAGCCCCAAAGAGTGAACAGTGAGCTCATTGCCTTTTTTGAGTTTTACAAGAACAAAAATTGTTGTGCCAATATCAAAGTAATAGTTCTTTAATGAAAGTTTATTTTTATCAGTAGCATACATTGCATAGGTATTTCTTTCAAATGAACCAGAACCACTAGTATTCAAATTATAATTCTTGTTATTATTTACTGTTCCAGTCTTTTTTGTGTACGAAATTTTAGATAGTGCTTCAAAATTAGCGATTGATTCTTCATCATAGAAATAATGGAAGTAATCTAAACCATTTGTTGAATAGCCATTAGCGTCAAAACCGGTTTCGCCTTTTTTAGATTCATCATGATAAGTATTAAACAAGCTAATTTCATCTTTTTCTTCCTTTGTATCATTAATAACAAAGCAATATGTGTTTTTACCAGTAGAATCATTACGTCCGCCAAGGTAGTTGTTGTTTACTTTGTTGTTATATAACGCATCATCAGTCTTAACTTTTCCAGCTAAATCAGTTCTAATTTCAGTTTTGTCTGGATCGTCATTATAATAGTAAATAGCTTCAACCGAAATACCTGAATCTTGTTCGTCTTCAGCCAAAACATAAGCTTGGAAAATTTCAATGAATTTAGCAACGACTCTCATGTTTGTATGCAAATTCTGAACGGTTAGAATGTTAGGTTGGTTATAGTCAATTTGGAAATTGCTTAACTTGGTGCTTCTGTAGTATGTTACATCATATTTTAATGTTGAATTATTGTAAACAAACACTGCATAAACTTGTTCGCCATTATAAGTGTAGGTGGTTTTTGTTGAGATACGTTTACCTGTACCAACAATAGTCCATTCTTCACTTACTTTATTTTGGTCGAATGTGTAAGAAACATTAATAGCATCATAGTTGTTCATATAACCAATATAATATGAATCCCAAAGAGACTCGATTGATGCATTTTTAGAAGCCGAAGCAAAATTGCTTACCTTTACAGGAGACCTGAAGTCTTCATCAAAATACAAGTCTGTTTTGTCTCCACCTTTCATATAAACTCTAACAAATTTTGGGGAAGTTCTACTTAACCCGATGTTTGCATAGAGTGAAACATAAGATGATTTGAGTGATGAAGCAACAATCTTACCATTATTTGAGAAACGAACTTTAAACTCATCAAAGTATTGGTTTGTGATTGAGTAAGACCTTACATATTCATCGCCGTTAGGGTAGTAACCAACAGTATCAAAAGTAAAGGTTTTAACAATAGTATTTGAAGGTTCAAATTCAGTTTTGATAATTTCATCACTATAGTTGGTTTCATATTCTTCATTAACTTTTTTATCCGAAACAACCCAGCCATAGTTTTCATCATATTTTGCAAGATACCAACCTTCAAGTCTGTAACCAGAGCTTGGAACAGCAGTGAACACAAGTGTGTCATCTCTGTCATAATAGGTTGTTTTGTATTCGATTGATGGGTTAACTTCGCCATTTTCATTTATATATAATTCGCCACTTGTTAAGTTATTATCTGGATTATAATAACGGTCGCTATTGCCACTGACAATATCATCATTGGTAACAGTGAAGTTAAATTTAGTTCTAATAACTTTAGCAAAACGATTAACATCTGTTAACATGCTTGATAATTTGCTTGTCAAATTGCTAATGAAATAACAATCATCATTTAAAACATAGTATGTTTTTGTAGAAGTTACCGTTTTGTTTTTCTTTGTTTTTGAAACATATTTTGCAGTTCCAACATGATAGAGAAGGTCAACAATTCTTGCATCTTCAGAATCAGTAATACCTGGAACATAGTAGTAACCATTAACAGGGAAGGTTACAGACGAACCAGTAGTAACTGATTTCCCTGTGATATATGAACTAACTTGTTTAAAGTTATAAGAATTATAAACAATTTGTTTGCCGGCAACATCAGTGTTAGCAATTAAAAGTGTATATTCTGGAGCTGTACCAGTTTTTGACATCGAAGTTGCATCGACAACCATTGGAACGCCTGACTCAAGCTCAACTGAGAAACTGATAGGAATTGTGGCTGTAAGCACATCGCCTTTATAAACACCAACTTCAAATGAATAAGCTGATTTTCTTAGAAGCACAAATGAAATTGCACTGCTATTTGTTTGATAGTCACTTGCTAAACCAAACTTAGCAAAAACAGGACTATCGCCAATCATTTGACCAGTGAACAATAGGTAAGCATCGCTATCGCTAACAGTGTATCCTTCTTTTGTATATTGAAGGGTAAATAAATCTTCTTGGTAAGCGTTTTCATAAATTGAAGATGATTGATTTGATGAAGTAATATTAACACTACCGCCAATATTAGGTGTACCAGAATCGGTAATCATACCAATAGAAATAGAGTAGAGTTTTTCATATACAGGCAAAATGATGTAATAACCTGAAACTTCTGACTTAAATCTCAAGATAGCATTCTGTCTATCAAGTAAGTTTTCGGTTACACCAGGATTATAAACAACATAATCCGCATTTTCTCTTGTATAAACACGCCATTCTTTAAATCTATAGAATAATTCGCCTTCAAAATCAATGAGTGGGTTAGCAAATAATACAACAGCATCAACTCCAGCTTCCAAATAAACATCTTTTCCTTGGTCGAAATCTGGATTATAGATTTCAATAGCACTTTCAAGAGTGTAACCTTGATAGTTGTTTGATGAAGAAGTATCAATTTTATCATAAGGAACTTTGTATGCGGTTGTTAAACCAGAAACAACAACATTCGAGAAATCAACATTTGATGAATTTGACATAACTGTTGTGTCTAAGTTAGTCAAACCTTCACAAATTGTATTGTCATATTCGCCAATATTATCACTAGTTAAAATGATTTGACCTGTTGTTTCATCTTGAACATAGGTGTGAATATCATAATAAGGTGCATCTTTAATTTCTAGAACTGAAGATTCCCAAATTGCAGCATTAGAAGTTGTTAATGCAACAAAATTGTTATTTTCAATCGTATAAATATTATCGCTATAAATTTTGTGTTCAACACCATTAACCATTGATATTGAATAAGAATCACTGCAATAAATATTTTCATCGCCATCATTCAAAGCACATTCACTGATTTTTAAAATGCTAGAGTATGCTTTATAGAATCCAGAACCTGACTTAATATAACCCTGATAATAACTCTTTTGAGTTTCAGAAAGACCAAGATATTCTTCAATAAGCATGTAGCAGTCTGAATCTTTGTTAGTATCTGTGCTATAATAATATTTTGAGAAAGTTGTGTGAGTTGATGGATTAGCATTTAGATATTTTTTATAGCCTGAAACAGTTTTGTAGGTATGTCTATTAACAACATAGAACATATTATCAAACTCGCAATCATCAAGGTTTGCAAGCATTGCTTTGAATGTTACAGCTGAAAAATCAGTGTAAGATTGAGCAGATGTTGTGCCATTTGAATCATGACTAACAAAACCGTTCATGATTTCAACATAATATCCGTTATTAAACCCTAAAACAAGTTCAACTTTTGCAGGTGTACCTTGAGTATGGTAAACTTCAAAAGCAAATATAGGGTTAACATAAGGCAAGCCATCAATCAAAGTTACGCCAGGGAAGCCTTTGATGACAGAACTGCCACTTGTGTAATCAATATCATAATAAGTATTTGAATCTTCAAGATATTTATAGCTAGTATATGAGCTTGATGTTGAGTCAGACTGAGTCAAACCAGTTATCTTCATTTTATTGATTGAAATGAAAGACGAAAATGTGTTTGAACTTACAACTTCTCCTGAAATATCATCATGAGAAAATTCGCCTAGAACAGAAATAAATTCGAAAGTTGCCGGGTCATTAAGTTTAACATAACGACTGGTGTTTCCAGCATAAACAACATTTGATGAATTTTTAACTTCAACTTCAATGAATTTTTCACGAATTGAACCGCTTGCACCAGAAAGAGTATCCTTAGTAATAGTGCTTGGTGAAGTTATATAACCTTTATCATCAAGTGTAACATAAGCAAAGCTATAATATTCTTTATATTTTCCAGTAGCATAATCTCTATCATAAACCAAAAGTTCCCAATTAGTGCTAGAAGATGTTTTCTTATAAGCTACGTATTTGCCATCTGAATAATTATATGTTGCTTTAACGTAATATTTTGTATTTTTCTTTCTTTCAATTTTTCCTGAAATAATAGACCTATACAAACCATTAACATCTAGTGTGAAATATGGGTAACAGTTAATAGATAAACCTTTCTGTTCATTCTTTTTATCATCTACACCTTCTATTTCATAAGTTTCAGTCATCATATAACTGCTGAAAACATAATATGATACAGCTGGTCTAAATTCAAATTTATTAGTTGAGCTATAATATGTGTATGTAAATTCTGAAACTGCATTACCATAAGAAAATGCAGTTCCGCTGTGGCTGATAGTTTTGTGAAGTGAATAGTTCAATTTATCATAGAAGAATATACAAGCTGTGAGTTTATCTTCTGCATAAGGAATAACTTGAAGATCACTAGCTATTATACTTAAATTATCGTTATAAATTGTTGCTTTTTCTATTGTTTCACTAGAAATTGTTGCAAATAAATAACCTTTTTTGGTTGAATCGCTTTCATCTCTTGTGAAAACTTTGCGAGTTGAAGCATCATAGAAATATGTGCTTGAACCACTTGTAACTTTACTATATGGAACAAACTTATATGAACCAGAATTATAGGCGTCTGGAAGACTACCTTTAATATAACACAAACCAGTATTAGCATCACAGAAATAGTAGTTACCATTATAGCGGAAAACATAATCCATATCTATTGAGTTATCATCAATTAGATATTTTTCATCAATTGTTCCAGAAGAATAGCCTGAATAGCTAAGTGAACTTGATTCTTCATGTGCATAAAAATAAAATTTATCATTGCCACTTTCATCAATTTGCTTGATATAATATTTTCCATTATAGAAATAAATTGGGGTTTTATCTTGATAGTAACCATAAGCATAAGGAATGTTGATAAATGATGATGAATTAACATCTCCAAACAATTCTTTATAGGTTATGTTTTCCCCCAAAGTATTAAGCAATGGAACAAGGTTATGAATTTCCTGTCCATCATTTGTTTCACTTGATTCTTCAATATAACAAATACCATCAGCTTCGTCACCTGTTTTACCATTAGGCAATACATACAAACTCACTGCAGATGGCTCAGGCGAATTTGTTGTCGTTGAAGCATAGCAAGTATAAAGACTATATTTTGTTAAGATTTTATATTCTGTTTTTGATGCAGCAGCTGTGCCACTTGTTGCTTTGTAGGTAATTGGATAGTTATAAAAAGTTTTTCCATCACTAGTTTTATATACAATATTATCAGAAGCTCTTTTACTTTCAGAATCAGTAATATTAGTAACAAGTGTAAATTTCCTTTCACCAGATGCAGTTGATTCTGCATTTGTAATTTGCAAATCAAATGATTCGTTAATATCAGTTCTATAAAGACTTTGACTGCCTGAAAAACCTTGACTGAATGATGTGTAGTTCAAAACAATTTTCTTTGGGTTTGAACCAACATATTCAATTATTGTAATATACAATGGCATGCTTGGAAGCGTTGTTAAATCTGGATTTGTAAATAATTGACATCTATCACTATCAGCATAACTGAAGTAATAAGTTTTAGAATTAAATTCAAATTTTGCAATTTTATTCCTTGAGTCAACTATTGATAAAGTGCGATTTGTGTTAGGAACTGAAGTATCTCCAGATGAACCAAAGATATATTTATTGATAAGTTTGGTAGAGTTATCAATTCCGTCAGTTCCATCTCCAAGATTTGAAATATCGTCAATTACTTTGTTTGAGTCTGACAAATATTTTGTAACATAAGAATAGCTTGACCTTGTTTGAACATAATTTGCTTCAAATTCTTGCTCTGTTGAACTAGAAATATTGTGAACATAACTTGTTTTCAAAGTTACCATTTGTCCATTGGTGTTTGATTCATATTCTTGAACAACCAACATATTTTTGGCTTCGCCAAGTTCTTCAACATAATAATAACTGCTAACATCAAGCGATGCACCGAAGTTTTCATAGAATGTTTGAAGTTTTGTTTTCACAGAAGAATCAGCTGTAGCATAATCTTGAATTTGTTTACCAGAAAAGATACTATTGCCAACGAGCGAAGAAAAGTTAGAAATAGGGTAGTACATTATAATTTTTGTTTTTGAATTTTCTTCGTCATATTTAACAGTTTCTTTTCTAGCAACTGGTTTTGTTGAGAAGAAGTGTTTTACACCTGAATTAGTGTATGAACCAATACCATAATAAACATAGCATTTAGATTCTGTATTGGTTGTTGCACATTCATCAAGTCCTTTAATAACTTCAATTTGGTTGATTTTTACACCTTCTGTGAAAGTTGTTTTGAAATGTTTATGTGAATTTTTATTTCCACAAGTGCAAGAAGAATCTGCTGGAATGGTATCAGTACTACACTTATAAACATTTTTGATATTGTCTAAATCATTTTTATATTTATAAACCACTGAATCATAACAATAATATTTATAATCAGAATAAGACGTTGTGCATTCAGCATCTTGATAAGCGTCAAGCATACCGTTTGCAATTTCTTTAACATAAACACCGCTTTCAATCATGAAATAGCCGTTTGTTTGTTGACTGATACTACTCAAACCATAACCAGCAAAATATTCATTTTCAACTTTCAAAATAGTTGTGTTAGCAACAAGTCCATCTTCAGATGTTTTGTATTTAGCATTGGTTATAGCATCAACATAAGCATAATGAATTGATGCTGTTTTATTATCAGGAGTTGTGAAGATTATTGCTGGATTTGTTGATGAGAAATAAATATGATATGATGACTCAGCTGGGGAAATGAGATTAGAATTATTGCTTTCAAAATATTTATCAGCAACTTGATAATCTGCACCATAAGCATAATCAAAAAATAATTCATAGGAATTGCTGTCAGTGCTAAATGTAAGTCCGCCGTCATTTGTAACACCTGAAACAATTTTCTTAGCATAGAAGAAATTATCATTAAACATCATTGCATCAAGTCTCATATCACTTGAATAAGCCTCAAATGCAACTGATGTGACTGATGTCGTGAAGTATTTTAAATAAATTTCATAAGCCTTTACGCTGTCATGAATGATTAATTTTTGAACACTTGAATCCTTAGTTGCATACATGAAGTTTTCTTTCATTATTGATTTTTCATAACGGTTTTCAATGTACGGATAAATTATATATTCAGAAACTGAAGTGCTTTCCATATCTGCAACACTTGTCATATCTGCAACACTTGTTACTTTAGTCCCATCAAGTGAGTTTCCAAATGAAATGGTTATTTTTCCACTTGCGTCAGTAGAAATTTCGTAGTGAGCACCTTTATATTGTGAACCATCTTCATTATAAAGGGTTAAAGTTTTGTCTGTGATGTAGAAACTAATAGTTTGGCTAGCGAGTTTAGTTTTTGCTTCGTTTTTAGATGCTGGACCGTATGTTTTCAAATCAGATATAGAAGCATCAGAAGCATATCTTTCTAATGAATAATATATTTGGTCAAATGTATTGCTTTCCTGATAATATCTTCCAATTAAAGTTTGATACATATCAATTCTAATTCTTGTTGTGAATTTGTTTGAAAGTTTTAATGAACCTGTCAAATCATCATTAATAGAAATTAAGAATGTATCATCATAACTCCAAGCCTTTGTGCATTTAACATTTGTGTAAATATTATTTTTAACTGGATTTACATATAAGTTAACGTCTTCAAGTTTATATCTAACCATTTTAACTTTTCCAGTAGAAAAGTCACAGCTAGACATTTTCTTGAAACCAATTTTTAAATAATCAACTTCATCATCAGATGAAAATTTAGATGTGATTGATAATTTGTTGTAAACTGCTTCGTCTTTATTGGTATCATAAGAACCAGTAATGTAATATGAAATACCATTGATAGTTGTGCGGTAGCGGGTGATTATAACATTTGAATAATCTGCTGAAATACCAACATCAACACTAAAGAACAATGAACTATTGTTTTTATCTCCACGTTCGCCATTCCAAACAACATTCCAGCCAGATTTGTCTGTATTTTCGTTTACGGTTGAATAAACTTTGCCCTTGTAATAGTAATAATAATCATCGTGATAAGAGAATTTGTAAATTCCATCATCATATTTTGAAATATCGTTACCAAAATCTTCGTCATAGTTTGTAATTTGAAATCTAGTTGCAGTTTTGTTAAGAACGTCATTTGATATGGTATATTCATCTATTGCTTCTTCAAGTTTGAAACTTTTATCTATGGTTAAACCGAAGGTGTAATCATTGATTTTTTCAACAGAAGAAATTGACATACCCGCACTACCAGTTTTTCCAAATAGAGTGTTAGTTGTAGGATTAAAGTATGGTGTGTCTTGCACAAATGTTTGCAAATAAGAAGATTTTTTATCCAAAATAACTTCATGGAAATACTTACTTATTGTTGTGCCACTTGACTCAGTATGGTCTTCATAACTTTCTGCTAATTCTAACTTATAATTACCAGTTGTTGTGTAATCATCATTGCTGAAATAATAGAAATCCATGAAAGATGTATTAATACCATGAGGCGACATGAAATATGCAAAACCGTTATAAACCAAACATGATTCTGAGTTTTTGATAGCTTCAATTTCAGAATCGGTTAAATCTTTTACATATTTTTCAAGCAATTCAGGCTTTGTTGAATCACCAATTCTTGTGCCTGCAGCTTGAATTTCGATATTGTGTTGGTCTTTAATTCTTTCAAGCTTGAGAAGGGTGTAGGTAGACCCATCATAACAAATCATGTTATTTGAACTTGTGCTTTGATACATGTAATAAACTTTATTTTCTGATGATGTATCTAGTTTTTGATAGTAATAAATATATTCTTCGCCATCATACTTAAAGTAGCTTTTATCGTTACTTGAAGAAATACCACTCTCTATTTTTGATTCATTTAAGAAATAATATTCTGAAACGATTTTGCCATCTACTGTTTGAACATATTTCAAAATTGTGTTATTTGGGCTATTACTATTAGAGTAAACAGCTGGTGCAAAGGTTTCGTTATCGGTAATAACATTGTATTTATCTAGCAATGTGTCGCTAGGCATTACAACCGAAACATAAACAGTTGTTTTAACACAACCCAACGCATCAACAGTTGATGTAACTGATTTTATAACTTCATAAGAAATACCATTTGAACCATATTCACTTGGGTCGATAACATTGCTTCCGTCAAAAACTTTAACAGAAATATTTAGGGAAGTTTCTTCGTCATATTTTGAAGCAAGAATATTTGCACCAGTTAAATCCATGCAGTTATAAGTAAAGTATACTTTTGCTGCAGTCACACGGTTACCAGCAGAGTCATAAACAACATCTTCATTGATATACATTGACTCACGTGAAACTTCGTCTTTTAAAAATTGCACTTGATTTGATGACAAATAATAAGTTTTGCCATACATAACAACAATCTTTGCAATCAAATTCTTTTGATTTACAACACGGTTTTGCAATACTTTTATGCTTGATTGTGTGTTAAAATGATTGCTTGTTAATGGGGTCATGTAGTCGCCATAAAAACGATAAACATCATTAAATGAACCAGCAACATTATCAACAGTTTTTGAGAATTTTACATAATAACCAAATTTGAGATTTTCAAAGTTAAAACTTTTGCTAACTTCGCCTGAACTGCCTGAAACTGGGTCATTATTTGCATCATATAATTGCCATTTTACTCCAGACAATTCTGAGTTTCCATTAGATAAAATTAGGTCAGCATCAAACAAAGAACCTGCAAGAGAAAAGTTGTTAACCTTTACAAAGTTAGCATAAAATTTTGTGTTATTGTAACTTCTTGAAGATGCAACATAAAGTGTGCCGGTTCTGCCATTTACATATTCAAAGAAATTGTTTGATTTGCTTAATTTTTCAATAACTTCAGCATTATTGTTATTTAAGTTTGTGTAAGTGTTGCTTACAGTTCCAGTCTTGCTACCAAAAATACAAGTATAGCCAGCTGAATAATCTTCAAACATATAAGGAATGTTATTATAGTTGTTGTAAAGGTCAGTCGAACTAAAACAGCCACTAACATTCAAAGCAAGCGAGTTTTGTGATTTTACAGCATTTGACCAAGATTGGAAAGCATAATTAGATGCAATAGCTGAACTTGTAAATATTCTTTCAACAGACACAACTTTGCCAGTAGGGAAATAGCCTGTGCATTGAGTTACATTTGTTGCACCTGTGCTAACTGATGTTGTTGATGTAACGTTATAAAAATAATCATTGCCAGAGCTTAGTCTATATCCATCATTGTTTTTATCAGCATTAACATTTAGGTAACCAAAACCATCATCAACGCCATTTTGCGTGCTAACTTCAAATGTCATTTTGTTTGCACCAAAATAAACTGTTGATGAAGTTAAAGATTCGCCACGACCAACTGTTGTTGTTTCTTGTTTTTGGTATGAGTAATCAACTTGTGAACCCACTGTTATACTAGGATTTGTTGGCACTGCTTTAACAGTCATGCTTCTTGTGGTTGCACCATTGTTAAGTCTTGGATTGAAACGAAGATACTTATCGACACCAACACCTGTTTGGTAATCGCCATTAGTATCTTTATAACAAATCGAAACAAAAGAACTAGCATCTTTCCAAGTTCCACCATTTTTTGTGCGGTATAGGAAGGTTAATGAGCTAGTAGTATGAATTTGATAAGATGTTCCATCATAGGTAAAGATATAGTCAGGATAAATTCCTGAGCCAGGGTCTTTTGAACCATCTTTATCTTCAGCCCTATGGAGTGCATCATATAATTCCGTATCATCGCTGATATCATAGGAAGTCTTATAATACTTCATTTCAACATAAAACGAGCCAGTTGTTTTACTGACTTTGCCGTCTGATGTTGTTTCATAAAAATCGAGCACTGGAGTTTCTAGTCTTACATTTCCATAAGAGTCAAATCCCGTGTTTGCATTTTCTTCGTCAGCACATGCAACCAAAAAGATTGATGCAACTGAAATAAAAATTGCAAAAAAGCTCATTAAAATTTTTGAAAAAATACTTCTTTTTCCGTTCTTTTGTGATGTTTTCATTTTTCCACCTTTTCTTAGTTTGTTTTTTTTCGCTAATATTATTAATATTATACATAAGTATTCTAACAAAATATTGAATTTTTTCAAAGCAAAAATGTACCAAAAAACGGCAAAAAAATTTATTGGTTATTAAATAAAAATAAACACTTGTAACATTTTTTTTGTTATAAAATAGAAACTATCCGCATATTTTGTTGAATTATGTGGATTTTAGTTCTTCAAAAGCTTCAAATGTTGTAATTTATACATAACAAATTGAAAAATATTTAAAAAATTTTTTTGGTTAATTTGACCATATTTTATAAATTTTATAAAATTATGTCATAGACGGAATCTAAAACTATATTAGTGTGATTAAAATGAAATTGCAAGTTAAAATTACAGCTATGCAACTTGCATATTTTCAAAGGAGAATATTATGTTAGACAAAGTAACGCAAGTAAAACAAAACAATAAGGATTTACAAAATTATTTAAGGCTTTTGAATGATGAACAAAAAATCAAACTATGGATAAAAACCTTAATCTCCATACAATCAAATTTGCCAGAGATTATAAAAAGTGTTGATAAAATCATTGAAGTAAATGCATCATCTCTTTCATTTATCTCTGATATTTACAACACTCAAAAGGGAACTTATGCACAGGTTGAAAAAGTTATTGATTTAACCGAAAGAAAAAATAAGCTATTAAACCTATATCTCATTTCAAAAAATCTTTTAACAGGTCTTGCTGAAGACGAGCGTACGTTTCTAAAAAGAAAATTTGTATATAACTGGACATCCGAAGAATTAGCCATAGATTACCAAATTAGCACAAGAACTGTTTTTAGACGAATCGAAAAATTACTTGAAAAAATTTACGAATTCACAAAAAGAAAAAACTGGTCTTTAAGTTTCATAATTTCTCAAGTAAAAAACGAATCATGGATTTTTGAAAAATTCAATAAGTTTGCAAAAGACAGCATGAATATGTCTTGCGATAAACAACCACAAGACCGTTCTTTAATCAAATCAAATGAAGGAAGCGAACTTGAATTTATTGCTTGATATTCACTATGAAAAATAAAAATATAAAAACCTTTTTTTGTCATTTGGTTTTTATTTGTGTCATTTCGAGCGGAGTGAAAAGAAGTCGAGAAATCCCCTGAATAGAACCACATGTGTCATTTCGTTTTTCCTTTTCGTGTCATTTCGAGCGGAGCGTTAGCGGAATGGAGAAATCCCCAAGCAAAAGACTCAAACAATTCCTAAAGCAATTCATCGTCATTAAAATCAATAAAGTGAGCACTAGGATTTTTATTTTTAACCAACTTCAAATTTTTATATTTTTCAATGGTTGGATTATTATTTAAATTTTCATCATTAACAGAATTTAATTGTTGATTTTTGATATATTTTGTATTTTTCTTAAACTTTTGCACAAATTTATACAAAATAATAGCAAAAAATAAAATAATAGGAATTGCAATAATTGCGATAATAATCGTCTTGATTGTCGAAGAAATAAAAATTAATTTATCATCTAATTTATTTTCATTGGCAATAACTTCCGGATTGGTTTCAGTGTTCGCAACAATTTCTGTTAAGTTTGTTGTATTTTCACTATAAACATAACCTTCATACACGTTTGTTGAATTTGAATCAGGGGTATAGTAAACATAATACCAAATATTACTTTCTCCACCTGAAGGCACAGAACCATAAGTATAAGCAATATAACTTATGTTTTTTGCTCCAGCACTAATAGTTGTGCATATATTTGATTTTGTTGTTGGATATTGCCATATTTGTGTTCCTGATGTTGATTTTATATCAAATGTAATGTTATCCAAAGTCTTCAAAACTGGAATAAATGTTGCAATCATCACAGTTTCTGAATCAACATAACCAATATATTTATCATACTGAACCTTAAAACAATCGTCATTTACAGTATCCAAAATTACCATAAAATAAGTTTCAGGGATTTGAAAATAAACGTCTTCAAATCTGTCAGACATTTCTTGAGTTTTATATAAATTGCAACCAACCAATGCTTTTGCATAAGTAGACGTCTCAGACCCTTGAGCACAAGCATTTTTTGAATCAACACCATAAAAAATAATACAAATCGATAATAAAAATTTTATTAAATTCATAATAAATTAATTATATTTCAAATATTTTTAAATAAAAATGCGTTTTTTGTCTAAATATATACAATTATAAAATATTAAAAATTTTTATGAAAAAACAAAATATAATCAAACTCAATTCTATTTATAAAGAAATAAAACGTAGAAATATTTTACCACTAAAAAATTATAATTCCGGCAAAATTATCCATAAAAAACAATTAGAATTTCACAAATCTTTAAAAAGAAATCGTTGGGTTTTTGGTGGAAACAGAACTGGCAAAACAGAATGTGGAGCAATAGAAACAATTTGGCTTACACTTGGAATACACCCCTTTAGACCAAATAAACAAACAAGCGAATGTTGGGTTGTAAGCTTATCTCAAAGAGTGCAAAAAGAAGTCGCCCAATCAAAAATATTAAAATACTTACCAAAAAATTCAATAAAAGAAATCATCATGACATCCGGTAAAAAATCAGATGCCGAAAATGGAATTATTGAGTGTATTATAACTAATAACATTTTTGGTAACACAAGCAAAATTTGGTTTAAATCTTGCGAAGAAGGCAGGGAAAAATTTCAAGGAGCAAGTCTTGATTTTGTTTGGTTTGACGAAGAACCACCTGAAGACATATACAACGAATGCAAAATGAGAGTACTTGATAAGTCAGGCGAAATTTTTGGAACAATGACACCACTAAAAGGCTTAACTTTTATCTATAATCAAATATATCTAAACGAATCTCAAGACCCTGAAGTATTTTATTTATTTATGAGTTGGGAAGATAATCCCTTTTTAAATAAAAAAGAAATAGAAAGACTTACCCTTACAATGTCCGAAGATGAAATCGAAAGCAGGAAATATGGTAGATTTTCTGCAAAAGACCTTGGTTTAATTTACACAGAATTTGACACAAACATTCATGTAATCGAACCATTTGAAATTGACAAAGATTGGCAAGACACTTTATCAATCGACCCAGGCTTAAATAACCCACTTTCTTGCCATTGGTATGCACGAGACTATGACGGAAATGTTTATGTTATAGCAGAACATTTTGCTGAAAACAAAACTATTGAATATCATGCTCAAAAAATAAAAGAAATATCCAAAAAACTAAATTGGAAAAGAGCAAGCAATGGCATGATTGAATCATTGATTGATAGTGCTTCAAATCAAAGAACATTGGCTTCGCAAAAAAGCGTAACAGATTTATTTTACGATAATGAAATACTTGTAAACCCAAATGTAAACAAAGATGTTTTATCAGGAATTTCAAAAGTAAAAACATATCTTAAAAATATTGAAGGTAAAACACGGATTTATATTTTTTCTTGCTGTGTAAATTTAATTCAAGAATTAAAAACATATCGTTGGAACGGTCAAGGTATGCCCGTAAAAAAAGACGACCATTGCTTAGATGAACTTAGATACTACATCATGAGTTTACATGAAAATCAAAAAATTGAACACAAAACAGAAATCCAAAAACACAAGGAAAGGTTATTTAAACAATTAATGAGAAAGTAATGAACGATAAAAAAATATATGATGAATTAATTTCAATTCTTCTTAAAAAAGCTAACGGGTTTTATTATACTGAAGAACAAGAAGAATACGAAAAAACGCAAAACAAATCCAAATTTTCCGAAATATGCAATAACAATATTTCTTTTTTTGACAAAAGTGACACACTTGAAACCAATAATATAACACATAGTGATACAATTAAATCAGATAATGAAAATAAAAAAGAAAACCAATCTCTTGTTTTGGTTAAGAGAAAAATTACCACGCACTATATTCCGCCTGATATGCTCGCTGTTAAAATTTTGTTTGAAACTATTAAGGAAAAGGTGAATGAAGATGACTTAAATAAATTATCAGATGAAGATTTAATAAAATTAAAAGACAAATTACTTGGAGAATTAAACAATGAAAATTAATAAGATTAATAAATACTTAAAGTGTGATTCGATTTTATGCTTTAATAATGCTAGTTTTGAGATTTTAGCAGACAGCTATAAAGGCAATCAATATTTATGCAATGATTGTTTCAAAAAATATCAAAAATTATTCAAGGATACAAAGAAGGAAAATGAAGACAAATAATGAAAAATATTTCTATAGTAAAGATGAAGATAAAGTCATTGTAGATTTTGTTACAAACGACTTCAAAGAAAAACAATTAGCTAGACGAAATTTTGAATTAATATGGGAACTAAATATGAATTTCTATATTGGAAATCAGTATAGCTACATAACACCATCTGGTTTTATCTCAGATATAGAAAAAAATTACACTTGGGAAAATAGAGAAGTTTACAACCACATCGCACCAATAATTGAAAGCAGATTATCAAAACTAAACAAAATTAAACCAAGCTTAGAAATCAAACCATGCAACAATACCGACACAGACAATTATAAAGCAAAACTTGCAAAAGCTATTCTCTTATCAAATTTTACTGAAAATAATTTAGAAAACTTAATTAATACCGCAACCGCATGGAGTGAAATTACTGGTACAAGTTTTTATAAAATTTCTTGGGATAATATTGAAAATAATGAAAGTAATAGTTCTCAATCTGGAGATGCTAAAATTTCAGTATGCACGCCTTTCGAAATTTATCCTGACTCAAACTTTATTGAAGATATTGAAGAATGTAATTCAGTTATAGAAACAAGAGCTTTTCCCGCAAGTCAAATTAATCAAGAATGGGGAGTTAATCTTGCTGGCGAAGATATAAATTTATTTAATCTCAATAATTCTGCATCAATTTCAAATCTCTCAGGTCGAAGCAATTTCACAAAGGTAACACACGATACAAATCATGATTATTTATTGTTAATTGAACGCTATGAAAAACCTACAACTAAACACCCAAATGGAAAGCTTACAATAATTTGCAAAGATAAGCTTCTTTATGATGGAGACATGCCATACGTTAATGGCAACAAAAATACAAGAACATATCCATTTATAAAACAAGTTTCTTCTAAACAACTTTCTTGTTTTTGGGGAACAAGTATTATCGAAAGATGCATTCCAATTCAAAAAAGTTACAATGCTTTAAAAAATAGAAAACATGAATTTTTAACAAGACTCACAACTGGAGTGTTAACAGTTGAAGATGGCTCAGTCGATATAGATAATTTAGAAAACAACGGAATTGAACCTGGAAAAATTATTATTTATCGAAATGGTTCAACTCCACCAAAATTTCTTGACCCCGGAAAAGTTCCTGAAGATTTCGAAAAAGAAGAAATCCGACTTTTATCTGAATTAAACAGTTTAGCAAGTGTTAGTGAAGTTACAACAAATGCAAGTGTACCAACAGGAGTTAACAGTGCAACAGCACTTTCGCTTTTAATGGAACAAGATGAAACAAGACTATCAACCATCGCCGAAGAAATTAGAACATCAATCAAAAAAATCAGTTATCAAGTTTTAAGACTTTACAAACAATTCTCAAACAATATTAGACTCAATAAAATAACTGACGGAAATGGTGCACTAGAAATTTTCTACTGGACAAAAAACGACATAAGTTCTGACGATATTATTATTGACACAACAAACACATTAGATGAAACCAATACTAGCAAAAAAGAAATTATATTATCATTACTTGACAAGGGATTATTTTCAAACCAAGACGGAAATATTACAAACCAAACAAAAGAAAAAATACTTTCATATCTCGGATTTGAAAACTGGTGTTCATTTGATGAACTAGGGGAATTACACAAAAAACGTGCCGAAAAAGAAAATATAAAATTAATCAAACTCGAAGACCCGCTAGATGTTGACGATGACAAAATTCACATTGAACAACACACAAAATATTTAATTAGCGATAATAAATCAAATGATTCAAAATTTATCACTTCACTAGTTAAACATATTCAAAAACACAAAGAAAGATTAAACAAGGATAGGTAATAAAAATGGAAAATGAAATTATAGAACAACTAGAAGCTGAACCTGAAAACAATTCAGTAAACAGTGAAAGCTCTATGTATGGGAAGTTTAAAGATGCACAAACTTTACTGGAAGCATACAATTCTTTACAAGCAGAATTTACTAGAAAAAGTCAAAAATTGGCAGAATTTCAGAAAAAAGAAGAAGAAAATGCGATTTTTTCTAACAATGATTCACTTGAAAACATCTTAAATGATACAGTTGATAAAGAAAAATATAAAAAGGAAGTCACGGAGATTTTAGAAAATAACAATGATTTATCTAATCTGCCAAATAAAAATCAAATTGCATTTAAGATTATTAAAGAAGCCGAACGTAAAACTGCTGAAAACTTAAACAACCAAGATTATGTTGATAAATATATTGAATCAAACGAAAAAATCAAAGAAAAAATCATATCAAATTATTTATCATCATTAAATAATGTTTCAACTGCACCCAAAGTTATTTCGGGCAATTCGTCAAATATTTATTTTTCACCTAGTTTAGAATTACCAAAAACTTTAAAAGATGCGGGAGAAATTTTAACAAAAATGCTTAAATAGGAGAATAAATGGTTACATTAACTACAGCAAATAACGCACTAAAAGAAGTATATCTTGGAGTACTATCAAACCAACTAAACACTTCAATCAATCCATTATTAACAAGAATTAACCAAACAACATCCGATGTTTGGGGTAAACAAATTAGAAAAGTTGCACCTTATGGAATTAATGGTGGAATTGGTGCTGGCACTGAAGATGGAGACCTTCCACATTCAGCACAAAACAATTACGAACAATTTGTACTTGATTTAAAGAATCTTTATGGCAAACTTGAAATTTCAGATAAAGCCATAAGAGCATCAGAAAATTCAGCCGGAGCATTCGTTAACTTGCTCACAGCAGAAATGGAAGGTCTAATCAAAGCAAGTTCCTTTAATTTCGGAAGAATGCTTTATGGTGACGGAAGCGGAACATTAGCAAATATCACAGAAAACGGAACAAACAACGTCACAGTTGATTCAACAAAAAATTTAATTGAAGGCTTGGTTGTAGATATCGTTTCAACAGGCGGTTCAGTTGCAAAGAGTGGATTAAGAATCACATCAATCGACCAAACCAATAAAATCGTAACTTTATCCGGTGCAAATTTTACAGCTAGCGATTATAAAACAGGATACATTCTTTGTGTGCAAGGTTCTTACGGCCTTGAAATAACAGGCTTAGGTGCAATCTT
The DNA here is from genome assembly GCA_964646345.1 of uncultured Lachnospiraceae bacterium. Lineage (GTDB taxonomy): Bacteria > Bacillota > Clostridia > Christensenellales > UBA1242 > RGIG1681. Next base: position 43,932 of record CAZYDU010000004.1, read on the forward strand.
TAATTCAACATCAGATATTTACGGGCTAAGCAGAGACTCACATAAATGGTTAGTTCCATACATGAAAGATATTACAGGTACATCAACAAAAACAAATATAACAGATATTATAATTCAAAATGCAATCGATGATTTGGAAGAATCAGCCGATAGTAAAGTTGATTTCATTGTTTGTTCATCGGGAGTTAAAAGAAATTATCAAAGCTACCTAGCTTCCTACAGGTCAAATGTTAATGTATTAGAACTTGAAGGTGGTTTTAAGGCAATTTCATATAACGGTATACCTTTAATTTCTGATAAATTTGCACCATCAAATACAATGTATTTGTTAAATACAAATGAATTTAACTTACATCAATTATGCGACTGGAAATGGCTTGAAGGTGAAGATGGCAGGGTTATTCGTCAAACACTTGGCAAACCAACTTATCAAGCAACACTTGTTAAATATGCAGATATTATTTGCAATAAACCACGTGGTCAAGCAATGATTACAGGTATTGCAGAATCATAACATAAATCCACACTAATTTAGTGTGGATTTATTCAAAAGGAAAGAATATGATATTTAATAATCTATACTTTAAAAAATGTAAAGATATGTTTAATCTATATAATGTAATTCAAAAAATTAATCCAGGATTTAGGTTATATTTTAATACAAAAAATAAAAAATATGTCATCGTCAATATTTACAAAAATAACGAAATTTGTAAGACTTTTGATACATTTTTAGAAAATATTGAAAACAATTTGCGTTTTTCTAATATTACAAATTACAATTACATTATTAAATACATTGAAGATTTTAATCAAAAAATCAATTCAAAAAATAAAATAAATTCAATCAGCAAATCTAATTTTTTAGCTAAAGAATTATTAAAATTTTCTAATCATTCCAAAACAATAAATAATAGTGATATAAATAAAATAATCGGAGCAACGCAATGTTAAAAGATATTTTATTACAAACATCAGAACTTATAAACAGAGATGATTTGATTGATGCATTAAATGATAGCAATCAAACACAATCAACTCAAAATGATATACTAAGACTTATAAGTTATTACAATTACACAATAGAAACTTTGTGTGAAAATTATTTCAATATACAAAACACACAATCAATCATTTCAGACAAAAACCGTAAAATCCATTATCTAAATTTCAATTTTGAACCAAATAAAATTTTAACAGTAACAAAAAATCATAAACCAATTTTCTTTTCAGATTATTCAAAATATATTTTAGTTCCTGAAGCAAACACATGCTATGAGATTACTTATAAATATACACCAAATAAGATAACAAACTTGACAGATAACACACATCTACCTAAAGGTGTTTCACAAAAACTTGTTTGTTATGGAATTGCAAGTCAGTTTATGGCATGCAAAAATCAAATATCACAAGCAGAATATTGGAACAATAAATTCATGTTAGAAATATTCAAATCAAAAACAACAAAAGATAGAAAACTAAAACAAACCATACGTATATGAAAACACTAGTCAAATATATTTCTAATTTTAAATTTAACAATAATGCAAGTGATGATAATTTACAAATAGAATATTTTGAAAATATTAATTTAGATAATGGCGAAATTACTTCCGAACTAAAGCAAGGCGATTTATTTTATGATTTATTTGGAGAAGTTATTTCAAATCAAATCAAAAATATTAATAACGAATTATTAAATAAAACAATAGAAATAATTCCGTATGAATATTTTGACGAGATAATAAACAATAAAATATTAAGATTATTTATTCTAACAAATAATTATGAATTATATGAATTAGATAATGAATCATATCTTTTCAAAGTTATACATCAATTCACAAATAAGCCAAACATTATTTTCAATAAAAGCAATTTATATTATTTTGACAAAAACGAGTGTATGATTGTTGATTTAAGCAATTTAGTTCTAATTGAAAACTTACCACAAATCAATTCATACGTAGAATATAACAACCAATTATTTTTTACTACAGACGCACCTTTCAATATCTTCCAGTGTGAAGAAATTGAGTTTAAAAATTTATCAAACAATTTAAACATTTATAATAACTACAAAACCAATTTAGAAAATGGCGAAATATTAAAGGTAATCCTATTAAAAAATAAATTATATGCTATAACTGAATACACCATTTTAAAGTATGATTCTGATTACGACAAATTTATTAAGCAAAATGATTTAAAACTTTGCATCTACAAAAACACCATTGAAATAATAGATAATAAGGTTTTATTTTACACAACAAATGGACTATATTCTTTTGATGGAAACAATATTGAACTAACATCAAATAGTCTGTTAGATATTAATAAAAACGCAAAATCAGTTTGTTTTAATCAAAATTATTACATATTTTCGCCAAATCATGTGAATTTTTTGTATAAATTTAATCTCCAAAATAATTATTTAATTCCTTTAAAATTAAATAATATTAAAAATTTTTATGTAATAAGTTCAAATAGTATTTACAACCTTTGCATTTGTCAACTCATAGAAAATACTTATAAAAATATAACTCTATATAATTTAAATTCAAATTCATTTATCAAACAACAATTAGCATTTAAATCTTCTTTTTTTGGTTCAGCTAAAACAAAACAAATCAAGAATATTATTTTAAAATCTGAAGGCGAATTTTTATTTACTATCAAATCAGATATTAGCGAAACTTGTTTCTACGTTTCCAGTCCAACAAGTTTTAGAAATTTATCTTTAAATGGAAATATTTTTACTATAGAAATTTCAACTCAAAATTATTTTAAACTTAAATCAATTTTGATTGAGTATAGTGAAGTGGGGGAATAATGTCAATCTCAAAATCTATTGTAAAACTTGAAAATAAGGTTGAACAATTAGAAGAAAATCTTAATAAATTGCAATCTAAAACCAAAGATATGATAAGCGATATTGGGTTCACAGTTTATACAAAAAATCTTTTAAATTTAAATATTATTAATAATTACAAATTTCGATTAAGAACGCTTGATAATACAAATAAAAATTCTCAATTTTTTCAAGTTAAAATTCGATTTTTAAATTATTCAGAACAAGATGTCACTTTTAATTTATTTGCCGATAACTTACAAATTGTAAGCGATACCCAAACCTACAATAAGGGTATAAATGAAGCTGTTATCTATGGGACATATTCTAATTTAATTAGCGATAAAATAATAATTGAACTTCAAGTTAAACCACGTGCAAATAAACAACTAACAATACTAAACACAACAATGACTATTTGGGGAAGCTTTCAAAAAAATGACTCAGAATATTCCGCTTCAGAAACCGATTCAAAATATTTCATTTCTTATATATCAAACAATAGACTTTATTATAAATATTTTAACAAAAGTCAAAATGCTAATAACCTTGATTTTACATTTTATGAAGAAGCTATTTCACATTCAACTTGCACCTTAAATGGAAACATCTACTTATTTAGAGTTAACTTAGATGGGAATTTATTTTTTAGCAATATAAACTCATTCGATGAAAATTTTATATGCAATGATGTGAGCAATGTTTCATGTTGTGCAAATGCAGACACAATAATTTTTTGCTACATTAAACAAAACAAATGCTATTATGGAGAAATCAAAAACAATGTCGTTATTTCTAACAATACACTAACAACACCTTTTGGTTTGTATAAGGCTTGCTATATATATTTTAATTTTAGCAATAGTAAATTTTATATAGTTGCAACAAATAGCAAAAATAACAATTATTTACTTGAAAGCATTTCAGAAACAAATAGCTCAAGCGAAAACATCTCAGCAAATGCAACTTTAACCATCGATGAAATAGGAGACACTTAAAATGAAATTTTCATTTCACAATAAAATCAACATCAAAGTCAGCAATAGAGAGTATGTATTTTATAACTCAATTCTTGAGAATCTTTTGGAAAAATTATCTAGTTTCGATAGCTTTAATAATTACTTAGCACTTGGAAACGGAGAAGAAAACCCAAACGCCCAAAATCAATATCACTTAACAAACTTTATCGCAAGAACAAAATATTCTTCAAAACAAATTCAGAGCAACATTAGCAAAGGTACACTATTTACAACATTAGAATATAAATTAAATAAAAGTCAGCTTAACTGCAACCACTTAACTGAAGCAGGTTTATGTGATAATAGCGACAACCCTAAAATTTATAACTATTTTTCTTTTATATCAAGTGATACACCAAACGGTATTAATATAACAAATAGCGAAGAAATTGCAATAGCTGTAACAATTTATCTAACAATATCAGAGAATGACGATATTTTGCTTACATCAGGCAACAACAAATTCATCGAATATTTACTAGGAAACGGACTGGGTGAAGTTAGGGTATGCAGTGGTTCAAATTATGCAGATAACACAAGAATCTCAAGAAAAATCACAAACACTCAAGAAACATATACATGTGAAAAAAGTGCAACAATAACAAATAATTCTCTTGCCATTTCGTTTGTTGCTGAACTAAAAATTGGTGAAATCAATGAAATTGTATTCTTAATAGATAATGAAGTTTTTGCAAGGAAAAATGTAAAAGAATTTAAGCCAGTTATTAGTAGTGAAACAATACTAGAACCAAAAGCGAACTATGTTGTTAAAATTGATGAAGATATAAAATCCATTTTAGAAGTAAGCAAAACATCAGATAATATGGTAGAGACAAACTATTTCGTTTCCAAATTCGCAAACTCGTTTGGCGATGAAGTTTACCTTCCATTCAATAATTTATTCGATTCTACTACCAGTAGATTTATTTCAAAAGATGGTAAATTAATATTTTTCATACTAAACAATAAAGTTTATTGTTATAAAAATGAAAATTATATCTTAACAGAAATCAACACGAGAGAAATAACCGAAGATAATATTACAAAAATAATCGCATTCGATAATTTCATTTTTATAATTTCGTCAATTAGTCCATACATTTCAACATATATTATTGAAAATGACAGAATAAAAAATGTAAACAACGACTTTAGTTCATTCGAAAAAAATTCAGAATTACAAACTATTCAACAAATTGACATTTCAAGAGCAATAAATGGAAATTTTTTGATTGGCATGCTAACAAACGCAAGCACTGCACTAACAATTTATGCAACATGTAATGAAGAAACCGGATTTTCTGTTAACAGTTATTTAGAAAACAGCAAGAAATTTAATTATGTTCTTGCTATGCATAAAAATAATTTTTGTGACGCACAAATGATTTATCTTAGAGAAGGCGAGTCATCAGCATCTTGCAGAATTGTTACACATTCTTCGTCTGCAACAGAAACCGATGTATATTCAATTCTTGCATACGAGCTAACAAATAATTCAACCAAAATTTATACAAAAGACAGAGCAATTATTTCCGAGAAAAACACATCTCCAAATATTGTGATTTACTACTATCCACAAGTATATAAATATGAGTTACCAATAATATCAAATGAACTTAAAGATTATGTATCAAATAATTTAAACTATATTATTCAAAAAAACGAAAATAATCAGTACTCCGTTTATAATTTGATAGGCTATGATTCTCCAGAAGAATTTACCAATAATATTTCTTCATTGGTTAACACATCAAAGATTGTTGATTTTGAATTTTTACAAGACACTTTACTAATCTTCTTAAATAATGACAAACAAAATATTGTCGCATATAATCTAAATTTAAATAAAACTCAAATTGAAAATGTCTCAGAAAAAGAAGCATCATATCTAATTAAATATAACAAGTATAATAAGCTCGGTTGGAACAACGAAACTGTTAAATTTAAATTTATTTCACAGGTGAATCTATGATTTTTTCTGATAAAATTTATAAAATAATTGATGGCGAAAATGTATCATTATTTTCAACTGATAACAATAAATTAAACTTATATATTTTAAATAAATCAATAAAAAAATATATAATTTCAACAAATTTAAATGCAAATTGCGTTTTTTGTGATAATTTTAATGGTCAAAAAATAATTGAATTAAATGATAATTTTATAGCTATAGGCAGTAATGATTTTATTACAATTATAAACAAAAATGATTTATGAGAAAATTATATCAAATAAATCAAATCAAACTCATTTTTTCTTTAATAAATAAAATAAGGGGGACAAATGAAATTAAAAGATAAGATTAAATCGTATAGTTTTTGGGTGAGCATAGCAAGTGCTGTAATTCTTATATTGAAAGTTCTTGGTAACCGCTTTGGCTTTACCGTAGACGAAAGCATGATTAGTGATATTTTCACGGCACTATGCAGTGTACTAGTTTTACTTGGAATAATTGTTATACCACAATCTCCAAATCAAACCACTTCAACTAAACAGGATATAAATCAACAACTCGAAGAAACGATGAACGAAAATAACGATACAACAAACACAAACAATAATGACGTTAGCAGTATAATCAATATAGAAGAACCAGTCTTAAAATGTAAGGAAGACAATGATACAATCATTGAAGATAACACTAAGTATTCAACCAATGATAATACAGACTCAGAAATCAAAATAATTGATAACTTACAAGAAATCGTCATTGCCAAACAAAATGAAAATAGTGAAAACATTGAAAATTTAACAACAGAAAGCATAGATAATTTTAATTTAACAGGCACAAATGATATAAATTTAATCCAAGAGTGCAATCAAGATAATTTTGAAGAACAGTTAAATAACGAAAATAATTCAAACAATGATAATTTAAAATCAACTCTAAATTATTTAAGAGAAAACTTTTCTTCAGATATTGACAAGTATATTTTTGAATTAGAAGAAGAACTTAGAAAAATTAAAGAAAGTAGATAAAAACAAATAAAACGGGGAAGCATTAAATTGCTTCTCTTTTTTTATTGCATTAAAATACTTGATTTTCTTTGGCTTGTATAATATAATAACCTTAACAATTAAAGTTTTTTTTAATATTTTAATTCGTAATGAATGTTAGTGAGGTTTTATGTCTTACAAGAATACTATGAAACTATTTGTTTCTAATTTTGCACTTGCATGGAAACAGCTTGTGTATTTATTGATTTGTGCATTTTTATTTGCACTCTGCTCATACACTTTAGTGTCTCCTGTTATAACTATTTTAAGGGAAGCAGGACTTTTTGGAGAGATTAAAAACTTAATGAATTTGTTTTACAATAATCCAAAAGACATCGCTATGACTTTGAGTGAAGTTGTAAAATTAGTGTTAAATTCAATCTGGCACAATTTTTCAAAAATTTATCTAAATTTAATTTTTACACTAATCCTATGCATAATTTTACCATATATATTGAGTCAAGCATCAGTATATAATTTATCATCAATCCTTTATCAAAAATTCACAATGAATATGGAAGTTGGATACTGCCAAAACTTTTTAAGCAATTTTTGGAAAGCTATTAGATTTGGTTTAGTTTCATTTGTATTCTCATTGCCATTTTTTGCAATCAATATTTTGCTAATCATAACATATATTTTAATTGCAAACAGCATGTTGAAAGCTATCATTGGGCTTATAATTTTATCATTACTATCTTTAATTGTTAGCTCATGCAAACTCACTTTGTTTACGCATTTCACAGGAAGTGTTGTTGCCAATGAATCAAATCCTTTCTCTACATTTTTAAAAAGTTTTTCGATATCTTTGAAGAATTTTTGGAAAATCACAGGCTATAGCGTCGCTGTTATTTTAACATCTATTTTAATTAATGGGGTAATTGGATTATTCACTTTCTTTGCAGGACTCGTATTCACAATTCCAGCAACATTTGTTCTTATGTGTATCTTTAAACTTGTCATTTACTTAAATATAAATGGAAATAGATATTATTTAAGCAACTCAATAATTTACAATCCACAAAAATATGTTGTTAAAAAGGACGACTATGTATCAACATTTATTCCACCTGAAGAAACAAAGGAAATCACAACAACGAAAATGAAGAAAAAATTTAAAACAAAAACTTTAACAAAAAAATCAAATAAAAAATAAAATTAAAAAGGAAAATATGGAAGAAATTAATCAAAATAATCAATCAATCAAAAAAAGAACATTTACCGAAACTGAACAAAGTGCGGGTTCATATAATGTCGGACTAAAGAAAAATACAAAAAATATTTCACAAAGACAAAAACAACAAGTTTTAAATCATTTAAAAGAAGTTAATCCTGACATAAACTTAGAAAATATGGCTCAAGAACAACTTTTAACAGCAAAAACAACAAACAATAATAGAAGATATCCAAAAAATGCTGGCAACAAAGTAAAAATAATTTTCCTTGGCGGTGTTGGAGAAATTGGAAAAAATATCACTGCGATTGAGTACGGCAATGATATAATTGTTATTGACTGCGGACTTGCTTTTCCTAGCGAAGATATGCCTGGAGTTGACTTGGTAATCCCTGATTTTACTTATTTAAAAGAAAATGCCAGCAAGGTTAAAGGAATTTTAATTACTCACGGACACGAAGACCATATCGGAAGTTTGCCATATCTTTTAAGAGATGTTAAAGCTCCAATTTATGGAAGCCAAATGTCATTAACTTTAATTGATAACAAATTACGTGAACACAAATTAACAGGCATTAAAGGAATTTGCGTAAAACCTGGTTATGTTGTAAAGGTAGGGTGTTTTACTGTTGAGTTTGTAAAAGTTAACCACTCAATTCCTGGAGCATTTGCTCTTTCAATCGATACTCCAGCTGGAACAATTTTCCATACTGGCGATTTTAAAATTGACTTTGAACCTATTGACGGCGAAGTTATTGATCTTGCAAGAATTGCAGAAATCGGAAGAAAAGGCGTTACACTTATGATGGGCGAAAGCACAAACGTTGAACGTCCTGGTTACACAATTTCTGAAAAACGTGTTGGCGAAAATCTTGAAAAAGTCTTCCTTGAAAATAGTGATAGACGTATTTTTGTGGCAACATTCTCAAGTAATATCTATAGAGTTGAACAAATCATTGAGCTTGCAATAAAATATAACAGACGAGTTGCCGTTGTTGGAAGAAGTATGATTAACAACATTGATGCAGGCATGAAAATTGGTGCTTTTAAATTTGACAAAAGTGTATTTATAGATATTGAAAAAATCGGTATGCTTGAAGATAAAAATGTTTTGGTGCTTTCAACTGGCAGTCAAGGCGAACCAACCAGTGCTTTATCTAGACTTGCAAATGGCGAATTTACAAAGGTTGAAATAGGCGATAATGATACAGTAATTTTCTCAAGCTCACCAATTCCTGGCAATGAAAACATGATCAATGCTGTTATTAATAATCTTTACAGAAAAGGTGCTATTGTTGTAACTGAAAACGTACACTCATCAGGTCACGCTTGCCAAGAAGAAATCAAAACTATTCACAATTTGCTTAACCCAAAATTCTTTATACCTATTCACGGCGAATACAGACATTTAAAAGAACACATCTTATTGTCAGAAAAAATAGGATTACCAAAAACCAATTCAATTATTCCAGAAATTGGAAACGTTGTTGAACTTACAAAAAACACAATGGTATTAAAAGGAAACATTCAAGCTGGAGAGCAACTTGTTGACGGTCTTGGTATTGGCGATGTTGGAAGCGTAGTTCTTCGTGACAGAAAGCTTTTATCAGAGGACGGACTTGTTATTGTTGTTTTGGGAGTATCAGATTCAACAGGAGAGCTTGTTAGTGAACCTTATCTTATTACTCGTGGTTTCGTGTATACTGGTGAAGCTGAAAAATTAAGTGAAGAAGCAAAACTTGTTTTGCATGACACTATTGCAACAATGAATTTTAGAGAAAATCACGATTGGAATGAAATTAGAAACCAAATCAGAAAACCACTCAGAAACTTCTTCTACAAAAAAACAATGAGAACCCCTATGATTTTACCAATCGTATTCAGGGTATAGAACTATGTATGAAGATATAAAAAATTATGCTGAAAAATACGCTGTACCAATAATGCGAAATGAAACAAGCAAAATTATTTCAGAGTTTGTTAAAAAACAACAACCTAAAAATATTTTGGAAATTGGAACAGCTATTGGATACAGCGGAATAGTTATGCTCAATAGTTCACAAGCAAACTTAATCACTATTGAACACAATAAACAATACATAAAACAAGCTAAGCAAAATTTTAAGCAATACAAAATAACAAAACGCGTTAAACTCTTAGATGGCGATTGTTTAGTAATTCTCGCTAACATGGCTGTCAATGAAAAATATTTAAATTATTTTGATTTAATATTTTTAGATGGTCCAAAGGCACAATACATAAACATGCTGGAGCTAATTTTATTATTGTTAAAACCAAATGGAACACTTATTGTTGACGATGTGTTGTTTCATAAAAATTTAAACAGCGAAGGAAAGGTATCAAAAAGATTTAAAACAATAGAAAACCGCTTGTCAATGTTTATTGATAGCTTGAAAAATCATAGCAAAATTTCCAAATTTGAATTAAAAGAAATCGAAGACGGCTTAATTTTTGCACAAAAAGGATAAAAATGAAAGAAAGAAAAATAGAATTACTTGCACCAGCTGGTGACCTTGAAAGACTTAAAACAGCAATCTACTTTGGAGCAGATGCTGTTTATTTTGCTGGAAAAAATTACGGGCTAAGAGCTTATGGCACAAATTTTGACACAATGTCAATTAAAGAAACTATGGAATATATCCATTCGCATGGCAAACGTGGATATGTGACGCTTAATGTCTACGCAAGACACGATGATTTTGCTGGACTAAAAGACTATGTTCAATCGCTTGTTGATGCCAAAGTTGATGCTGTTATCATATCCGACCTTGGAATTTTCTCGTTTATACATTCAAATTTTCCAGACCTTGAAATTCATATTTCAACTCAAGCAAACACAACAAATATGTATGCCGCTAAAATGTGGAAAAATCTCGGAGCAACAAGAGTTGTTCTTGCAAGGGAACTCGATATTGACGAGATAACAAATATTTCTAAAAACAATCCTGAACTTGAAATTGAAGCATTTGTACATGGAGCAATGTGCATAAGTTATAGCGGAAGATGTTTGCTTTCAAACTACTTAACAAATCGTGATTCAAATCATGGGGAGTGCGTGCAAGCTTGCAGGTGGAAATATTCTGTCATTGAAGAAAATCGTCCAGATGAAAAACTTGATTTGGAAGAAGATGAACGTGGAACTTATATTTTCAATAGCAAAGATTTATGCTTGATTAATTATTTGGATAAAATTATTGATGCTGGTGTAGATAGTTTAAAAATCGAAGGCAGAATGAAATCTTCTTATTACGTTGCAACAGTTATCAATGCCTACAGGAGAGCTTTAGACTATTTGGAAGAATGTAAAAAATGCAATAAAAAGTATTCCGTTCCACAAGAACTTAAAGATGAACTCGAAAAAGCAAGCCATCGCAAATATACAACCGGTTTTATGTTTAACGATGGCGATGTTCGTCAAAATTATGAATCATCTATTCAAGAACAAAGTAGTAAATTTATGGCGATTGTTCTTGAAAAACAAGATGGTAAAATCTTAGTTGAACAAAGAAACAAATTCGTTGTTGGCGATGAACTTGAGATATTATCTCCAAGTGAAGAATTCAACAAAAAACTAAAAATCACAAAAATGACCGATGAGAATGATATTGAATTAACAGAAGCTAAAAATGTTCAACAAAAAATTTGGATTTATACCAATAAAAATATACAAGTTGGCGATATATTAAGAAAATAAAGGAGAAAAATTTATGAATTTTGATATAAAAAATGTAAAAATTATTGTGTTTATCCCTGAAGAAAAAGTTAGTGAACTTCGTGATGCAGTTTGCGATGCAGGAGCAGGAAAAATTGGAAAATATTCATACTGCACATCATCAATCAAAGCATCAGGCACTTATATTCCAAATGATAAAGCTGAACCTTATATTGGGACTCAAAACACTCTTGAATTTGTTGAAGAAATCAGACTTGAATTTATTTGCGATATAAAAAAAGTAAAACAAATTGTAAAAATTATTAGACAAATTCACCCTTATGAAGAACCTGAAATCGATATCATACCACTTCTTGATGAAAAGTCATTTTAAAAATACGGATTTAATATCCGTTTTTTTATTGCAAAAAATTCCAAATTAAAACATAATTTTACCATTTTCTTCATAAAACTGATTATGGGGGAATTATGTTTAACGGATTTATAAAATTATTGTCAAGACTTTTAAGCAAAATATTGTTTTTGACTGGCAGGGTTGATAACAGTGCGACGTTCGAAAAACCATTAACTGAAAAAGAGGAAAAAGAAACTTTTTTATTAATGAAACAAGGCAACAAACTAGCTGAAGAAAAACTAATAAAACACAACTTAAGACTTGTTGCTCATATTTCCAAAAAATATAAAAATTCAAATATAGACAATGAAGATTTAATTTCTATCGGAACTATAGGTCTCATGAAAGCAATAAAGACTTTCGACTATTCAAAAGGAAATAGTTTTTCAACTTATGCATCACGATGTATTGAAAATGAAATACTAATGAATTTTAGGTCAAATAAAAAGAATGCTCAAGCGGTGTTTTTAGATGATATTATTTCAACCGATAAAGACGGCAACAAATTGTCACTTTATGAAGTTTTATGTGATGATAACCCAAGTGTTGATACTCAAATTGAAAATAAGATTCTATATAAAAAAATTGAAAATATTGTTCTAACAAAACTAGACCCTAGAGAAAAGGAGATTATAATCAAACGTTTTGGTCTACTGGGAGAACAGCCAAAGACTCAATTTGAACTTGCTGATGAATTGAATATATCTCGTTCATATATCTCAAGACTAGAGAAAAAAGCAATTAAAACAATACAAAATAGTATTATTTCATAATTTTCTAATAAGTTTTGCGTTTTTATATTTTTTGATAAATTATTTAATATATCATTAATTACACATCAAGCATGGCAAAATCATATTGACAAAAACAATACAAAATAGTATAATATTATTGTTAGTTGGACAGGCACGCAAAGCAATTTGTGAGGAAAGTCCGAGCATCATAGAGCAATCACGCTTGATAACGTCAAGCCGAGGCGACTCGAGGAAAAGTGCAACAGAAAGATACCGCCGAAAGGTAAGGGTGAAAAAGTGGGGTAAGAGCCCACTCAACTGGTTGGTGACAATCGGTTGCTGTAAACTCCGTGAGATGCAAGGTGTGGAACATTTAGGACTGCTCGTCCGTTCCCGTGACCGCTTGAGTATGGTGGCAACATCATATCTAGATTGATGCCTGTCTTAAATGACAGAACTCGGCTTACAGACTAACTAAAAGGGTGGTTTTACCACCTTTTTATTTTTTGAAAATTTTTATAAAAATTGTATAATTTAGCAATATTTAATTATATTTTAACATTTTTAGAGTTGTTTTGCGTTTTTAATAATACTGTATTAATTTGCAAAAATGTAACTTTATTTTTCAACAAAAATTTATTTGTCTATTTTAATCTAGAAAAACTAATACAATTTGTTTAGATTTTAATCTCTTTACAATTATTTTTTTATATGTTATAATCTTAAGGATTATAAGGGGGCAGAAATGGAAAATCTTTTTGAAACCGAATCAAAAAAACTTGCACCACTTGCTGAACGCATGCGTCCAAAATCTTTAGATGATTTTTTGGGGCAAGAACACATTGTTAGCAAAAACTCATTTCTTCGCAGAGCTATAACTTTTGATAAACTCGGAAGCTGTATTTTCTATGGCCCACCGGGAACTGGAAAAACAACACTTGCTGGAATTATTGCTAAGCAAACAAATAGTTTTTTCGTTTCACTTAATGCAGTTTCATCAGGTGTAGCTGATGTTAAAAAAGTTATTGCAGATGCTAAAAGCAATATTGAATTATTTGGCAAAAAAACATACTTACTTTTAGACGAATGTCATCGTTGGAACAAAGCACAGTCTGACAGTATGCTTGAAGCTATCGAAAAGGGCTATATAATTTTTATTGGCTCAACCACTGAAAATCCATTCATCGCTATGACAAGAGCTATTGTTTCAAGATGTAGAGTTTTTGAATTTAAACCATTAACCAAGCAAAACATTATCTTTGCAATCAATAGAGCCATTGAAGATAAAGAAAATGGCTACGGAAATTTAAAATTAAATATATCTAGTGAAGCAATCGAACACTTTGCCGTCACAAGTGGTGGAGATGCTAGAATTGCTTTAGGTAACTTAGAGTTAGCAGTTCTATCAGCTGAAAAAAAAGATGGCATTAGCATTGTTACAGCAGAAGATGCAAAACAAGTTTGCATGAACAATACAAATAGCATTGACGAGGATATTTACTATGATATGTTATCGGCTTTTTGTAAAAGTCTTCGTGGAAGCGATGCAGATGCAGGCCTTTACTGGGCTCATAGATTAATTTCTGCCGGTTGTGACCCATTATTGATTTTTAGACGAATGCTAGCTCATGCGTCAGAAGACATAGGTCTTGCTAATTCAAACGCATTAGTTGTTGCAAATTCTGCAATGCAAGCGTATTTGCAAATGGGCAAACCTGAAGGGTTAATCCCAATGTCTCATGCGATAATTTATATTTGTATGAGTCCGAAATCAAATTCAGTTATAAATGCAATGCACTCAGCTCAAGAAGACGTTGAAAAAACATTTATTGGCAGTGTTCCTGATCACTTAAAAAATTATAACTATCTAAATGAAAAGCGTGAAAAATACAAATATCCACATGATTTTGGCGGTTGGGTTGAACAACAATATTTACCAGACGAAATCAAAGACCACGTTTATTATATTCCATCAAAAAACGGAAGCGAAGCATCAATAAAGCTTCCTGAAAACAAACAAAAAAATATTAAGGGCTAAATGATATGATTACACCAGAAGAATTAGAAAAAGAAAAACAGTATTTGAAAAAAGTATGTGAAGTTTTGAACAACGAAATCGAAAATTACAATTCGCAGGTAAAATCTCTTTCTAACAATATTCAAGAACAAATGAGCTATGCTTGGGATAAAACCAATCGTCTTTCAGACACTGAATTTATTTATGCTGTCGCAAACATTCAAAAGCGTAGTGTTTATGCTGAAAATGCTAACAAAAAATTAACCAGTTATAAAAAAATGCTCAACAATGCTTATTTTGCTCGCATTGATTTTGATGATGGCGAAGAAATTTTACCGGTTTACATCGGCATTGCTTCACTTCAACAAGGTGATGATTTTTATGTTTATGACTGGCGTGCTCCAATATCAAGTATGTTTTATAATAGTGAAGTGGGAGATGCAAGTTACACCATTTCTTCAGGCGAAAAAATAACCGGAAAAATTACTTTAAAACGTCAATACAAAATTTCAAATGGCGAACTAATTGAAGTTTTTGATACCGATATGCAAATTATTGATAGTATTTTAAAACGTATCCTTTCTGAAAATGCTTCAAGCAAAATGAAGAATATTGTTAACACTATTCAAAAAGAACAAAACGAAATTATACGTAAAAACAATGTTGATATTTTAGTTGTTCAAGGTCCAGCAGGCTCTGGTAAAACCAGTATTGCAATGCATAAAATTGCTTATCTTTTGTATTCTGAAAGAGATAAAATTAACAACTCAAACGTAATGATTTTATCGCCAAATGATATTTTTAATAACTATATCTCCGATGTTCTTCCTGACATTGGCGAAGATAATGTTGTTCAAGCAACATTTATTGAGTTTGCCAAAGCTTACATCAACGAGTACACAATTAATTCAAAAATTGAAGATATTTATGAAATTGTTTACAGTGAAAGAACTGAAGAAACTAGGAAAAAATATCAGGAACTCAAGTTTAAACACAGTCAAATGTATATCAATATTTTACTTGACCATATAGAAAAAAATAAAATTTCTTTATTTGGTTTTGAGCCTATTGAAATTAACGACCAGGTTATTATGACCGTTGAAGAAATGGAGAAAATTGCAAATTCTATTAGACCTGGCGGAGAAAGTTTATATAATCGTGGCAAGAAAATTATTGAAAGAATTTTTATGTCTGCTACACAAAAAACGCAAAAGCACTTAACTTTGGAAAAAATTAAAGTAAATTTCAGCGAAAACTTGACAAAAATTAAATCTAAAATTGCTTCACTTTATGAATCTCTTTATGCATCAGAAGAAGAATTTATTTCATTTGTTAAATCTGAATTTGAAAAATATGGCAAGAAGGGAGAAGAAAAAAGATTTGATTTAAGTTTTATTTATAATGAAACCAAAAAATCTATAGACGAAGGGATTTTGGAATATCAAGACGTAACTCCATTTATGTTCTTGAAATCAAAAATTATTGGTATTCAAGCAAATAAAAACATTAAGTATGTTATGATTGATGAAGCTCAAGATTATTCAATTACACAATTTAAAATTTTGGCAATGCTTTTCAAAAATGCTAACATCTCACTTCTTGGCGATATTAATCAATGTATATCTCCTTTTAATTCCATCAAAAATTATGATAAAATCGTGGAAGTTTTAAAAATTCAAAAACAGGGTGCAATAAGCACTTATAAAGAACTTTCAAAAACTTATCGTTCAACCTATGAAATTAATGATTTTGCAAAAAAGCTATTTCCAGAAACTGCAAAATATTCTCAAGTGGATAGACATGGCGATGATATAAAAATTACAAAACTTAACGAATTTAATGTTAAAGATATTATAAATAGGGCATTAGAACTTAAAAAATCATATAACACCGTTGCAATCATTTGCAAAAATATTTCTGAAACATTATTATATAGTAAAGAAGTACAGTTTCAAGAAAATCCAAATCTATTTAGAATGGTTACAAAAAATGACAATATTTTTGTATCTGATAAAATTATGATTATCCCATCTTATCTATCTAAGGGTTTGGAGTTTGATGCTGTTATTGTTTCAAATGCTTCTTCAGAAAAATATATTGAAAAAGAAAGAAACCTTTTTTATGTTGTGTTAACCAGAGCTCTGCACAAGCTAGAACTCTTTTACACCGGAGAACTTACAAAATTAATCACAGGAGATACTAATGAAAAATAATGGAAGGGCTGACCTTTACCAAAATTATCAACGTAACCTTATCAAAGCAACCGTTGCAACAAATGTCGGCATAAACAATCCTGAACGTATTGTTAAAATGTACGGAGCAAGTGCAAACCGTGTTGAAATTTTAACCAGACTTCGCAAATATTCAAAATTTACAATTTTCTGGTACATTACATTTTTCTTACTTGGTCTTGCATGTCTTGCTATTGATATTTCAAGCTGGTTCTATGTAGTTGACCTTTATGTTGTTATGGTTAACATCGACTTGGTTGCTCGTGGAAAAATTCTCGGTATGTATGTAGGTGTTTTTGAATGTTTTTTATATTCATTTAATGCAATACAAACTGGACTCTGGGGCGAAGTTATCAAAATGTTATGTATTTGTGTCCCACTCAACATTGTATCTATCATTAACTGGACAAAGTCTTTAAAAAGACAAAAGCTAGAGAAATATTCTTCTGAAAATGAAGATATTATCGTTAAAAGATTATCTAAAAAAGAAATCATAAAATTTTCTTTTATTGGCTTAGTTATCGCCGGCGGTTGTTATTGTTTGTTAAGATTTATTTTACCTTTAATAGGTGTTCAACAAGATACAGCTTTGGAGCTTGGTGCAATATCTCTTGCAATTTCAATCGTAAGCAAAATTTTCACAGCAAGAAAGAATATGGAAAGCTGGATTCTTTGTATTGTAAATGACATAATTTGCCTTATGATGTGGGCTCAATCAATTATTTTTGGTGGCTTTGACTTATCACAAATATCAATGATTGTTTATTATTTGGCTTGCTTTTCAAATGATATTTATGCTTATTCGCTATGGAAAAGCATGTATAGAAAAATTGCTGTCAATGGTGGAAAGATATTGGCTATGCGTAAGGTTAATATCCGAAGAATTATTAAACTTAAAAGACAATTTAGAGACTTGCACTGGGACAAAAAAATTGACATGGAAAAAAATAGTTAAAATCCGAGCAATCGGATTTTTTTATTGGACAACTTTAACATAATGGTAAAGTAAGGGGATTTCTCCATTCCGCTTCGCTCCAGTCGAAATGACACGTGAGAAGAAGTATATGTCTGCCAGGTGTCATCTCGACCAAACGCAGTGCGTGGAGAGATCTCTTTAAAAATAATTTTCGCTTTCTAATTAGGAGATTTCTCGACTTCGCTCGAAATGGCACGAAATAATAGAGTTGAAATGACAAATATATAATTCAGTCCACCACCTGCTAAATGCATAAAACAATCCGCCACCTAAAAAAATATAACACTAAAAAAGGCGTTTCTTTAATGAAACGTCTTCTTGTTTAAATTATTCTTCGTCTTTATTTTTGTCTTTTCTAAGAACTAATGGGGTGTAACTATCAAATAAAAAGTTATCACAAAAACCTTTTAATCTAATTTCTTCGCCTTCGCTTCTAATCGTGTACGCAAGAACAGGTATGACTCCGTAATATTTTTTTAAATATTTATTAGGCATATCAGCTCCGTCATAAACTATAAAGTTTGGTTCGCTAACTTTTTTGTTTAGCATCATTCTCTTTAAAGCATATCTTTTCACACCAGTTATATCTTTATTTCTAAAGAAGCATGCAAGTTGACCACGTTTAACTTTTGGTGCATTGTTTTTAAACCATTCAAGGGTGTATGGGTTGAATGATTCAACTGCATATTCGCCATCATACTTGATAAGCTCTTTCCAAACGGCCTTTTCTAGCGGTCCAACTTTGCCTGTATTTTTTATTTCAATTAGCACTGGAACTCTTCCATCAATAGTTTCTAATGCTTCGGCTAAGGTTGGTATTTTTTCCTTTGTGCCTTGCAATCTAAAATCTGATATATCAGATAATGACAAGCTTGAGATAAAACCATCACGACCAGTCATTCTTGCCAGCTTTTCATCATGAAAGATAACTGGCGTTCCGTCAGCAAGGGCAGTAACGTCAAGCTCGATTGGAAGTTTATTTTTAACAGCTTGTTTAAATGCTAAAAGTGAATTTTCTGGTACTTTTTCTCCAAAAAGACCCCTATGTGCGATTGGGGATTTTACAATCCATGATTCATAAATATTCATATTTTCATCTCCAAATTCTTATATGTTAATTATACAATCAAATTTCCATATTGTCAATATTTTATGCAATCGCAAAATGTGATAAATTTACTGAAATTATATAATATTTGCTTAACTAATTGATTTTGTTTATATTTTCGTTTAAAATAAATATGAGGTTATTATGAAAACTACACTAGATAATATTAGAAATTTCTCAATCATTGCTCACATTGACCATGGAAAAAGCACGCTTGCTGATAGGCTTATGGAATTAACAGGTACAGTTGCCGAACGTGATAGCAAACAACAGCTCCTAGACTCAATGGATATTGAACGTGAAAGGGGAATAACAATTAAATTAACACCCGTTACTATGAAATACTCAAAAGACGGTAAAGAATATATCTTGAACCTTATTGACACACCTGGACATGTTGACTTTACTTATGAAGTGTCAAGGTCTTTGGCAGCTTGTGAAGGTGCTCTTTTGATTGTTGATGCAACGCAAGGTGTACAGGCTCAAACCCTTGCAAATTTCTATCTGGCTTTTGAAAACAACTTGGAAGTTTTGCCTGTTATTAATAAAATGGATTTACCTTCAGCTAGACCTGAAGAAGCAAAAAGTGATATTGAAAATATTATAGGTATTCCTGCTGACGATGCTCCATGTATTTCTGCAAAAACCGGTCTCAATATAAAGCAAGTTCTAGACCAGATTGTGGATAAAATTCCAGCACCAGTTGGAGATAGTGATGCACCGCTTCAAGCACTTATTTTTGATAGTTATTATGATAACTATAAAGGTGCTGTGTGTTTAGTTCGAATTATGAATGGTCAAGTTAAGACTGGAACAAAAATTAAAATGCTTCAAACAGGCAAAGAATTTGATGTTGTTGAAGTTGGTGTCTTTAAACCAAAACTAGAAAGGACTGAATCTTTACAAGCAGGCGATGTTGGTTATATTTCGGCTAGTATTAAAACTGTATCCGATATTAGCGTTGGCGACACAATAACAGAACTTGACAGACAAGCAGAGCAATTACCTGGTTATAGAAAAATTCAACCAGTTGTTTACTCTGGAATATTCCCAATAGATGGGGAAAAATACAACGCACTAAAAGACGCACTTGAAAAAATTAAGTTATCAGATGCATCTCTTGTATTCACACCTGAAACTTCAAATGCTCTTGGCTATGGTTTTAGATGTGGATTTTTGGGATTATTGCATCTTGAAATCATAAGCGAAAGATTGGAAAGAGAATTCAATTTGGACGTTATCACAACCATGCCAAGTGTTACTTATAGAGTCTTTAACCGCAAGGGAGAAATGATTGAAATTTCAAACCCTAGTGATATGCCTGATGCGGATTCCATTGAACATATTGAAGAACCTTTCATAAAGGCTGAAATCTTCTCGCCACCTGAATATGTTGGTGCTATTATGGATTTGGGCATAAACAAACGTGGCATATATAAAGATATGCAATATTTGGCTGAAAATAGAGTCCGTTTGGATTTTGATTTTCCGCTATGTGAAGTTGTTTACGATTTCTTTGACAAGCTAAAATCCGCAACCCACGGTTATGCTAGCTTTGACTATGAAATGTCAGGATATCAAAAAAGCGATATGGTTAAGGTTGACATGCTCTTGAATGGCGAACCATGTGATGCTTTATCTTTAATCGCTCACAAAACCCGTGCTTATGATAGGTCTAGAGCAATTACTGAAAAATTAAAAGAAGTTGTTCCAAGACAACTTTTTGAAATTCCTATTCAGGCAGCGATTGGCGGTAAAATCATAGCAAGAGAAACCGTTAAAGCTCTTAGAAAGGACGTTATTGCAAAATGTTATGGCGGTGACGTTACAAGAAAACGCAAACTTCTCGAAAAACAAAAAGAAGGTAAGAAAAAAATGAAACGTTTGGGTTCTGTTGAACTTCCAAGCGAAGCATTTTTAAGTATTTTAAAAATTGATTAAAGGAAAAAATTATGGCAGTTAATGATTTAGGTGTTAGTATTTATGATACAGGTAGAAAAACTTTGAGTCTTTATATTCACATTCCTTTTTGTAACTCAAAATGTAAATATTGCGCCTTTGTTTCAACAGTTGCAACAGAAGACGATAAAAAACGCTATTTTGTTGACTTATTGAACGAAATAAAATTCCAAGCAAAAACTTATGCTAGTTATTATTCGGTTTCTAGCATCTATATTGGTGGGGGAACCCCATCATGCTTAGACTACTATTATATAAGAGATTTATTATCTTGTATTTATAAAAACTTTGCCGTTAAAAATACAGCTGAAATTACTATTGAAATCAACCCAAATTCCGCTGACAAGACGAAAATTCGTGAATATATCTTGTCTGGTATAAATCGTTTTAGCATCGGGCTTCAATCAATTAGTCCAAGGATATTAAAAGATATGGGCAGGACTCACACAGTTGAAGATTTTCAAAAAGTTGTAAATGAAATCCGTGAATATGGTGTAAAAAATATCAGTGCTGACCTTATAATTGGTTATCCTGGTCAAAAACTTTCAGATATTAAGGAAGTTATAAATTTCTTGCTTAAACTTGATATTCCACATATTTCAACTTATATGCTTCAAGTGGAACAAGGCACTAAACTTAAATCTCTTGTGGATAATGGTGCAGTATCTTTGCCAAATGAAGACACTGTTATTAATATGTATAATTATATTTATGACGTGCTTTCAAAAAATGGGTTCTCAAGATATGAATTATCTAACTTTGCAAAACCAACCTATGAATCATATCATAATTCAGCATACTGGAAACGTAAGGATTATCTAGGTCTCGGACTTGCCGCACATTCTTATATTGAAGGTACAAGGTTTGCCAATACTGAAAATATTATAAAGTATGTTGACTCTATTGAAAACCAACAAAAAGTTCCTGTTGAAATTTCTAAAAATTTAACACCTGAAGAAATGAAAGAAGAATTTATTATGCTTTCGCTTAGGACTAAAGATGGGGTTGACCTAGAAGAATACAAGAAGGAATTTAACGAAAATCTCGCCTTTAAAAAGAAAGATACTATTGCTGGACTTATTAAAATGGGATTTTTGATTTTAACAAACAACAATCATTTGGTTTGCACAAGTAAAGGTTTTTTGGTATTAAATAGACTTATTCTAGAGCTTATTGACGGAGACGATATTGTAAATTAATATTAATTTTTAAAAGACTGGCTAATGGCTGGTCTTTTTTCTTTGAGAACTGTTTTCATAAGGATAGAACAGGGGGATTTCTCGACTTCGCTCGAAATGACAAGGAAGAAAAGAAAAGTCGGATTGACATGAGAGCGGTAATCCAAAATGGTACAGGTAAAATGCATAACTCAATAAAAGTTTAAAAAAAATTATTCAAATTTTGTCACAAATCCGTTGACAAATCGTTTTAGCAGTTATATTATATACACTGTTAGCACTCAAAAGTTTTGATTGCTAAAAAATATGTATAAAATTAAAAATTTTGCATAAACTTAAGATAAGGGGGCAGTTATGGATTTAAGTGATAGAAAAAAGAAAATCCTGAGTGCGGTTATTGAAACAAACATCAAAAACAAAAATGCACAAGCTGTTTCAAGCAAACAACTTCAAGAAGATTATTTGCCTATGCTTTCTTCAGCAACAATAAGAAATGAGTTAAATGCTCTTGAAGAAATGGGATATTTAACACATTTGCATACTTCTTCCGGCAGAGTTCCAACAAGAGTTGGCTATGAAAAATACATAAACGAACTCATGCATGAAAAAAAGTTGACGCAAAGAGAAAGAGAAGCTATAAAATCAAATTTTGCTCAAAAGCTTGTTAATGTTCGTGATATCATTGAACGTTCTGCAAAAACTATCTCTAAAGCAACAAACTATGCATCAGTTGTTTACTCTGGACCAAGTAGAAATGCTATTATTGAAGACATTAAACTTTATCCAGTCAGTGCCACAACGCAACTTATTATTGTTGTTACTGATGAAAAAGTTATAAATGAGCTTGCAAACTTAGGCACTAATGACGAAGATAATCTCAAATCTGCTGGAGATGTTTTAAAAGAACTTTTCATTGGCAAACCTTTATCATTAATTAAGGATAGAGAATTTAGGGATAAAGTAGTAAACAAACAACTCAAAAAATACAAAGATGTATTTGACAAAGTTTTAGATGCAATTCAAGCCAGTGAAGAACATTTGCTAAATGAAATAACTATTGCGGGCAAAGACAAACTTATTGAATATCCTGAATTTAATGATGTTGAAAAATTAAAAAAGACCGTATCGGCACTGGAAAAAAGCGAAACTATCATTCCTATCATGTCTAATAATGATGATGTTGAACTTTCAATCAATTTTGGAGAAGATAATTCAGGACTTGAAGATTGTTCAGTTGTAACGGTTTCATGCAATGTTCAAGGAAAACCAAAAATAACCGCCGGTGTTATTGGTCCAATGCGAATGGATTATCCAAAAGCAATCTCCGTGTTAAAGGAAGTTGCTGAGACTATTGAAAATTCACTTAAAGAAGGAGATTACTGATGGACGAAAAAGAACAAAAAGACTGTTGCCATGAAAACAAAGAATGTGGCAAACAAGATAGCAACAAAGAAAAACATTGCGGTCGCAAAGAACTTGAAGAACAAATTGACAAATTAACCCAAGAACTTGAGCTTGCAAAAAAGACAAATGAAGAACAAAAATCAACAATCAGCAATTATTTGGCTACTGCTTCATACTACAAAAACGAAGTTGATAACCAAAAGAAAGATTTTGAACGATACAAAGAAAGGAATAAAAATATTCTTGTTGAAGCAAAAACTCAAGCAAATGAAGATATTGTTAAAAAGATTTTGCCAATCATTGACAATTTCGACCAAGCAATTAGTCATGTTGAACCTGAAATCATGAAAGGTTTTGCAATGATTTATGGGTCACTTACAAATGTTGTTTCAGACCTTGGAGTTTCGGAAATCAAAACCGCTGATGAAAAGTTAAATCCTGAGCTTCATAATTGTATCTCAACTGAAGAAACTGATGATGAAGCAAAAGAAGACATAATTGCAAATGTTTACCAAAAAGGTTACATTTTCACTGAAAGCAATAAAGTTATACGTCCTGCAACAGTATCTGTTTATAAATTAAACAAATAAAGTTGCTGTGATAAATAAATCTAATCTTAGGACATAAGGCTAGCAAAGCATGCAAAATTAATATAAAAAACAAGCCAAAAGGCTAAATATAAGGAGAATTTATTATGGGAAAAATTATTGGTATTGACCTTGGTACAACAAACTCATGTGTTGCTGTTATGGAAGGTGGCGAACCAACCGTTATTACTAACACTGAAGGTAGCAGAACAACCCCTTCTGTTGTTGGTTTTACTAAAGAAGGAGAAAGACTTGTTGGTCAAGTTGCTAAGCGTCAAGCTGTAGCTAATCCTGAAAACACTATTCGTTCAATTAAATCAAAAATGGGCGAAAATACATCAGTTAATGCTGGTGGAAAATCATACACACCACCTGAAATTTCAGCTATGATTCTTTCAAAACTTAAAGCTGATGCTGAAAAATATTTAGGCGAAAGTGTAACTGAAGCTGTTATTACAGTTCCTGCATATTTTAACGACTCTCAACGTCAAGCAACAAAAGATGCTGGTAAAATCGCTGGTCTTGATGTTAAAAGAATTATCAATGAACCAACAGCTGCAGCACTTTCTTATGGTCTAGATAAAATTAATGACCAAGACGGACAAAAAATCTTGGTTTATGACCTTGGTGGTGGCACATTCGATATTTCTGTTCTTGAAATTGCTGATGGTGTATTCCAAGTTTTGGCTACTGGTGGTAACACACATCTTGGTGGCGATAACTTCGATGAATGTATCATTAACTATTTAATTGACGAGTTCAAAAAGAGTGATGGTATTGACCTTTCTAAAGATAAAATGGCTATGCAAAGACTTAAAGAAGCTGCTGAAAAAACTAAAATTGAACTTTCTTCACTTAACCAAAGCACTGTTTCGCTTCCATTTATTTCTGCAGACAGCACTGGTCCAAAACACTTGGAAATCAATATTACTCGTGCAAAATTTGAATCTATGATTGATTCAATGATTACTGAAACTATTGACCTTACAAAAAAAGCTCTTGCTGATTCAAAACTTACAGTTAATGATGTTGCAAAAATTATCATGGTTGGTGGTTCAACAAGAATCCCTATGGTTCTTGACAAAGTAGAAAAATATATCGGTAAAAAACCTTTCACTGGTATTAACCCTGACGAATGCGTTGCTATTGGTGCAGCAATTCAAGGCGGTGTTTTAGCTGGAGACGTTAAAGACGTTCTTCTTCTTGATGTAACTCCACTTTCACTTGGTATTGAAACCATGGGTGGAGTATTCACAAAACTTATCGAGAAAAACACAACCATTCCTACAACAAAAACTCAAGTATTCTCAACTGCTGCTGATAACCAACCTGGTGTTGACATTCACGTTTTGCAAGGCGAAAGAGAATTTGCATCTGACAACAAAACTCTAGGCAGATTTGAGCTTACTGGTATTCCACCAGCTCCACGTGGTGTTCCACAAATCGAAGTTAAATTCGATATTGATGCAAACGGTATTGTGCATGTTTCAGCTAAAGACCTTGGAACAGGCAAGTCTCAAGACATCACTATCACAGCTTCATCAAATCTTTCTGATGCTGATATTGACAAAGCTATCAAAGAAGCTGAACAATATGCTGAAGAAGACAAAAAGAGAAAAGAAGTTGTTGATAGCAAAAACAACTTAGACCAACTTATTGCTGGTATTGAAAAAGTACTCAGAGAAAGTGGAGATAAAATTTCAAGTGAAGATAAAACAAAGCTAGAAGAAGCAACAAACAAAGCTAAAGAAACATACAAAACTGCTAGTGATGCTGAAACTCTTAAAACAGCTATTGATGATTTATCAAAAGTATCAAATGAAATTTTCGCAAAACTTTATCAAAATGCAAATCCTAATGGCGGAACAGATTCAAACGGAGATGCAAACAATTCAGGCTCTAACACTGACCCAAACAATTTTAATGATTTTACAACAAAATAAACTATAAAATAAGTCTACACTCGTCTTGAAATTTTTAGGCGAGTGTAATCTTGTTAATATTAAAGGAATAAAAAATGGCTGATAAAAATTATTATGACATTTTAGGTGTAAGCAAAACAGCTTCTGATGACGAAATCAAAAAAGCATATAGAAACTTAGCAAAAAAATATCACCCAGATTTAAATCCAGGAAATGCTGAAGCAGCTGAAAAACTAAAAGAAGTTAACCAAGCTTTCTCAGTTCTTTCTGATAAAGCTAAACGTCAAAACTATGATACTTATGGCTCTGAAAATGGTCCACAAGGTTTTGGCGGTTTTGGTGGCGGAAGTGGATTTAGTTTTGATGCTAGTGATTTCGGTGGTTTTGGCGATATCTTTAGTAATATTTTTGGCGGTGGCGGTTTTGGTTCATCAAGGTCATCAAGAAGAACTAACATGGCTACGCAGGGTGCTGATATTCAAGTAAAGATTAAGCTTTCGTTTGTCGAAGCAGCTTTTGGTTGCAAAAAATCAATTAACCTTACCAGAAGCGAAACATGTTCTGTTTGCAAAGGCACTGGAGCTAAAAATGGCACAGAGCTTACAACTTGCTCAAGATGTAAAGGTACTGGTGTTGTTCGTCAAACACAAAACTCTTTATTTGGTCAGATGATTTCTGAAAGTGTTTGTCCAGATTGTCATGGGACAGGTAAAATGATAAAAGAAAAATGTCCACACTGCTCAGGTGCTGGCATTACTCGTGAAAATCGTAGTATTGAACTTAATATTCCAGGTGGCATAGACAACAATCAAGTTCTAACTTTGCGTGGGCAAGGCGAAGCTGGTAGAAATGGCGGACCTGCTGGAGACATTCAAATTTTAATCCAAGTAGAGCCACATAAAACACTAAAACGTGAAGGATTTGACGTTTATGAAGATGTGCCTGTAACATTCGCTGAAGCTATGCTTGGTGGAAAAATCAAAATACCGGGAATTAATGAAACTTTAGAAATCACAATCCCTGAATGCTCACAAACAGGCACAATTATTTCTGTTAAAGGTAAAGGTATTAAGCAACTCAATAAAAACAGCTATGGCGACTTGTTTGCCAAAATCGTTATTGAAGTTCCAAAAACTCTTGATAAGAAACAAAAAGAACTTCTCAAAAAGCTTAATGATAGCTTAACTCAAAATCAATTCCCAAAAAAGAAAGCTTTTAATGATAAAATTTAAAGAGCAGTGGAGATGGTTAACTATGCCATTTTCACAGCTCTTTTTTTATTGACAAATTCAGGTTTGATATTATAATATAATCTTATGAAAGAAAAGAGATTTTATTATAATGACGAGTTATCCGAAAACAAAAAAGTATTAATTGACGGCGATGAATTTCATCATTTAACCAATGTAATGCGTGCAAGAGTTGGTGACAATGTGTGTCTATTCAACGGGAATGGATACTTTTATTTTGGAAAAATAACGCAAATTAACAAAAAAAATGCTGAAATTTTGATTAATTCCGCTCAAATTTCAGAAAACGAACCAAAAATCAAACTAACTATTTTTCAAGCATTAGCCAAAGGAGAAAAGCTTAGTTTGGTTATGCAAAAAATAACAGAAATTGGTGCAACTGAACTTGCTATTTTTGATAGCGATTTTTGTGATGTTAAATCAAACACCACAAGAGTTAATAGACTTGAAACCATTGCTATCTCAGCATCTAAGCAATGTGGCAGAGCAACAATAACAAACCAAACAGGCGTTTATAAATTTAACGAAGTAATTAGTCTTATTCAAAATTATGATGCTTTTTATGTGGCTTATGAAAACGAAAATGGTTTAACACTTACAAATGATTTAATAGAAAATAAAGGAAAACTTAAAAATGTTGCTGTTATGATTGGAGCTGAAGGCGGTTTCTCTGAAAACGAAATTAAGTCGTTAAAAGAAAATAATGCAAAAATAGTATCACTAGGAAATCGCATACTTAGAACAGAAACCGCATCGATAGTCTGTGCGGGACTTGTCATGCAAATTTTGGAACAATAGGAAAAATTTATGAAGAAAATATCAATAGTAACACTTGGTTGCAAAGTCAACCAATACGAAAGCGAAGAAATCGCCGAACTCTTAGAAAAGGACGGCTACAATGTTTCAATGGGCTTGAATCCTGCGGATATTTATATAATAAATACTTGTGCAGTTACAAATGAAGCCGAAAGAAAATCTAGAAACATCATAACAAAACTTCTCAAACTTAACGAAAATGCAAGTATTTATATTTGCGGGTGTGCTTCAGAACATAACAAAGAAAAATTCAATAAAGGCAATTTTGTAAAAGCCATTATTGGTAACCGAGGCAAAGAAGAACTTATAAAACAAATTGAAAGCAACGATGAAGAATTCTTAAGCAATCAGAAATTAACTACACTTAATCGTGTTACCGATAGAACTAGAGCAGTTTTATGGGTGCAAAATGGTTGTAATAATTTCTGCTCATATTGTATTATTCCTTATCTTCGTGGTCGTGAACAAAGTTTCGATATTAAAAAAATTGAGAAAAAAGTTAGACTTTTAGAAACACAAGCAAACGAAATCGTTGTTGCTGGCATTAATCTTTCAGCTTATGGAAAAGATTTAAAAAATAGCGGTGGGTTAATTGAAATTGCGAGACTATTTAAATGTAGTCCATCAAGATTTAGATTTTCATCTATCCATGTTGATGTTATAACTGACGATTTTTTAAAAGAATTATCAAGTTTCGATAATTTCTGCGACCAGTTTCACTTAAGTATGCAAAGCGGTTCAAACAACACACTTAAAGCAATGAATAGACATTACACAAAAGAAGAATTCTTAGATAAAGTAAATTTAATTAGAACTTATTTTCCTAATGCAGGAATCACAACAGATATTATCATTGGTTTTCCTTCAGAAACAAATGAAGATTTTGAAGAATCTTACGAGTTCTGCAAACAAGTAAATTTTTCAGAAATGCATATTTTTCCATTTTCTCCAAGACAAGGTACTGTTGCCGAAAAGATGAAAAATGTTGCAAAGAATGTACCCGAACGCATTAAAAAAATCACTGAACTCTCCTTAAAAATGAAATCTGATTTCATAAACAAAAACATAGGGCAAGTCCATGAAGTTATAATTGAAAACAACAAAAATGGTTACACTTTGGCACATACAAAAAACTATATTTTATGTTATATTCCAGAAAATGAAAAATTAAAACACAATCAAAAAGTTATGGTAAAATTAACTCGAGCTTTTGAAGACGGTGCTATCGCTGAATTGATTTAATTTATTTGCAATAGGTAAAAATGTATATTTTTAACAAAAATACTATAAAAAATACATAATAAAATTAAATTGATAATATCTACAATCTGTATGTTTATTTTGTAGAATTTGGTTAAAATCTATCAATTCTTTACATTTTTAGGAGAAAAATTGTTATTTTTGTAACAAGTTTTAAAATTTAGCAAAAAGGGTACTTTGTGGTACTTTTTTTTGATAAAATAAAAACATTCGTCTTCGAGATGGAGGATTTCTCCATGCGTTCGTTTCACTCACTTAGTCGAAATGACACATGTGTTTAGTTTTATGTCATACCGACCGAGTGAAACGAGTGGAGTGTATCTCCTAGAAAAAGAAAACATCTTCGAGACGGGGGATTTCTCGACTATGCTCGAAATAACATGGAAGAATACTAAATGACGTAATTAATTTTTTTTGTAAATGTTCTGATTTTATTGACAAATAGGCTTTGATATGGTATTATTTTTATCGTTAGATTAGCATAAAGGGGGTGAAACGAAATGACAACAGTTAAAGTTGGAGACAATGAAAGTCTTGATAGTGCACTTAAAAGATGGAAAAGAAAATGCCAAAAAGACGGCATCATCGGTGACATTAGAAAGAAAGAAGCTTATGTTAAACCTTCAGTTGCTAAAAAATTAAAGAGTGAAGCAGCTAGAAAGAGAGCTAGAAAAGGTTAATAATTAGACAGGTTTAAACCTGTCTTTTCTTTTGCAGAAAATATATGATTTGTTTTTGTCTTTTTTTGTCAATTTTTGAAAACACAAACAAAACTTTGATTATTTAATGTACAATGTGGACAGACTTTTTTGTGAAAGGAGAATAGGTTATGCCAAATAACATTCTAAAAAAACTCGCACTAAAGGCAAAGAAAAGATTAAGCACCGTAGGACAAACAATATCTCAAAAACAAACCACCGCATGTTTAAGCTCAACAACTTACGCAATCGTGGCAAATATGCAAGATATTAAAGACGACCCACTTTACGAAAAAGTAAAAAAGTTACAAAATCAAGACAATATTTTTAATCCAATAGCTGAACTCACTGACCATAAAATTTATGATAAATTGTCTGATATTGAAAAAGAAAGATATATCATTGATATTTCAAAAAGATATGTTGAATTAAAAGAGTATTTCATGAAAAATGAAATATAAAAATGGTGCAATTTGCATCGTTTTTTTATTTTGATAAAGTTCAGTTATATGGTAAAATGATGTGGTAAGGAAGTACCAATGGAAAACGAAATTTTATCTAATCTAAATGAAGAACAAAAACTACCAGCATCTACTGTTTATGGTCCAGTTCTTGTAACTGCAGGGGCAGGCAGTGGAAAAACTAGAATGCTTACACATAGAATTGCATACATGGTAAAAAGTCTTAACATTAGCCCAGCTAATATTTTAGCTATAACTTTCACAAATAAGGCTGCAAATGAAATGAAGGAAAGACTTGCAACCATGATTGACGGAATCAATGACATGTGGGTTTGCACTTTTCACGCAATGTGCTCTAAAATTTTGAGATATAACATTTCTCTTATGGGTTATACTAGCAGTTTCTCAATCTATGGGGACGTTGAAAAAAATAGAACCATAAAAAGGATACTCGAAAATAAAAAAACTGAAATTAACGCTGAGACATTTGCTTGGCATATTTCTAATGCAAAAAATAATTTGTTTTCTCCTGAAAAATATTCTGGTTTTATTAGAGACAAAAAGAAATGTGAAATAATCACAACTGTTTACTCTGAATACGAGCAAGAACTTAAAAAAGCAAATGCTCTTGATTTCGATGACTTACTTGTAAAAACTTATGAGTTATTAATACATAACCCTGACACGCTTAATTTTTATCAAAATAAGTTTAGATTTATTCATGTTGATGAATTTCAAGACACAAACACCGCACAATACAAATTAATAAAACTCCTAGCAGGTGACAATAACAATGTATTTGCCGTTGGAGACGAAGACCAATGCATTTACTCTTGGCGTGGGGCAGAAGTTGCAAACGTAAAGCAATTTACCATAGACTTTGAAGGTTGCAAAGTGTTTAAACTTGAACAAAACTATCGTTCAACTAAAAAAATTATAGCCTTGGCTAATAAGCTTATAAAAAATAATTCGTCAAGAATTGAAAAAAATCTTTGGACAAACAATGAAGACGGAGCTGAAGTTGAATTAAAACAAACTTACAATGATATTGAAGAAGCTGAATTTGTTGCAGAAAAAATTAGTTCTCTCGTTGAAAATGGTCAAAGTTATAAAGATTTCGCAATTTTAATGAGAGTTAACGCATTATCACGAATATTGGAAGAAAAGTTATTAACATATAACATTCCATACAAAATTTATGGCGGATTTAAATTCTTTGAGAGAAAGGAAATTAAAGACACAGTTGCTTACTTGCATATCTTGACAAATCCAAATGATACTGATGCTACAATTCGTATGCTTGGATTTCCTAAAAAAGGAATTGGCGATGTAACTATTGCCGAAATTGAACGTCTTGCTGAAGAAAACAATGTATCAATGATGGACATTATCAATAATCCTGAAAGTTTTAATGTTGCAGGCAGTTTAGCAAAAAAACTTATACCTATTCAAGAATTGTTTGTTGACTTAAATGAAAAAATGAATGCAATGCCACTTGATGAATTTGCAAGCTATTTGATTGAAAAAGTACAAATAAAAGAAGCGATTGGAACAAAAACCGAAGAGGATGAAAACAAGTGTTTAAACATTGACGATTTTGTGAAATCCATCACCGAATTTACAGACGCAAATGAAGGTGCGGGCATTGATGAATTTTTGCAAAGCATAACACTTATGCGTGATGTAGATAACATGAATGACGAAGAAAATTATGTTACACTCATGACTATACACTCGGCAAAAGGCTTGGAATTTAATAACGTTTTCTTGGTTGGGTTAAATGATGGATTGTTTCCACTTTCACGTGCAATTAACAGCACTGACCCTAACGACTTGGAAGAAGAACGAAGACTCATGTATGTTGCAGTTACTAGAGCCAAAAAGAGATTGTATTTATCAAGACCAAAAGTTAAATTTAATTATGAATCTAAACGAATGGATTACACAAATCAATCAAGATTTTTGGAAGAAATGTTTGATGAACTTAAGAATAAAAAACAAAATAGTTCTATTTTCAGAACTAATCTTGATGAAAGCGGTTTTGGTAATACACTTTCTAAAGCAAGTCAAAGAGAAAACTTGGCACAAAATATGGCATCACATATAAATGTTGTGAATGTATCTGGAACAATAAACGCTACAGTAGGACTAGAAATAAAAACAAGTCAAAAAATCAGTCCTTCAGATTACTCAAAATTTAAAACAGGTGTTAAGGTTTCGCACCCGCATTTTGGTGACGGTGTAATAACTTTGGGGGTTACAGATTTCGCCAGTGCATTTGTTACTATAAAATTTGAAAAAGTCGGAATTAAAACACTATCATTAAAATATGCTAGCTTGGAGATAATTGATTAAAAAACGCAAAATAGGTGCAAAATGGTTGAAAAAAGCGATAAAAAAATTGAAATTATGCAAAATTTGATTGAAAAAATCAACAGGGCAAGCTACTCGTATTACGTTTTAGACAACCCAATAATATCTGATAAAGAATGGGATAAAATGTATTATGAGCTTTTAGATTTAGAAAAAGAAACTGGCATAATTTTGCCAAATTCTCCGTCACAAAAAATCGGTGGAGAAGTGCTTGATGGTTTTAAAAAAATAACTCATACTAAAAAACTTATGAGCCTTGGAAAAGCACAAACAGTTGAAGAAATTATTGACTGGAACACTAGAAACCAAAATATTATTCCTTTCGAAACAGAGTTTTCAGTCGAGTATAAATTCGATGGACTTTCACTTGCAATAACTTATGATAATGGAAAACTTGTGAATGCTTCAACTCGTGGTAATGGTGAGATTGGCGAAGATGTCACAGCTCAAGTAAAAACAATAAGAACAGTTCCACTAGAAATAGACTACAAGGGTCTCGTTGTTGTGCAGGGCGAAGGAATTATAAAGTTATCAGAACTTGAAAAATATAATTTAGCAACAGATGAAAAACTTAAAAATGCTAGAAATGCTGTTGCGGGAGCAATTAGAAATCTCGACCCAAAAGTTACAGCAAAAAGAAAACTCGATTTTTTTGCTTATAACATAAACTTTGCTCCCGACCTAAAATTTTCTTCACAAGTGGAAATGCTTGACTTTTTAAAAAAACAAGGATTTTTAACTGGTAAATTTTTTCATATTGTTCACTCAGTTGATGAAATTGTATATTTAATTAAACAAACCGAAAAAACTAGAAATTCTTTAGATTATTTAATTGACGGAATGGTTATAAAAGTTAACGATACAAGAATTAGAGAACAACTGGGAGAAACTGAAAAAGTACCAAGATGGGCAGTCGCTTATAAATTTGAAGCTGAAGAAACTTCTACAATCCTAAACTCAATTACTTGGCAAGTTGGAAGAACCGGAAAAATTACACCAGTTGCAGAGTTAGAACCAACCGAGCTTTGCGGTGTTACAATAAAACGTGCAACTTTAAATAACTATAACGATATTTTGCGAAAAAAAGTTAAAATTGGCGACAGGGTATTTATTAGAAGGAGCAATGATGTTATTCCTGAAATTTTGGCTGTTGCTGAAACTTATCCACAATCAAAAACTATCAAAAAACCTACCGTTTGCCCATGTTGTGGTGCTGTTTTAGAAGACACCGAAACTGAGCTTTATTGTCCAAATCACTTGGGTTGCAGAACACAAATAGTTTTAAAACTTGTGCAATTTGCAAGCCGAAATGCAATGAATATTGAAGGACTTTCAATTAAGACACTTGAACAACTTTATGATAAATTCAAAATTTCCAGTTTTTCAGATATTTACAAATTGGACAGAGAAAAATTAGCATGCCTTGACGGATTTAAAGATAAAAAAATTAACAATATTTTAACCAGCATTGAAGCAAGCAAACACGCAAAGCTTTCAAACTTTATTTTTGCTCTCGGCATTGATGGGATAGGTGTTAAAACCGCAAAACAACTTGCAAAACACTACAAAACTATTGAAAATTTACAAAAAGCAACCTTTGAAGAACTTATAACACTTGACGATATAGCTGAAATCACCGCCACGGATATACATCATTATTTCGCAGATAGTCTAAACAAAAAAGAACTTGATGAACTTTTAACTAATTTTGTGCATTTGGAACAAGTAGGTTCTGCTGAAGCTTCAGGATTTTTCGCCGGCAAGAAAGTTGTTTTAACAGGTACGCTTTCGGGCTTTTCAAGGTCGCAAGCAGAAGAAATCATCGAAGCTCAGGGCGGAAGCACGGCATCTAGTGTATCAAAAGCAACAGATATCGTTCTTGCTGGCGAAAATGCAGGCAGTAAACTCGACAAAGCCAAAGCTCTCGGCATTTACATTATGGACGAAAATGAATTTTTGACAAAAATTTAATATCCATAGCCATCTAACAAAATTCAAATACAACCAATCTATTTTACCCTTAATTAAAAAAATTAAAAAAACTTATGAAAAACTATTGCTTTTTAGGTTATGGTTTGTGTTATAATAGTTACGATAATATTGAAAGGAGTGATAACTATGTCTTGGTTAAATCCACCTATTGAAAAAGTTATTGAAGAAGCTGGTAACAAATATATTCTTTGTTCATTGGTTTCAAAAAGAGCAAAGGAACTTTTATTAAATAAATCTGAGTTCTTTAAAGACCACCAAAGAGTTAAACCTGTTGAATATGCAAGTCGTGAGTATTACAAAGGTTATTACACCATTGCAAACAAAATCGGTGACTAAGTAAAAACATTAGACAGAAAAAAGAAGTTAGTATATAATTTAGGTATACTAACTTTTTTATTGCTAGAATAAAGTTTATTAAACGTTTACATACGGATAGAACAAGGGGATTTCTCCATTTCGCTAATACTCCAGTCGAAATGACACAAAAGGGGGAACGTCTTCGAGATAGGGGATTTCTCGACTGCACTCGAAAAGACACTAAAAATAAAGAGTCAAATGACATGGAAGAAAGTCGAAAGGACATAATATAAAGGAAAATTTATGATTATCGGCAAAATTATTATTGATATAGCAAGCTCGTTGGTCGACAAAGTGTTCGACTATATTTTGCCTGACGAATCTTTCGAAATTGGCATGAGAGTTTATGTACCTTTTGGAAAAATCGTAAAAGAAGGCTACATTGTTGATATTTCAACAACAAGTGACTATGACCAAAGCAAACTAAAAACCGTTATTTCAAAAATCGATAATTTCCCAGTAATTTTAAAAGAACAACTTGAGCTTGCCGAGTTTATGAAACAAAAATTTCATACCGGGCTTTGTGATGCCATAAGACTATTTTTGCCAAGTGAAATGCGACTTGGGAAAGTTAAAGAACTAATAAAAATTGATTGCTACATTGACGATGAAGAAAAAGCTAAAGTATATTTATCTGAAACACGAAAAAACGCTACGGGTATAATTGGGATTATTAATGAACTTTTATCAAAAGGTTCGTGCGGGCAGACCGAACTTAATAAAAAATATAATAGTTCGTCACTTAAAAAACTAATCAATGACAAAATAGTAAAAACTCGTGAAATAATTATAAATCGCAAACCTTATGAAGATGTTAAATCAAACCCAACAGTTGTTACTTTAACCCAGACCCAACAAAAAGTTGCAGATAGAATTACAAGTGAAAACAATATCTACTTACTACATGGTGTAACGGGAAGCGGTAAAACTGAAGTTTACATGAATTGTATGCAACGAATTTTAGAACGTGGAAAGACTGGTATTATGCTTGTGCCGGAAATCTCACTTACTCCGCAAGTTCTTTCTAATTTTAGGTCAAGATTTGGAAATGAAGTTGCACTTTTGCACTCAGGACTTTCTGCCGGCGAAAGATTTGATGAATGGAAAAGAATTTTATTTGGCGAAGCAAAAATTGTTATTGGTGCAAGGTCAGCCATTTTTTCTCCGCTTAAAAATATTGGTTTAATCGTCATTGATGAAGAACACGATAACTCTTATAACAGCGATAGCAATCCACGTTATAGCACCATTGAAGTGGCAAAACAGCGAGCAAAACTTGCTAGTGCTTCACTAGTTTTAGGAAGTGCAACACCAAGTCTTGTGAGCTATCACAATGCAATGATAGGAAATTATCAACTGCTGGAAATGAAAGAAAGAATAAACAAGCGTGAACTTCCACCTATAACCATTGTGGATATGGGCGAAGAAATTAGACGTGGAAATAATGGTATTTTTTCAAAAGCAATGAAGGAATCTTTAGCAAAAACAATCGAAAGTGGCAATCAAGCAATGCTGTTTATAAACCGCCGTGGATTTGCATCATTTTTGATGTGTAAAAAATGTGGTTGGGTTGCAAAATGCAACGAATGTGATGTTTCACTTGTTTACCATAAATATGAAAGGGCTTTAAAATGCCATTATTGTGGAAACAGATTTAAAGTTTTAACCGAGTGTCCAGAATGCGGAAACAAAGAACTATCTAATGGTGCAACAGGAACACAAAGAGTTGTTCAAGAACTTCAAGAATTGTTCCCAAATATTAATATTGGCAGAATGGATAATGATACCACTAAAACAAAAAACTCACATTTAAATATATTGTCCGACTTTAGGTCAGGAAAAACCAAAATTTTGGTTGGAACTCAAATGATTGCAAAAGGTCATGATTTTCCAAGTGTAACACTTGTTGGAATTATAGATGCGGATATTAGCTTGTATCAAACATCATATTCCGCCACCGAGCAAACCTTTGAACTTATCACTCAAGTTGCAGGCAGAGCGGGCAGGGCTGATAAATCCGGAGAAATTATTTTGCAAACCTATGTTCCAAGGCATTATGTTTACAAACTTGCAAGTGGTTATGATTATCCAGCTTTCTATAAAAAAGAAATCAATCTTAGACAAGTTACAATGTATCCGCCTTTTGCCACAATTATTCGCATTTTATTTTCTTCCACTGAAGAAAATATTGCAAAAAATACCGCAAAGGTGTATTATGAAGAAGTAAAGAACTTACAAACCAAATACGCCAATGAATTTATTTATCTTGGGGTTATGAAGTCGCCTATAGGAAAAATCCAAAATAAATATAGAATCCAAATTCTAATGCGTATTAAACGTGAAAAAGAAGATGAAATTATTTCAAATCTTTTTGATATATTAGATAATAACAAGCAATCAAATGTGAATGCTTTTATTGAAATAAACCCACAAAACTTAAGTTAGGAGATATTATGGCAACACGTAAAATTTTAATTGATGGTGATGAAATCTTAAGAAAAAAATCTAAGCCTGTTGTTGATTTTGACGACAATCTTGGCATTCTGCTCGATGATATGTTTGAAACCATGCACAAAAACGAAGGTGCAGGACTTGCTGGTGTGCAAGTTGGAGTACTTAAACGTTTATTTGTTATGAAAGCAGGTAAAATGCCTTATGAATGCATAAATCCTGAAATAATCAAACAAGAAGGAAAAAATAATATTGAAGTTGAAGGCTGTTTATCTATTCCTGGAAAATGCGGACTTGTTGAAAGACCTAATAAAATTTGGGTTAAATTTCAAGATAGAACCGGAAAGGTTATAAATAAAAAATTTACAGGCTTTGAAGCTAAGTGTTTTTGTCATGAATCAGACCACTTAGACGGTATTTTATATTCAGACAAAGCAACCAAGATGTTTAAAGATAGAAATGAGTATTCTAAATACGAACAAAAAAGACAAGGCGGGGAAAATTAATGAGAATAGTTTTTTTAGGCACACCAGCTTTTGCAGTTAAATGCTTGGATAGATTAATCCATTCAAATCATGAAATTGTTGCGGTTGTAACCCAACCAGACAAACCTAGTGAACGTGGGAATAAAATCGAGTTTTCTGAAGTAAAAAAATATGCTTTAGTAAATCATATTCCACTTTTTCAATTCACAAAAATTTCTCGTGATGGACTAATTGACCTTAGAGCATTAAATCCAGACATTATGGTTACAGCTGCATACGGTCAAATTTTATCTCAAGACGTTTTAAATATTGCTAAGTTTGGGGTAATAAATGTTCATGCTTCAATTTTGCCTAAATATAGGGGAGCTTCTCCAATACAAACAGCTATAATTAACGGAGACTCTGAAACTGGTGTTACAATCATGAAAACCGAAACTGGACTTGATACTGGCGATATTATTGATATTGTAAAAACGCCAATTTTTGAAAATGAAACAGCTGGAGAACTCACAGACAGACTCGCAGACCTTGGCTCAAATCTTTTAATGGAAGTTTTATTCAACATTGAACACGGGACTGCAAAATTCACTCCACAGGAACACCTAAGTGCCACAGTAACGGCTAAGATAAAGAAAGAAGACTGCATAATTAACTGGCAAAAATCCACAAAAGAAATCAAATCTTTAATTCTTGGCACAAATCCAAATCCTATTGCAAGAACTCTACTTGGCGACCAACTAGTGAAAATCTACAGAGCAAAGATAGCAAATATCGAGCTAACTGATGAAGATAAACAACTTTCAAATGGCACAATTTTGCCTAGGAGTTCATCAAAACTTGGTGTGTTTGTAAAAACCGTTGATGGGGCTTTAGAAATATTAGAAATGCAGATGCCAGGCGGAAAGATTTTACCAGCAAAAGTGCTTGCAAATGGTAGGAAAATCAATCCTTACGATGCTTTTAAACCAGTAATACAAATTTTTTAGGAGTACAAATGAAAATACTACAAGATTTATCTTTAGATGAACTTAAAAGAGAGCTTGAAAACTTGACACCAAAAATGCCAAGATATAGGGCTTTGCAGATTTTTGAGTGGGCTAATAATTACACTCCAATCGATGAAATGACAAATATTCCACAAGAATTAAGAGAAACTCTAAAGCATGAATTTATTGATACGCCTGCAAAAATCGAAAAAGAGCTTGTGTCTAAAGACGGAACAAAAAAGTACCTATTATCTCTAGATGACGGAAACATTGTTGAATGCGTGCTGATGAGTTATAAATACGGAAACACCATTTGCATTTCTACTCAGGTTGGCTGTCGTATGGGTTGCAAGTTTTGTGCCACAGGTATTGACGGCTTAGTTAGAAACTTAACAGCGGGTGAAATGCTTGCGGAAGTTATGGCGATTAATAAAGCAAATGGCGGAACTAAATCTGATAGAAAAATCACTAACATTGTTCTAATGGGGTGCGGAGAGCCACTTGATAATTTTGATAATGTTGTAAAATTTATTAAACTCATTTCTGACAAAAACGGACTAAACATTTCACAAAGAAATATATCTTTATCGACTTGCGGATTAGCTGATAAAATAAAGAAACTTGCAGATGAAGACCTTGGAATTACACTTACAATTTCACTCCATGCAACAACTGACGAGCAACGTAAAAAAATTATGAATATTGCTAAGGCCGTATCACTTAAGGAATTATTTTTTGCTATAAAATATTATTTTGAAAAAACTAAAAGACGCATTGTGTTTGAATATATCGAGCTTGATATGAATACAAATCCAGATGATGCAAAACGAATTAAAGAGTTATGCAAAGGATTATCTTATCACATGAATTTGATACCAATAAACACAACACCAAATTCTGTGGAAGAAAATCCAGCTTTAAAGCCACCAACTAAAGAAAAAAGTGCTGAATTTTGGGAAGAATTAAAAAAACTCGATATTTCCGCAACTACAAGACGTACTCTTGGTAGCGATATTTCAGGTGCTTGCGGACAACTCAGAAGGTCAACAATAAAAAAACAAGGAGAAAATTAGTATGAAAAGATTAATTAGAATTTCGCCATCAATTCTTTGCTTAGACTACAATAACGATATTGTTATGCAAATGGCTTTGGAAAAAATTGAACGTTCAGGAGCTAACATGGTTCATCTTGATGTTATGGACGGAAAATTTGTTGAAAATAAAACATTTGACCACAAACTCGTCAGCAAAATTAAAGATATGACAACACTTATGCTCGATGTTCATCTAATGATAGAAAACCCAATCACAAAAATCGAAAACTATGCTAACGCAGGGGCTGACATTATCACTGTTCATTATGAAGCATGCGGAGATAATCTTGAAGGAACACTCAAGCTTATCAAATCTAAAAATGTGCTTGCTGGTGTCGCTATCAACCCAAGAACTCCAGCACTAAAGCTTAAAGATATTTTAAAAACAGGACTCGTTGACATTGTAACGGTTATGGGTGTTAAACCTGGTGCAAGCGGTCAAACAATAATACCTGGGTCTGCTGAAAAAGTTGCAGAAATTAGAGAAATGGACAAACGTGTTTACATTGAAATTGATGGCGGTGTTACACTTAAAAACGTTTCAATTCTCAGAAAAATGGGGGCTAATATAATTGTTAGTGCCAAGACAATTTTTGAATCAAAAAATATGAAAAAGACCATAAAAGCCTTAAAGGGTAACGGTTTTATCAATAAGATTTTCAAGGATATTTAAAATCTTAGACCAAGGTAAAACATTTCGCACAAAAAAAACTAAACATCATATAATGGTTATTAAAAAGGGGGAAGTTTTATGACCATTATGTGCATCAAAGCACCAAAATTGATTGGAAAATTTTTAAGTCTTTTTGTAAAAAAAAATAAACAATAAAAAATGTCTGTCATGTAAAATACAAATGACAGATTTTTTTTGTGCTGTTTTATATAATTTTAACTTTGCAAAACTGGGGATTTCTCGACTTCGCTTGAAATGACACGAAAATAAAATTATATGTCCGCCAAGTGTCATCTCGACCAAACGCAGTACGTGGAGAGATCTCTTTAAAAATATTTCCGCTTTCTAGTTAGGGGATTTCTCCATGCGTTCGTTTCACTCTCTTAGTCGAAATGACACTATGAAAACAGGGGATTTCTCGACTTCGCTCGTAATGACACGAAAATAAAGAGTCGAAATGACATAGGAGTAAAAACAAAAAGGGTTAGAGAAACATTGTCACAAAAAAAAACGATTGCAAAAAAGAGAGTCTTGAAAACTCTCTTTTTTCATATATAAATTACATTTCTCTCTCAAAAGCATTAGCTGTTGAATCCATTGAACGTTTTAAGTCATCTACATATTCTTCATCAGGTATAAAACCATCGTCTTTCGCTTTTCTAACAACTTCATCAATCCCACTAGCACCCCTTGCAATACTTTGTGAAATATAGCCTAAATCCACAAGCTCAGAATTCGTTTTATATGCTTCAACAAATTGTCTATACAAATCATAAATACCTACACGTTTGTTGTCAAAAGGTGTAACATATTTTATTTCAACATAACCTTTACCTTCATCGAGACTTTTTTCGTAGTCTATTGAAACAATACCCAAAGCTTGCTCATGAACTTTATTCATAAACCTAAAGTTTAAGTTACAATAGTTTGCGTCCCAGTTTCTTGTTGCCAAGGCATAACCATAGTATTTAGCAACTTGAGTTAACAGTCGTGGGGTAAAAGCTTTGTAGTAAGGAGATTTTTCGCCAAAACTATAAATACTAGGAAAAACATTTTGAGCCCCTGCATCACATAGTTTATTTAAAAATACATATCCACGTTCAGTGTTGTGACTAGGCAACACATCGTTTGTTATTGTATAAAGTTTTCCGTTCATTTCTGCAATAGTTGTTTCTGGGGAAATAAAACCATTCAACTGGTATATTTTTGACAAAATTTTCTCAGCTGATGCTTGTTTCAAACTGCCAACAGGTTTTGCATAATAAACCAGTCCGTTTGGAAGATTTATTACTTCAATCTTTTTAACATTTTCATGCATATGGTGACTTAGCATTACCGTTGGGTCATTTAGCAATTTTTCCAAATCCACAAGACCATTTGCTTGTTTATATTTATTTATATAAGGTT
Organism: uncultured Lachnospiraceae bacterium; assembly: GCA_964646345.1. Taxonomy (GTDB): domain Bacteria; phylum Bacillota; class Clostridia; order Christensenellales; family UBA1242; genus RGIG1681. The sequence goes on from CAZYDU010000004.1 coordinate 86,486, forward strand.
GTAATCCAAATTCTCTCATTTGTCTTCTCCTTGTTTTTATTATAATTATTATATCATAATTATACTATTCTGTCAATAGATTTATAAATAGGTATTATTTTATAACAAAAAACAGAAGGTGGGTCTCGATTTCGCTAGAAATGGCATATAATAAGCTTACGTCTATGAAAAAGGGGATTTCTCCATTCCGCTTCGCTCCAGTCGAAATGACACTATAGTTTAATTTTGTGTCATACAGATGAAAAGGGAATTGAGAAAACAAAAAATGCCACAAATGTGTGACATTTTTTTTGATTATTTTAAAAAGCCCTTAATGATTTCTTGTTCTGCTTCTTGCTCGGTTAAACCAAGAGTTTGAAGTTTCACAATTTGTTCGCCAGCTATTTTACCGATTGCTGCTTCATGAATAAGTGATGCATCTGTTACTTTTGCCGTTAACTCAGGTTTTGCGATAATATTTGCTTTATCCATAATTATTGCATCGCACTCAGTGTGCCCAAAACATTTATTATTTCCATTTACGACAGACTTATATTCTTGTTTGCTTTCGCCCTTGGCAACTGACCTTGAAACAACATGGGTAGATGAGTCTTTTCCATTAAGTTCAACGTTAAAGTTGGTTGTAGCTGTCTCTTTCTTGTCTGTCATGATTTTTTCATTTATTTCAAGCTTTGCACCATCGCCAAGCTCGGCATTTGTTGTTCTTACAGCTGAAGTTACACCACCAATTTGCACGGTTTCCATTTTCATGTATGAATTTTTGTTCATATAAACATTTGTTACAGGATTTAAAACCCTTTCGCCTTTGCCTTTGCCTGTTGCATAATGTTTTTCAACATACAAAACTTTTGCACCTTCTTCAAGGTAAAACGAATGAATACCATCGTGACCTTCGTTTTTTTCAGTTCCGCAAGCAATTCCGCAACCAGCAACGATTGTTACGTCAGCATTTTTTCCAACATAGAAATCGTTATAAACCATATCTTTTAGACCTGCTTCGGTAACAATAACTGGAATATGTACGCTTTCGTTTGTTGTATTCGCTTTGATTTTTATATCAATACCAGGTTTATCTTGTTTTGTTGAAATTTCAATATTAGCACTGCATGCACGCGAAACAAGTTTGCCGTCTTTTCTGATATTGTATGCACCTTGTGGAGTTTCATGAAGGTCTGCAATGGTTGAAAGCAAATCCTTATCAATCTTATTTAAATTTTCCATTAGTTTATCTCCTTATCTTCAAGTGCTGTGCAAGTTGTGTAAATTTCTGATAGATGAGAAAGGACTTCTTGTTTAGCTCCAACTTTTTTGATTTCTCCCGCAGACAAAACTATAATTTCATCAGCTATATCAAGTATTCTTTCTTGATGGGAAATGATAATAAATCCACATTTATACTTAGATTTTAGGTTTTTAAATGTTTTAATCAAACTATTAAATGACCATAAATCAATGCCAGCTTCAGGTTCATCAAAAATAGTGAGTTTGCTTTTTCTTGCAACCGTTGTTGCAATTTCTATTCTTTTAAGCTCTCCACCAGACAATGAGTTATCGACTTCACGGTCAATATAGTCTCTAGCACAAAGACCAACATCAGATAAATACTTGCAAGCATCTCCAACCGCAATTTCACTGCCTGTTGCAAGTTCAATCATACGTTTAACAGTTATTCCTTTAAACTTTACAGGTTGTTGAAATGCAAATGAAATGCCAAGTTTTGACCTTTCAGTGATATTTAAATTAGTTATATCTTCGCCATCAAACAAGATTTTTCCGCTTGTTGGCTTATTTATGCCCATTATAATTTTTGCTAAGGTTGATTTTCCAGAACCATTTGGACCAGTGATAACAAAAAACTTGTCATCTTCAATCTTTAAATTAATATTTTTTAAAATTTCTTTAACTTTTCCTTTTTCTTTTACGGAAAAGCATATATCTTTAAGCTCTAACATAACTGCCTCCAAGTGTTATTATAACCAAGAGTGGGGGATTTAGCAATTATTTTGAAAAAATAATTCCGCCACCACAATAAAAATGTAAAATTGCGAAAACAACTTATACCAAATTTTGTGCATAAAAAAAACTAGCAGGTTAGACCTACTAGCAAAGTTTAAATAATACTATTTATCTTTTTTTGAACCTTTCATACATTTTGTGCAAACATAAACACTTTTAACTTCGCCATCAACTTCAACAGCTGTTTTGTGAATGTTTGGTTTGAAAGTTCTTTTTGATATATTCAATGCGTGGCTACGTGAATTGCCTGATGTTGTTCCTTTGCCACAAATACTACAAACTCTGCTCATTGTATACCTCCTCGGCTTGTGATTTAATAAATTACCTTGCTAATGATAACATAAATAAATATAATTTGCAAGTGCTTGAATGAAATATTTTATTTTTTTTGTTTTTATTCACTAATTTAAGCGGTAAAGTGTTGATTTTTTTAAGAATATAGTTTATTATTATAATAAGTTTGAATGGCAAACTATGTTTTTTTGTGCTTCTTCAAACAATAAAAGGAGATATTATGTCAGTTACAACGGTTAATTCGTATGGTAAAATTTCTGTTACAGACAATTCCATCGCTCTCATTGTTGCTCACTCAACTTTAGATGTTTATGGTGTTGTGGATTTAGCAGGAAATAAATTTTCTGATTCGATTCGTGAGCTTTTTAGACATGCTTACAAACCACGTGGTATAAAAATTACAACCATTAGTGATAGAATCAATATCGACCTTGACATTATTTTAAAGTATGGTGTCAGCATTAATGCCGTTGCTGAATCTGTTAGACGTGTTGTTAAATATAACGTTGAACAATTCTCAGGCATGCTTGTTGACTCAATTAATATCAATGTTGTCGGAGTTAAAGTTTAAGGCAAACGAGCTTTTGCTTTTTTGTCATGTAATCCGAATTATATAAAATAGTTATTTTTAGGAGTATTATGGATAAAGTTATTACAGGTGCACTACTTAGAAAAATGGTTATCTCAGGTGCAAATTATTTGGAAGAAAATAGTGAATACGTCAATTCTCTTAACGTATTCCCAGTGCCAGATGGCGATACTGGTACAAATATGTCGCTAACAATGAAGTCTTCTGTTAAAGAGCTCAATATGTGTGCTAACAACGATATGGAAACTGTTTGTGATGCAATCTCTAAAGGAGCTTTAAAAGGTGCTAGGGGAAACTCAGGCGTTATTTTATCACAAATTTTAAAAGGTTTCACTTCATACTTTACTAATATGAAAGAAATCAAAGCTATGGATTTTGCTAATGCTTTGATCGAAGGTGCTAATGTTGCATACAAGGCAGTTACCAAACCAAAAGAAGGTACTATTTTAACAGTTATTCGTGCAATGGCTGATGCTTCTGTTAAAATTGCTAAAAAGGATAATGATTTAGAATCTTTCTTAAAACAAGTTCTTGAAATCGGCGAAGATGCTTTGGCTATGACACCAGAACTTTTACCAGTTCTTAAAAAAGCTGGTGTTGTTGATGCCGGTGGTCGTGGACTTTTAATCATCTTAAATGGTTTCTTGAAAATCATTGCAGGCGATGAAAGCGAACTTAAACTTCAAGCTGATACTGATAAAATCAGCAATGGCACTATAAAAATGACCAATAGTGAAGTTATCGACTACAATTCTCTCGCTGATATTGAATTTGCTTACTGCACTGAATTTTTCATTATTAACATTAACAAAAAAACTACAGTTGCTGATATTGACAAGCTTCGTGAAACTTTAATGACTTTGGGCGATTCTGTTATTTGTATTGGAGACCTAAGTTTAATCAAAGTTCACGTTCACACAAACCAACCAGGCGTTGCTCTCACTCATGCTCTTAAACTTGGCGAACTTAATGGTGTAAAAATTGAAAATATGCTTGAACAATTCAGAGCTTTGAAGGTTAAATCTGAACCTGACGAACTCAAGAAGATTGGTATCGTTTCGGTTTGTGCTGGCGAAGGCTTGGCTACACTATTTAAAGACCTTAACGTTGACTATGTTATTGAAGGCGGTCAAACAATGAACCCTTCAGCTGAAGATATTGCTGAAGCTTGTGATAAAGTTTATGCTGAAAATGTATTTGTACTTCCAAACAACAAAAACATCATTTTGGCTGCTGAGCTTGCAAATGATTTATCTAAACGTAACGTTCATGTTCTTCCAACTTCATCAATTCCACAAGGTATTTCTGCTGCAATTTCAATCAACCCAGAACTTTCAGTTGATGAAAATAAAGCTTATGTTGAAGAAACAATCAAGGGTGTTGTTTCTGGTTCTGTTACTTATGCCGTTCGTTCAACATCTATTGACGGTTTCAAACTCAAAGAAGGCGATATTATCGGTCTTGGCGAAAAGAAAATTGTTACAAAAGGTAACGATGTTAGCCAAGTAACTGAAGATACTATTGAAAAACTTATGAATGATGATATTTCAACAATTTCATTGTTCTATGGTAATGATGTTAACCCTAAAGATGCTGGTGCATTGATTGATAGACTTAAAGATAAATATCCAGACCTTGAAATTGATGTTCATGAAGGCAACCAACCACTTTATTACTATTTAATTTCTCTTGAATAATTTAACTATTTATAAACCAGCTATTTAGCTGGTTTTTGTTGTGACTCATTTATAATAAAATTTATTAACCTTTTACTACGTAATTTATTTAATAAAATATATTCGTTTTTTATTTTAATATATAAATCAAAAATATCTTTAATATCCTTTGCGTATTTTAACTTTACTTCTAAATCAATTATTTTTAATTCAATTTCAGCTTCATCATAAAACTTTTCTTCAATGCAATTAAACTTATTTAATAAATAATCACTTATATTCATGTTAACTCCTTATTATCTATATTTTAATATAGAATTTTCTATATATCAAGTAAAAATATATAATTTTCTATATCATAATTATATGGATAAAATAAAATTAAATTTTAGTGAAATTTTGCAGGAAATAATGATAGAAAAATCACTTACTCAAGTTGCTATTGCAAACATAATTGGAGTGAAACAAAGTCAAGTGAGTGAATGGCTAAAGGGCAAAAGCAAGCCTGGATATGATAATTTAAAAGCAATGTGTGAAAATTTGGGCATATCTGCAGACAGAATATTGGGAATAGAAAGATAGTCAGCTTTTAAGCTGGCTTTTTCTTAGCAAAATAAATTACGGATAAGTCATGGGATTTCAAATAACATGAAAAGGGTAACATCTTCGAGACGGGGGATTTCTCCATTCCGCTGACGCTTCAGTCGAAATGACACGAAAGAAGAAATACACGTCCGCCAAGTGTCATCTCGACCAAACGCAGTGCGTGGAGAGATCTCTTTGAAAATATTTTCGCTTCATAATTAGGGGATTTCTCCATGCGTTCGCTTCGCTCACTTAGTCGAAATAACACAGAGTAACATGCGGATTGCTCAATGGGATTTATCGGCATCGCTCGAAATGACACGGTAAAAAAATCAAAATGAAACAAGTGGGAGTGTATCAACGATAATAAACACATATACTCAACAAACACCATATTTTGCTTGAAAAGTTTGCAGGTAAATTTTATAATAATATTATGGAATTAACTGAAATAAAGGGGATTGGCGAAGCAAGAAAAAAATCATTTGAAGAAAATGGTATTTTTTCCTGTGAAGATTTAATAAGATATTTTCCGTATAAATATTACAATTTCTCAAAGACTGAACCTTTTGCAGACGATGGAAAAGCGAGACTCATTAAAGCAACAATTATCGAAAATGCAAAAATTATCAAAGCACGTGGAAATTTATCATTTGTGACTGTTAAAGCAAATGACGAAACAGGGCATACTTTTTCAGCTATTTGGTTTAATCAAACATTTATAAAATCGCAGTTATACATAGGTCAAACTCTCTTTTTGTACGGCAAAAATAGTCCTAAAAAGAAAAATACTTTTAATGTGATACTAATGAAAACAGAAGATAAATTGACAAATTTTGGGCTTTTGCCAGTGTATCACTCAATAGCAAAAATAGGACAAGCAACAATTTCAGATACAATAAATAAAATAATGCAAATGCTGGAATTTCCTGACATTATATCAAATGATTTGTTACTAAAGTATAACTTATATAAAATAAGTGATACTTACAAAATTATACACAAACCAACTAATTTTGAAAATTTACAAAGGGCTTTGGATTGTGTTACCGTTAATGAACTTTTGCCAGTTTTAGCAAGCAACAAGGAAAGCAAAATATTTAGTAAATCTAGCCGTAATTTTAATTATAAAAACATAACAAAATTAAGACAGGATTATGAAAATCTTTTGCCATTTTCCTTAACATCAGACCAAAGCCAGGCAATAGATGATTTAATTTTAGATTTTACTGGAAATTTTACAATGAATAGACTTTTGCAAGGCGATGTGGGGTCAGGAAAAACAGCTGTTGCAATGTTTGGAGCATTTTTATCTGCAAAAAATGATTTCCAATCGGCAATAATTACTCCAACCGAGATTCTAGCGAAACAACATTATGAAACCGCCACCAAACTTTTCGCTAAAGAACCATTCGAAATTACGTTGTTAACTAGTTCCACAACGGCACTTGAACGCAAAATTATTATACAAAAACTCAAAACTGGAAAAATCAAGCTCATCATCGGAACACACTCAATTCTTTCTGATGAGATATGTTTTCATAACTTATCTTTCGTTTGTTTTGATGAACAACATCGTTTTGGAGTTGAACAGAGAGCAAAAATTAAAGAAAAATCAAACAGTGTGGACATTTTGGTTATGAGTGCAACCCCAATTCCAAGGTCTTTGGCACTAATCGTTTACGGAAATTTGGACTTTTCAGTGATAAACACAAGACCGAGACAAGCGAATATTACGACAAACATAGTTATACAATCAAAACAAAATGATATGTGGAATTATATAAATAATAAGCTTTATTCAGGTTCAAAAGCTTATGTTGTGTGCAGTAAAATCGATGAAGAAAATGATAATGATGACGAAATTAAATTCTCGGCAAAAAATATGTATGATTATTTATGTACCATTTTCGACAAAAACGATGTAGGGCTTATTCACGGAAAACTTAAAAAAGAAACTCAAGACAAGGTTATAGAAAACTTTAGACTGGGTAAAATTAAGATATTGGTTTCAACAACCATTGTGGAAGTGGGTGTTGATATTCCGGATAGCGACATAATGGTTATTGCTTCGCCTGAACGTTTCGGGCTTTCAACTTTGCATCAACTTAGGGGACGAATTGGCAGAGACGGCAAAGAAGCTCATTGTTTCTGTCTGGCTAATAACCTAAACGAAAAAAGTTACGAAAGAATTAAATTCTTTAAAGAACATCTTAATGGCTTCGAAATTGCCGAGTTTGACCTGAAAACTAGGGGTGGCGGGACAATGTATGGCACAAACCAGCATGGTAGCGAATCTGACTTTGCAAGTAATTTCACAGTTCATAGCTATACAATCGCAAAAAACATTTTTGATGAAATCAAAGATAATGCCGAAATTATCCGTGAACTCATTGAAATTTATAACTCAAAAACCATGCAAAATTACAGTAAAAATATAATCCTTAACTAGAAAAAATAAATTTTTTAATTTTTTTATGAAAAACACTTGCATTTAGTAAAAAAGTTTGGTATATTAATATCGTTCGTTAAGGACACGGGGGTTTAGCTCAGCTGGGAGAGCATCTGCCTTACAAGCAGGCGGTCATAGGTTCGAGCCCTATAGTCCCCACCAATCGTTTCTCGCTACTTTCACTCTATGTAGTAGGGAGTAGTGAGAAATTTTATTTTTTGCGGGAATGGCTCAGTGGTAGAGCGCTGCCTTGCCAAGGCAGATGCCGCGAGTTCGAATCTCGTTTCCCGCTCCAATCAAGAGCAAACGGCGGGTTAAACATTAACTTGCCGTTTGCTTTATAAAAACAATTTATAATCATTATAACTTTTGTTTATAATGGCGACATAGCCAAGCGGTAAGGCACGAGTCTGCAAAACTCCCATTCCTCGGTTCGATTCCGAGTGTCGCCTCCATTAAAACAACACCTGAAAGGGTGTTTTTTTATGGCGACCAAGGAATGCGAACTGCCGAGCCAATAAGAAGGTTATGCAAGAATAATTTAAACATTCTCATGAATGGGACATGAACTTTAATGCGAGCTAGTTCGTTCGGCATAGCCAACGAGCTTTGAATAAATGGAAAGAAAATAAATGTTAATGTCTGACTTTTAGAAACGGAACGCTTTGCGAGTATTCCGAGTGTCGCCTCCATTAAAACAACACCTGAAAGGGTGTTTTTTTTATGGCGACCAAGGAATGCGAACTGCCGAGCCAATAAGAAGGTTATGCAAGAATAATTTAAACATTCTCATGAATGGGACATGAACTTTAATGCGAGCTAGTTCGTTCGGCATAGCCAACAAATTGAAAAAGAATGATTCATACGGATAGTTCAAAGAAATTTCTCGACTTCGCTCGAAATGACACGGTAAAAATAAGTCAAAATTAAATGAAAAGCACTCATATCAACACAATAATTTATAATAAACAACGCCAAAAATAGATTTTTTTGATAAAATGTAAAAAAGTCCTTTACAAAATAAAAATAAAAATGTATAATGTGCATTGTTTAGAATAGATATGCTGATGTGGCGAAATAGGCAGACGCAAGGGACTTAAAATCCCTCGAGGAGAAATCTTCGTGTCGGTTCAAGTCCGACCATCAGCACCAAAAAATCAAACCATTTTTGGTTTGATTTTTTTTGATGGAAGGAATTGAATCGCAAGAAAATGTTGCGGGAAAAACATACAATAAAAAATCGTATCATTATTTTGATACGATTTTTTTGATACGATTCCTTTTTCACGAAATAGTTTCATTAATTTATTTGATATAAAATGATAATTCGTATATTTATTAAGCCTTAAAATCAAACTCTTTAACTTCGGCATTTGCAAATGAGTTCATTTGGGCATAGTCATCAAAATTTGGCTTTGTGTTTGTTAAAACCAAGCTCAGGTCAGAGCAAATATTGTTATGCGAAACAACCAAAATATTTTCATGGGTTTCTGTTTTTAAAACTGTTTCTACAAACTTTTTAACTCTTGCATAAGCATCTTCCATTTGCTCCATACCGGTGCTAGGGTGACGTTCTTTTTTCAATCGTTTTTCTTCTTCGGTTAAGGTTTTGTAAAGCCTGCCAGAATAGACTCCTTGGTCCACTTCAGTTATAAGCTCACATTTATTTATTTTTAAACCGTGATATTTATTGATAATATTTGCAGTTTGCATCGTTCTCATTAAAGGGGAAGCATAAATCACATCAATTTTTATGTTTTTAAGTTTTTCAGCGGTTGCTTCGGCAAGTTTAACTCCGGCTTTGCTTAAGCGATTTTGACGCCTTCCTTGAGTTCTTCCTTGTTCATTCCAATTTGTAGTGCCATGTCTTAAAATATATACTTTCATAAATACTCCTTATCAATGTAATTGTAAAAATTTTCGTATATTTTGTCAAATATAAATCAATAGTAACAGTATTTGGGTATCACAATTTAAAAATTCCACCATAAGATAAGTTAGGGGGATTTATGATTTTCAAGGGTAGTGGAGTTGCATTGGTTACACCATTTAATGAAAAAAATGAAGTGAATTATTTAGAGCTTAAGAAACTCATAGAATTTCACATTGCATCAAGAACAAAGGCAATAGTTATATTGGGGACAACTGGCGAATCGGCAACTATATCTCAAGAAGAAAGAAGCAAAATAATCAAATTTTGTGTTGGTCAGGTTTCTAAACGTGTGCCAATTATTGTTGGAACTGGCTCAAACAATACAGAAATCGCCATTTCGCAAACAAAAGAAGCCAAAAAACTTGGAGCAGATGCAGTTTTGGTCGTGACACCATATTACAACAAAACAAGTCAAGAAGGCTTATTTTTGCACTACAAAAAAATTGCAAGACAATCAAAACTTCCCATAATTTTATATAACGTACCATCTAGAACCGGAGTGAACCTAGAACCAGAGACTGTGCTAAAATTATCCAAATTAAAAAACATTATTGGGCTAAAAGATGCAAGCGGAAACATTATGCAAAGTATGAAATATTTACAATTACTTCCACCAAATTTTGCTTTATATTCCGGAGACGATTTGTTGACTTTTCCGTTAATGTGTTTGGGCTACCATGGCATTATATCCGTTTCTGCAAATGCCTATCCAACACTTGTTTCTTCGATGTGTGAAAATTTGCTTGAGAGAAAAATAGATAATGCTTTACGGCTACATAATTACCTTTATAAACTAAACTCATATTTGTTCTTAGATGTAAATCCGATATGCGTCAAATATTACTTAAATCTTATAGGGAAAAATGTCGGAAATGTGCGAGCACCACTAACAAAACCTAGCAAAGAAATAATAAAAAAATTAGAAAGTTTAAAGGATATTTATGAAACTTAATATAGGAATTGTGGGGTACGGAAACCTTGGAAAAGCCATGGAGCAGGTTATAATCTCAAAAAATGAATACAATTTAGTCGCAATATTTTCCCGCAGACTTGTAAAATCTAAATTTAACACCATTATCGAAAGTTATGAAAATATATCTAGTTATAAGAATAAAATTGATATTATGCTCTTGTGTGGCGGTTCTTTTAGTGACCTAGAAAAACAAACAACCGATGTTTTGTTAAATTTCGACTGCATCAATAGTTTCGACAACCATAAAAAGATGTTGTCAGAGCTAAAAAGACTAGATACACTTGCCTTTAACTCTAAACACAGACTCATTATGGCTTGTGGTTGGGACCCAGGAATTTTTAGCAATTTGCGGGCGATGTGCCATGCTTTTTCAAGCGAAAAACCGATTGTATTTTGGGGCAAGGGCATAAGTATGGGGCATAGTGATGCAATTAGAAAAATACCAAATGTTATCGATGGAATTGAATTTACAATTCCAAATACTCTAGCTGTAAAAAAAGCAAAAAATGGTTGTTTTGATACCGCACAAATGCTACATTTCCGTGAGTGTTTCGTGGTGGCGGATAAAAAGTATCATAAACAAATTAGAAACAACATTTGCAATATCCCAGACTACTTTAAGGGACAACCAACACAAGTTAATTTTGTTTCACATGAAAAAATATTATCTTTAAAGAAAAAACTATCTCACAAAGGCGAAATAATTTCAAAATTTAAAACTATTCATGGGTCAAACTGTTATTTGAATTTCAAACTTAAGCTAAGTTCCAACCCTGATTTTACCGCCACCGTCATGACTTCATATATCAATGCGATTGTAAATTTAAAATCTTGTGGAAAAAGTGGAGCATTCACACCGCTTGATATTCCCATGATTTTCCTTTTTAAAAAAGAGTCTAGACATAAAATCATTGAAAGGTTATGTTAGAATAAAACTATCGTCTTCGAGATGGGGGATTTCTCGACTTCGCTCGAAATAACATGATACAAAAATTATACGGTCATCTCGACCGAAACAATGTGAAGTGGAGAGATCTCTTTGAAAATATTTCCGCTTTCCGGTTAGGGGATTTCTCCATGCGTTCGCTTCGCTCTCTTAGTCGAAAAGACACATCTAACACCGCTTGAAATAACATGGAATAATAGAGTTGAAATGACAAAAGGAAAAATAACAAGAAAACATCAAAAACAAAAAACCTAGCATCACACTAGGTTTTCTTTTTATACAAAAATATTTATCACAATTTATGCAAGGACGTTTGGCTTCTTGTAGCAAATTGTGCAAACAAGGTCAACAAGCCAACAAATAACTGAACCCGGAACAATCCACAAAATGCCAGCAACAAGGGTGGCGGTTTTCTTTTCTTGAACACCTTTTACAATTCTATACACGCCCCAAACAATGTCCAAAACCGGCAAACACAAAATTAGTTTTGCAATCCAAGGCAAGTTATCAAAAGCTTTAACAATATCTTTCATTTTATTTCTCCTTATGGTTTTAGTGTATTCCTTTTAAGTTTAATTTAGAATATTTTTTTAAAAATTATTCAATTTTTATAAAATTTTTCTTCATATAATTGTCAAGTTGGAAAATTTGATATATAATTAGCATATAAATTCATAGGAGGAAAAATTAATGGCAAAGAGAAGTGCTGATTATTTTGGTTTAAGCTGGATTGTAAGTCTTATTTTAGCTATCATTCCTGTAACATCTTGGATTTGCGGTTTTATCACAAGATTCCAAGAAGGCAAAATTGTTGCTGGTCTTATTAGACTTATCTTCGGTTTCACAATCGTTTGGGTTCTTGACATTGTTTTCATGATTTTGAACCACAAAATTTGCAGACTTTTAAACGTATAACGTTAAACACTCTTTGATTTAATTTATTAAATAAAGAGTGTTTTTCTTTTGCTGTGATTTTTTTAGCCGATTTGTTGATTTTTAGCATAAATTGATATATAATACAAAATGTATTATTAGAATAAAAAGGAATATATTATGATTACAGATAAACAATTAAAGCAACTATGGAAGAAATTTTTTACTTCTCATGGATTTACACAAATTCAAAATAGTTCGGTTATTCCAGAAAATGACCCAACCGTTCTTTTTACAACCGCTGGCATGCATCCATTAGTGCCATATCTATTAGGCGAGAAGCACCCAATGGGCAACAAACTTTTTGATGTGCAACGTTGCATTAGAACAGGCGACATTGACGATGTTGGAGACTTTAACCACAACACGTTTTTTGAAATGCTTGGAAACTGGTTTTTAGGTTCTTGTCCAAAAGACGAAATGATTAAACTTTCTTATGAGTTTTTGACAAGCAAAGATTATCTTGGAATTGACCCTGATAAGCTTTCTGTTACAGTTTTTGAAGGCGATGAAACAGCTCCACGTGACGAGCTTTGTGCTAAGACTTGGCAAGAATGCGGTATAAAACAAGAACACATTTTCTTTAACCCTAAAGAAGACAACTGGTGGGGCTTGGGAAGTGGTGTTGGACCTTGCGGACCTGACACTGAAATGTTCTATGATTCAGGCAAAGAAAAATGTTCTCCTGAATGTCGACCTGGCTGTCATTGCGGAAAATACAACGAAATTTGGAACGATGTATTCATGCAATACAAGGTTGAAAAAGTTGGAGACAAAGCTGTGGCTCTTGAAAACCCTAACATTGATACTGGTATGGGTGTTGAAAGAACAATCTGTGTTCTCAATGGTGTTAAATCAAGCTATGACGTTGGCATTTTTAAAGATGTTATCGATTTCATGAATGAAAAAGCTGAAATCAAAAACTCTGACGAAACTGTTAAGTCTTACAGAATCTTAGCTGACCACTTGAGAAGTGCTGTATTCGTTTTGGGCGATGAAAAAGCTATTAAGCCATCTAATATCGGTCAAGGTTATATCTTAAGAAGATTTATTCGCCGTTCTGTTAACCACGCAAGAAAAATTAAACTTGATACAAAATTCTTTGCAGATGTTGCCGACCTTTACATTAATTATTATGCAGACGATTATGAAATTTTGGTTAAGAATAGAGAAGTTATAAAATCAGAACTTTTAATCGAAGTTGAAAAATTCTCTAAAGCTATCAATGAAGGTTATAAAGAATTTGAAAAAGTAATTAATGGTATTGAAAGACATAAGCAATTCGCAAAAGAAGGCGAAATTGTTGAAAATATTATTTCAGGCAAAGCTTCATTTAGACTTTTTGATACTTTTGGTTTCCCACTTGAACTTACCGAAGAAATTGCAAAAGAGAAAGGCTACACCGTTGACAAAGCTGGATATGAAGAAGCATTTAAGGCTCATCAAGAACTTTCTAGGTCGGCATCAGCTGGTACATTTAAAGGCGGATTGGCTGATTCATCATATGAAACTGCAAAACTTCACACTGCAACACACTTAATGCTTGCAGGACTTAAAAAGATGTTTGGCGAGCAAGTTATACAAAAAGGTTCAAACATTACACCTGAAAGATTACGTTTTGACTTTAATCTTGACCACAAAATGACCGAAGAAGAAATCAAAGAACTTGAAGCATTCGTAAACAAAGCAATCGAAAGAAAACTTGATGTAACTCAAGAGGAACTTACGCTTGAAGAAGCAAGAAAAGCTGGGGCTCATGGTATATTTGATTCAAAATATGGTGAAAAGGTTAAAGTGTTTACTATCGGCGATGTAGACAAACAAATTTGCGGTGGCCCACATGCTAAAAACACAGGCGATTTACATCACTTTAAAATTACAAAAGAAGAAAGCTCATCTTCAGGCATCAGAAGAATTAAAGCTATTTTAGATTAAGGAGAAAATTATGGCAAATAAAAAAATTACAAGTCGTGATGTTGACTTTGCAAAATGGTATACAGATGTTGTTAACACTGCACATTTATCTTCATATTCAAATGTTAAAGGTTGCATTATCTTAGAGCCTAATGGTTATGCCATTTGGGAAAATATCCAAAAAAACCTAGACAAGATGTTCAAGAAAACTGGACATAAAAATGTCGCTATGCCTATGCTTATCCCTGAAAACTTAATGCGTAAAGAAGGCGAGCTTATCAATGGCTTTGCTCCTGAAGTTGCTTGGGTGACCATGGGTGGCGAAAAACAGTTGGAAGAAAGAATGTGTATTCGACCAACAAGTGAAACACTGTTTTCAGACTATTATTCAACCGTTGTAAAATCTTATCGTGATTTGCCATTAAAATACAACCAATGGTGTTCGGTTATGCGTTGGGAAAAGGAAACTAGACCATTTTTAAGAAGCCGTGAGTTCTGGTGGCAAGAAGGTCACACCATTCACGAAACCCAAGAAGAAGCTGAACAAGAAACCAGGGGAATGCTTGGAGTTTACAAGGACTTCTTTGAAAATTACTTGGCAATTCCTGTTGTAACTGGAAGAAAAACTGAAAAAGAAAAGTTTGCCGGTGCTGATTACACTTTAACTATCGAAGCACTTATGTATAACGGTGTATCACTTCAATCTGGAACAAGCCATTATTTCGGTCAAAGATTTTCTAAGGCTTATGACATTAAATTCTTAACAAGAAACAATGATTTTGAGTATGTTTACCAAACATCTTGGGGTGTTAGTAGCCGTATGATTGGGGCACTTATCATGGTTCATGGCGATGAAGATGGTTTAGTTCTTCCACCAAGAATTGCTCCAACAAAGGTAAGAATCGTATGTATTCAAAATGATGATGAAATCAAAAATTTGGCTCAAAAATATGCTGATATTTTGGAGAATGCTGACATTTCTTACGATATTGATAGTTCTGAGCAAAACCCAGGATTTAAGTTTGCTGAAGCTGAAGTTTTGGGTATTCCACTTAGAATTGAAATCGGTAAACGTGACCTTGAAAAAGGATTAATTACCTTAACTCGCCGTGATACAAAAGAAAAGAAACAAGTTCCAGTTGACTGCAACTTACTTGAAGAAGTTAATGGTTTGCTTGAAAAAATCCAAAAAGATATGTTCACAAGAGCAAAAGAAAGACAAGATAGCCTTACATTTACAGCAACAAACCTTGATGAATTTGCTAAAATTATGAATACCACGCCTGGCTTCATTAAAGCAGATTGGTGCGGAGACCCTGAATGTGAATGCAAGATTAAGGAAATCCGTGGAACAAAATCAAGATGTATTTTGGAAAACGAAAAACCAATGACAAATAAATGTGTGGTTTGTGGAAGACCAGCTAAACATCTTGTTGTTTGGGGTATTCAATATTAAACAATGAAAAAATATGCCTTAGTGGCATATTTTTTATTATAAATGGTTCTAGGAGATTTCTCGATACATTCGCTTTGTTCACTTCACTCGAAATGACACAAGAAAGGTAAACATCTCCGAGATATGGGATTTCTCGACTAAACTGCGTTCCGCTCGAAATGACATGTAAAAATAGAATCAGACGCAAAAAAATAGAGTCGAAACAACACAAAGGGGTAAAAAAATAACATAAAAAAAACACCCTTAATGGTGTTTAATTTCTAAGTTCAACAGCTGTTGAAGCACGTTTTCTTATATCTTCTGAGATGGCGGCGTAGTGTTTTTTTGTCGTATTAACATCACGATGTCCCAAAATATCGGCAACAATATAAATATCTCCAGTCTCTTGGTAAAGTCTTGTACCATAAGTTGAACGCAATTTATGTGGAGTGATGTGCTTTAATGGGGTAACAATACCGGCATATTTTTTGACTAATTTCTCAACGGCTCTGGTTGATATTCTTTTATTTTGCAAAGAAACAAAGAGTGCTGGTTCATCAATCAATTCCTTATTTTCATTTCTAACTTCAATCCAGTTAAACAAAGCTATTTTTACTTCATCGTTAAAGTACAAAATCGTTTGGTTTCCACCTTTACGTGTAATATTTATTCCATTGGTTTTAAAGTCCACATCGTCAACATTTAAGCCAACACATTCAGATACACGCAAGCCAGTTCCAAGCAAAAGTGTCATGATGGCGGTATCCCTAATTCTCGTGTGCTTATGAAAACCTTTTTCATGACCACTTAGCCCCATACCACTTTCAACAGTATCCAAAAATTTATATATTTCATCTTTTTCAAGACGAATAATTGGCTTATCATGAAGTTTTGGCATTTCAATTTTGCTGGCAACATCAACTGCAATCATTTCACGTCTAAAAAAATACTTAAAAAATGAACGTACTGATGCTATTTTCCTAGCTTTTCCACGTTCGCCGTTTGTGATTGTATTTCCATCTTCATCGGTGTAAGATGTCAAATAACTCATATATCTTTCAAAATGGGTTGTGTGGAATTTTTCAAGGTCTTTTACCTGAAAATCAAAAATTGCTTTATAATCCCTGAACAAATTAGTTTCATTTAAAGCCCAATTAAAAAAAGTTCTAAGGTCATAAGCATAATTTATTCTCGTTAAAGCACTAGTTCTGCTTTCAATTCCTGTAAAAAAATCCAATGCAAAATCGGGAAATTGCAATAATATTTCTCGCAATCTCTTTGTCAGTTTGATTTTTTGTTCATTATAATAACTTTGATTTTTAGAATTCATAAATAAATTATATATCAATTATAGAAAAAACACAAATATTTTACGAATAGTTTTCTTGACTTTTCACCGCTTTTAGTTAAACTTAAATTATAAAAAAGGGGATTTTATGATTGCTTTAAACGAAATTGTTAATAATAAAAAATTTTATGAAGATAGATACAAACTTGCTAATAAATCTGTTAACCTTGACAAGATTTTGAGTCTTGAAAATAAATTTATTTTAATAGATAAAAAGGCTAATGAGCTTAGGTCAACATGCAACAAACTTTGTAGTCAGGTTGCTGAAACTATTAATTCTGGAGTAAGTCCTGCCGAACAAATAAAGCAAATAAATAAACTCGACAAACAAATTGAGTTTTACAATAAAAAGTCAGCTTGTTCCATGAAAAAAATAAACAAAGCGTTATCCAAACTTCCAAACCTGTCAATGGATACAAATATTCTCAACTTGCCACTTCCAACACATGAAAACTCAGAGTTCGGAAAAGAGCAATTTATTGAGAATTTAACACAATCTTTTATCACAAAACAATCTCAAGTCAAGCCAAAATGTTATTTAAAATCAATCAAAAATCAAGTTTTTAAAGCTGAAGAACTTGCTTTGAATATAATGTTTAAAAATAAAAAAACCGAATTATTGATGTTTTCAAAAACCAAACAAGACTTTGAAAGTGTTATCAATACTCTCAAAAATAACGCAAAATATCTTATTGATAAATCCATTAAATATTTAAAAAAGGAAAGTTCAAAAGAATTTTTGGCAGTGCTTTGCGATAATACGAGACTCGAAATTCAATTTACAGGCGAATATGTTTCACGTGGAAACAATCTAAAATTTTACAGCAAAGAATTAGATATGACAAAATTTGTAAACATTACAAAAATCACTATTAAGTAAATTTTTGAAAACAATCCATGTGCTTGTTTACATCTTTTTGACAATATTAACATGTATTTTCAACTCTTTTTACATATCATTTCGAGCGAAGTTGGTGTGTCTTTTCGAGCGAAGTCGAGAAATCTCCTTGTTAGAAAATCGGAAATTAATTTTCAAAGAAATCTCTCCACGCACTCCATTTGGTCGAGATGACACTTGGCGGGCATGCATTTCTTCCGTGTTATTTTAACTTTTTTGTGTCTTTTCGAGCGAAGCGAAACGAAACGGAATGAAGAAATCCACTTGATAAAAATTTATTAAAAATTTTACACATGAAAAAAGGCTAAGCAATTTTGCTTAAGCCTTATTTTATTTCTTTTTTGAAACTTTTACAGAAGCAAATTTATCACTTTCTTGTTCAGTTTTGATTGTGTTAAAGAAATTCGTTGCATTTTTAAATGCATTTGTACCACGATTTGCCGAAGTTGCGATTTCTTCTTCGGTTTTAACTTTCTTTTCTCCGCCAACTTCCACAAAGTTTGCAATTTCTTCTTTAGCAACCATTTTCTTAACTGGAGCTTCAACTTCATGATTTACTACAACTGTGTTTGCGTTAAGTTCGTCATTCGATTCTTGATTAATATCAGTGATTTGATTTACAAAATGAACAACATTGTTATCATTTTCATAGGTTGGAGTGGTTGAAACTTCTTCAGGTTGTTTTTCAATTACATAAGTTTCATCATCAACTTTAGAAATAGGAGCATCATTTTTTGTTTTTCCTAGGTTGTTTTTATTTCTAACTCTAAGGAAATACCATGTCAAAAGACCAGCTATAGCTAAGAAAAGAACAACTCCATCAAAAATCAAAAGCCCAACAGTGACAGATTCTGCACATAAAAAAGTATTTAACATATTACACCTCACATTATTATACAAGACCATTATATCACATAAATAAAATAATAAAAATTATTTTAAGCACTTTTTTAAAAAAATTTATAAAATTTTATAATAAATTTTTCATGAATAAAAACGAAACTAAAAACAAATTTTGCCATTAAGTTTCAAGATGTTTTTGTAGGTATTATGTCAGACAACTAAAATTATATTTCCGGTAGGGAAGTCCTAACTTAAATCCAAATCTATAATATCTATTTGTCTAGCTAAAATAACATTACACTGGTTAAAAATTAATCCTTAACTATTCGATTCTTAATCATTTAATCAATTAGTCAACTCGTGATTCATTGTCTTATTTTAATCCTTATAATGATTGCTATAAAATTAACTACTTCAATTCAAACACTCTGTGCGAGAACGTTTATGAGTATTTTATTTGTGGACGTGTCTGAGAGAATGCTAAAAAAGACAAAAACATCAAAGCCTTATACCAACATGCCTTACATACAATATCCAATGAATAAATGCCTTAGAACTTCAAACTCATTCTGCGTGAGAACGTCTGAGAAAATCGTGTGATAAAATATCAAGTTTATTCAACGAGTTCTAAAATTTTCCAATAAAAATATTTTGGAAAGTCAAACTTATTCTGCGTGAGAACGTCTGAGAGAACTGCTATGTCTAACATAGTATATCAGACAAAATATACGCAAGCGACACAAATTTAAAATAACTAAATAATAAGACACTAATATAAATAGCATGAATTAATTAAACAAAAAAAGACACACAAGGTCGTAAAAGTTTAAGTCAATTTTATACAATGAATTCATCACAAAACAAAATAAAAAAAATTAGTTTTGAAAATTTGTTAAAAACTGGCATACACCCCCACCAAAACCCCAGTATTTATTCGCAAAAGCTGTCTTTTGCGAATAAATACGTTGTATAAATGTTAACAATTCTAATTTTTATTATCAACAAATTTTTAGTAACTTTTCAAAAAAATATCTGAATAATAAAACCCTACCCCTTTATTTTTCACTCTATTAATAAATAATTTAACTATCTATTTCATTATATTATTTCGTTTGTAAAAGCACTTCCTGACATGTCACAAAACAAACAATCATTGCTTGATTAAAAAAAACATTTAGTATATAATAAAATTATTATTTTTTATAGGAGAAGATTATGGAAAGAATCGTTAAACCGTTTACCATTTGGAGACATTTTAAAGGCACAACTGCATTTGTGATTACCGTTGCGAAGCACAGCGAGACCGGCGAAGATTTGGTTGTTTATAGATGCTTCGGAAACAAAGGTAAAACCAATCACAAAGACGGGATTTATGCAAGACCAATGAGTATGTTTCTATCTGAAGTTGACCACGAAAAGTATCCTGATGCTACACAAAAATATAGATTTGAAGAAATCACTGATATGGAGTAATAATGGAAAAAGTTTATGTTACTTGGAAAGACATGGAAGATTATGTCGAAGATTTGATTGTAGAACTTAACAAAAACAACATTCACCCTACTGGGGTTTATGGAGTGCCACGTGGCGGGCTGATTTTGGCTACCCTTGTGTCTTATAAAATGGACATTCCCCTACTCCTTAATGCATCTAAAGGCTGTTTGATTATTGATGATATTGCTGACAGTGGAAGGACACTTCTTCACTACACTGAGAATGATACCCAATTCAATAAGTACTACATATCAACAATGTTTTATCATGAAAGAAGTTTAGTTAAACCTGACTTTTTTAAATTTGAGAAGAAAGACAACTGGATTGTTTTTCCTTGGGAAGAATAAAAGTTTTTGGCGAGAACGTTTACATACGGATAGCTCAAGTGGATTTCTCGACTCCGCTCCGCTTCGCTCGAAATGTCGCAGAGTAACATGCGGATAGCTCAAGGGGATTTCTCCATGCGTTCGCCTGTGGCTCACTTAGTCGAAATAACACAGCTAACACCGCTCGAAATGACACGGAATAATAGAGTCGAAATGACTCAAATAAAGTTGTTGTAACGTGACAAATAAATGATACAAAAAAGGATTACATATGATTAATATAGTTTTGGTAGAGCCTGAAATACCACAAAATGCAGGCAATATCGTTAGAACTTGCTCGGCAATTAACGCAAAACTTTATATGGTTAAGCCACTTGGATTTATAATGGACGACAAGCATTTTAAACGTGCAGGAATGGACTATTTTGATATTGCACAAATCACGGTTGTGGACTCTATTGAAGAAATTTGGAAAGCAAATCCTGATGCTCAGTTTTTTTATGCAAGCACAAAATCTCAAAAAACCTACACCGAAGTAAACTACCCTGACGGGTCTTTTATTGTGTTTGGAAAAGAAAGTTACGGCTTATCTGAAAATATATTAAAACATAACTATGATAAATGCATTCGTATTCCAATGAGTGAAAAAGCTAGAAGCTTAAATTTATCTAATTCTGTTGCAATAATTGCGTATGAAGCAATGCGCCAACAAGACTTTTCGTCACTCAAAAACTTTGGCGAACTAACAGGCAGAATCGAAGAAGACAATTACTAAAATTAAGGAGATAGGTATGCGTTACATAGAAAATTTTGTGCGAGAAATTTGCAACGAAGAAAATATAACGCTAGAAATATTTTGCGATTCTTATTGCATGAAACTCAGCAAAGGCAATAAACTAACCTACATTTATGATAATATTTTTGAAAATAATAGTTCCGCTGTTTACAAGATATTAAAAGATAAGTCAGCCGTTTATGAATTGTTATCAAAACATAATATTCCATGTGCCGAACATTTTTATTACTACTCTCCTTCTTCACTTGATAATGATGCTTTAAATTCTATAGAAAAATTACTAAAAAAACACAAGTCATTAGTAATAAAGCCAAATGAAGGAACAAATGGAACAGACGTTTTTATTGTAAAAAGTAAAAATGATTTTATGGACTTATCTAGTCAAATTTTCAAAAATTCAAAATCTCTCACAGTTTCGCCTTTTTACGAAATAAAACATGAATACAGAGTCGTTATGCTTAATGGCAAGGTAATGCTAATATTTGATAAAGTCCGCCCTTTCGTTGTCGGCAATGGCAAGGACTCGATAGAAATTTTAGTAAAAAATAAATACAAAAATCCAATTAAAATTGATAATAATATAAATGTAAACTATATACCAAAATCAAATGAAACAATACTTTTAAGTTGGCGTCATAATCTTAATTTTGGTGCAACACCAAAAATTGTAACCGACAAGAAAACTATTGATAATATTACTGCTATTGCTCTAGAATCCTATAACTTAATACAATTTAAATTCGCTAGTGTTGATATTATGGAAACAAGTGAAGGAAAATATCAAGTTCTAGAGATTAATGGCAGTGTTTGCATGGGTAAATTTGCAAATTTTTCAAAAGAAAATTACAATTTAGTGAAAGATATTTATAAAAAAGCAATTCTGGATAACTTAAATTAAATGAAAAAGAGTAAGAACTAAAGCAAACCTATTCGGTAGCAGTTTTAAACTTACTCTTTTTATATTGCGAATTCGCATTATTAATTCGGATAGATCAAGGGGATTTCTCGACTCCGCTTCGTTTCGCTCGAAATGACACTGGAATAAAATCGGAATAAAAAAATCAAAATCGAAATTTCAGATAGAACTTTAAAACATACTAAGCAAAAAGCCGTATTCTTTTATTGCTTTTCGTTGAAGCTCAAAGTTCGGCAAGAATTTTTCAACAGTTTCCCAAAACCGCTTACTGTGATTCATTTCAACCAAATGGCAAAGTTCGTGAACCAAAACATAGTCAATAATAGCTGGCGGAAGCATAACTACTCTATAATTTATAATTATATTTCCATAACTATTACATGATCCCCAACGTCCCCTGCTATCTCCAATTTTAAATGACGTTGATTTTAAATTGATGCGATTTTCAATGAAACTTAATCTTTCAGCTAATACCTTTTTTGCAAGTTTTTTGTACCAAGTTGCAAGATATTTTACAAATTTTTCGCCTTCAAACTTATTCGGAATTAAAATCTCAAAATTAGCACCGGTTTGAATTTGCTTTACATCGGCTTTTTTTACCAAATATTTATTACCATAAATTAGGCATTTATTTAAGCTTATCACATCTTCAAACTTGTTTTGTGTTTCTTTTATACTCGCAAGTTTTTCCCTAATCCAGTGTTGCTTATCTTCAACAAAACGATTTATGATTTCGTCACGCATAGAAATTGGGGCTTTCACAATCACGCTCCCATTTTTAAGCACGGTTAAAGACAAAGTTTTTCTCTTAGACCTTTCAATATAGTCTGGAACTATCATAAATCTCTCCTGCAAATAATTATACAACACAAGTTAAATTTTTAAAACTAAATTTAATAAACAATAATCGTTTTATTTGTCCTTTTATAAATGATTATTGCTTTAAATTCGTTTATTTATTTGACTAAGTTCGGATTTAATATTATTATTATAGTATCTAAAAGTATAACAATTTGCACAAAACTAAAATTAAAGGAAAAAGCCCATGCAAAATATTGATAGTGATTTAATCCGTGGCAATATTGACACCATAATTTTAAAAACCATGCTCAAAGAAGATAAATATGGTCTTGAT
>CAZYDU010000005.1:0-101039 GCA_964646345.1 uncultured Lachnospiraceae bacterium
GATTGCAACTCCTGTATTTGACGGTGCAAAAGAAGAAGACATACAACAATTATTTATTGACAATAATTTCCCAGCTGATGGAAAATTCCAACTTTATGACGGAAGAACAGGCGAACCATTTGAAAACAGAACCACTGTTGGTATCATGTATATGTTAAAACTTCACCACTTGGTTATTGATAAAATGCACGCTCGTTCAACTGGTCCATACTCACTTGTAACTCAACAACCACTTGGCGGTAAAGCACAACTTGGTGGTCAAAGATTCGGTGAAATGGAAGTTTGGGCACTTGAAGCTTATGGTGCAAGCAATGTGCTTCAAGAAATGCTTACAGTTAAATCCGATGACGTTGTTGGTCGTCTTAAAACTTATGAAGCTATCGTTAAAGGCGAAAATATCACTGAACTTGGTATTCCAGAATCATTCAAAGTTCTTATCAAAGAACTTCAAGGCTTGGCTCTTGATATTAAAGTATTAACTGAAGATAAACAAGAAATCGGCCTTAAGGATTTAATGGAAGATGACAGAGATATTCCAAAGCCATTAACCAGCAGACAAAAAGAATATGAAGAAGAAGTTGAAGTTGAACTTGGCAGTGATGATGATGTTACTCCAGGCGAAGTTGTTTATGACGATACTGCTGACGATGCTGGAAACTTATTCGACTTTGATGACGATTTATAAAATAAACATATAAGGGGAAAGAAATGTTTGAATTAAATAACTTTGACTCAATGCAAATCGGTCTTGCTAGCCCAGAGAAAATTCGTGAATGGTCTTATGGCGAAGTTACAAAGCCTGAAACCATTAACTATAGAACACAAAAACCTGAAAGAGATGGTTTGTTCTGCGAAAGAATTTTTGGACCTACAAAAGACTGGGAATGTCATTGTGGAAAATATAAAAGGATTCGTTACAAAGGCGTTATTTGTGATAAGTGCGGTGTTGAAGTAACAAGAGCAAAAGTTAGACGTGAGAGAATGGGTCACATTGATTTGGTAACCCCAGTTTCACATATTTGGTATTTTAAGGGTGTTCCATCAAGAATTGGAACTCTCCTTAACATATCTATTAAAAAACTTGAACAAGTTTTATACTTCACATCTTTCATTGTTACAGACCCTGGAACAACTGAATTTGAATATAAGCAAGTGCTTAATGATAGAGAATATCGTGAAGCTCTTGATAAATATGGCCCAAAAGCTTTCAAAGCTGGCATGGGTGCTGAAGTAATCAAAGAACTTTTATCTCAAATTGACCTTCAAAAGGAAAGTGAAGAATTAAAAGTACTTATGAAAAATTCGAAAGGTCAAAAGAAACTTAGTTTGGCTAAAAGATTGGGGCTTGTTGATTCATTCTTAAAGACTGGTGCAAAACCAGAATGGATGATATTAGACGTTCTTCCAGTCATTCCACCTGAACTTCGTCCAATGGTTCCACTTGATGGCGGAAGATTTGCTACAAGTGACCTTAATGACCTTTATCGTAGAGTTATCAACCGTAATAACAGACTTAAAAAACTTGTTGAACTTGGTGCTCCTGAAATTATTTGTAGAAATGAAAAACGTATGCTTCAAGAAGCAGTTGATGCTTTGATTGATAACGGCAGACGTGGCAAAGCAATTTCTGGTGCTGGAAACAGAGAGCTTAAATCACTCTCAGGTCTCCTTCGTGGTAAACAAGGCCGTTTCCGTCAAAACTTGCTCGGTAAACGTGTTGACTATTCTGGTCGTTCTGTTATTGTCGTTGGTCCAAACCTAAAAATGTATCAATGCGGTCTTCCAAAAGAAATGGCTCTTGAATTATTCAAACCATTTATTATGAAAAGACTTGTTGAACTTAATCAATCACACAATATTAAGTCTGCTAAACACATCGTTGAACGTGCTAGACCAGTTGTTTGGGACGTTTTGGAAGATGTTATCAAGGACCACCCAGTTCTTTTGAACCGTGCTCCTACACTTCACAGACTTTCTATCCAAGCTTTCGAACCTGTATTGGTTGAAGGTGGAGCTATGCGTTTGCACCCACTCACTTGTGCAGCTTTCAACGCTGACTTTGATGGTGACCAAATGGCTATTCATATTCCACTTTCAGTTGATGCTCAAACTGAAGCTAGATATTTGATGATTGCTTCTAACAATATCTTAAAGCTTTCTGACGGCGAACCTATTTCAGTTCCTTACCAAGACATGCTTTATGGTATTTACTATTTAACAGTTGAACTTCCAAACGAAAAAGGCGAAGGCAAATCATTTGCTGATATTGATGAAGCTATTATGGCTTATCAAACTGGAAATGTTAGTTTGCACTCAAAAGTTTGGGTGCGTGTTCAAAAAGAAATTGATGGAAAAGTTTATTCAACAAGAATTAACACTACCGTTGGTCGTATGATTTTCAATCAAGTTATACCTGAAGGACTTGGCTATATTAAGAGAACTACACCTGAAGATATGCTTCAAAATGAAATTGAATTTGCAGTTTCAAAGAAGATGATGAAGAAAATTATCAAGGCCTGCTATGTTAACCTTGGACCTACAAAAACAGCTATCATGCTTGATAAAATTAAGGAACTTGGTTACAAATATTCAACAATCGCATCACTTACAGCTAACTTATTTGATATCCGTGTTGCAAAAGATAGAGAACAAATTATTAATGAAGCAAATGATGCTCACAACGTTGTTGAAAAACAATTTAAACGTGGTCTTATCACAAAAGACGAAAAGTCGGTTAAGCTTCTTGACCTTTGGTCAAATGCTCGTATGAAAATTACAGGCGAAACGATGGAAGCTTATGAACCAAACAACCCATTCAAACTTATGGTTGACTCTGGTGCTCGTGGTTCTAAAGATAACATGTGCGACCTTTCAGGTATCCGTGGTCTTATGATGAGTACTTCAGGTAAGGTTATTGAAGTTCCTATTCGTTCAAGCTTTAGAGATGGTTTGTCAGTTATCGAATACTTTATTGCTACTCGTGGTGGTCGTAAAGGTATGGTCGATAAAGCTCTTAAAACCGCTGACGCTGGTTACATGACCCGCCGTCTTGTTGACGTTGCTCAAGAAGTTGTTGTTGATACCGAAGACTGTTTTGCAGACCTTGGCGAAAAAGTTAAAGGTATGGAAATTTATGCTATTTATGATGAAGATAGTTTGGTTGAAGACCTTGCTTCACGTATCGTTGGTAGATGTGCTGCTGAAGATATCATTGACCCAACAACTGGCGAAGTTATCGTTAAACTCAACGAAATGATTTCTTCTGAAAAAGCTAAACAAATCGAAGCTTCAGGCTTAAAGAGAGTTAACATTAGAACTGTATTTACTTGTAAATCTAAAAAAGGTGTTTGCTCTAAGTGTTACGGTCGTGACATGTCTTGTAGAAGCGAAGTTAAAGTCGGCGAAGCTGTTGGTGTTATCGCAGCTCAATCAATCGGTGAACTTGGTACTCAGCTTACCATGAACGTGTTCCACGGTGGTGGTACTGCAACTCAAGACGATATTACAGCTGGTCTTCCACGTGTAGACGAAATTTTCGAAGCTAAAAAACCAAAGGGTGTTGCAGTTATATCTGAAATTTCAGGTAAAGTTACAAAGATTGATGAACCAAAACAACAAGTTACAATTCTTTCTGATGACGGAAACGAAGTTGTTTATGGCGTTCCTTATGGTGCTAGATTCAAAGTTGCCGTTGGAACAAAGATTGCACCTGGAGAAAGAATTACCGAAGGTCCAATCAACCCACATGACATCTTAAAGACACGTGGTGTTCGTGATACACAAGACTATATGATTGTCGAAGTCTTAAAAGTTTACCATAAATCTGGTGTAGATGTTAATGATAAGCACCTTGAAATCATCATTCGTCAAATGCTTAAAAAAGTTAGAATTGAAGATGCTGGTGATACTTCAATGCTTCCAGGCGACTATGTTGATATGTATAAATTTGAAGAAGAAAATGAAAGAGTGTTGATGGAAGGCAAAGAACCTGCAACTGCTAAACGTGTTCTTCTTTCAATCACGAAATCTTCACTTGCAACTGACAGCTTCTTGTCTGCTGCATCATTCCAAGAAACCGTTAGAGTTTTGACTGATGCTGCAATCAAGGGTTCTGTTGATAATCTTGTTGGACTTAAAGACAATATTATTATCGGTAAACGTATTCCTGCAGGTACTGGACTTAAACGTTACAGAGACATCACTCCAACTGAAGTTACCGCAAGCGAAACAGAACTTGACGAAGAAATTTTAGACGAAGTAAGAATTTAATTTAAAGAGACTGAACAATTTGTTTGGTCTCTTTTTATTTGTTTGTAACAAAATAATTTTTTCTGTTAATTTTTTTTGATGTAAGCTGATTAAATGTGATATACTAAGTTTGGAAATAGTTTATGTGCAAGAAAAAATTTAGTTTAATTTTAGCATTGGTTCTGCCATTTTTGATAATGGCTATGTCAGCATGCATGATAACTTTTGACCCTGACAAAATTACTCCACAAATTGAAATTGAAACCGACAGCAGATTGCAATATAGCAGTCAACGTGATGAATATAATTTATTGCTTAATGCTGGGGAAGTGTATGAAATAATTGCCGACCTTGGGGAGTATGAAGGCGACCAATATTATATTGAGTTTGCTTTGGAAGAAGAAACATTATTGATAACTCTAGAAAGTAATAAAATAACAGTTTCAAGTACACTTGAAACCGATGAAAGAGTTGTTGTTTTTGCCATACTAAAAAAAGTTGGACAAGAAGAAAATGTAAGCAAAGTGAAAATTGTTGTTGATTTGCTTGTTGAACCAATAGAAAGTTAAGGAGAAAAATGATGGAAGATTGTGTATTTTGTAAGATAATAAGTGGCGAATTTTCAAGCCGAAAAATTTATGAAGATGAAAAAACTTTAGCTTTTTTGGATATTGCAAAAGATGTTGATGGACATATTTTGGTTGTACCTAAAAAACATGTAAAAAATATTTTAGATGTTGATGACGAAACATTATGTGATGTGATGAGAACTGTGAAAAAAATTTCAAATCATTTAACACAAAATTGTGGATACAATGGTGTAAATCTTTTGAACTGTTCCGATGAATGTGCGGAGCAATCCGTGCCACATTTTCATGTTCATATAATTCCTAGAAAAACCAACGATAATCTTAAGGTTTTTCCAAGGTTTTCAGGAACAAAAGAAGACCTTGATGTTATCTTGGAAAAATTAAGAATTAAATAGGAGAAAATATGGTTGAATTTCATGGAAAATTCGGAAAACGCATAAATGATAAAATTGCGGAATATCAAGTAAACAAATCAAGAAAGTTATTGAAAAAGATGTCGTGGACTTTTCTAATAATTAGTTTGGTCATTGCAATCATTCCGTTGCTTAGTGGGTTTCAGGAAGAAGGCGATATATTTTTATTTATTCTTGGTGTATTTTTTGTTGCATTTTGGGCTATTTTGCCGGCAATTTCAACAAAATCTATAAAGAAACAGCAGTCAAAAATTTACGGCGAGTTTTCGATTATGACTGAAACAACAGAAGAAGTTTATAAATTTGATGAAGAAAAAGTATTTATTTTCACAACTTTAGGTGAAAAGTATCGCTCAGCTGTTGAAACGATTTATGGCTATTTTTCAAATGTGTTTGAAGATGATGATTGTTATATGCTTTTTGTTTCTAGTGCTCAATGTCATATTATTTTTAAAGACGAGTTAGAAAATGGCACTTTGGAAGAATTTGAATCATATTTAAAGAAACATTTTACAGGTAGAAAATATATTAAAAATTGTCAGATTAATTCAGAAAAACCTGAAAATAATTGTTAAAAATGTCAAAAATTAAAGATTTTATAATAAAAACGCATAATTTTGCGTTTTTTTCTTATCCTAAAATTAGGAGAGATTATGAAAAAATCTAATAAATTGTCGTTATTTTACGTGCTTGTTACCATTGGATTGTTCTTCGCATTAGTTGGCGGTGGGATTTATGGGGTCTATATTTCTGTTGGATTGAATTTTGCAAAATCTTCTATACCAAATATTGCTTCTCCTGGCGAAGCATCAAATGTTGCTTTGCAAAGCACAGTTAATTACACTCCGTCTATGACTGGCATAATAATTTTATCGGTTGTGTTGATACTACTTGCTGTTTTTGACTTTGTCACAATGATAAAGCAAATTGTTTTCTTTAAACAGTTTAAATTAATTAATCAATCGAAAATTGAAAAGAAAATTGAGAGTAACACAAAATCGAAAAATTCTGTCATCTTTTGGGCATTTTTTATTGATATAATTTCTTTTATTGCAGGTATTGTGGGTTTGTTTATAAATAGTAGCAGTTTTGCTGGTAAAAGTAATTACTCATGGGTGTTTTACACCATTGATATTTTGGTTTCTATCCTTGCACTTTTATCAATAATTTTGTTAATAGCTAAGCTAAAAGCGAAAAGTAATAGTGGAGAAAATTTTAAGTCGTCAAATAAAAACAGGGCTAATTCAAGTGATAAAACTACAACTAAAAGCAATTCGGGAATTGAAGCAAAAGATATCAATCAATTAGAGTATAATTTAATTAAACTTGAGTCTATGAGAAGAAGTAAACTGGTAAGCGATGAAGAATACAAAAAGATTAGAAAGAAGATTTTGATACTTAAAAAAAATAATCAGGATAAAAATGATGCCGATTATTGATTTTTTTACCTAATGCTATTATAATAGTAGCCGAGGTGAAACTTATGAAAAAATTTTTTAAAGAATTTGGTCAATTTATCAAAAAAGGTAACATCGTTGATATGGCTATCGGTGTTATCATTGGTAGTGCTTTTTCAGCAATCGTAACAGCATTAACCGACAAAATTATTATGCCATTTATCAATTTATTATTGCTTGCTATTGGGGCTGGCGATGGATTGTCATCTTGCTACACATATCTCAAAAAAGTGTATTTAACAGATGGAACAATCGATTTAACGAATAGTATTTATATTGATTGGGGAACTTTTATTACAGCTGTAATCAATTTCTTTATCATTGCATTAACATTGTTTATCATTTTGAAAGTTGCAATGAAAAGTAACAAGATTTTAAGTGATGCGAAAAATAAAATTGATAGCGAATATATTTTGACAAAGGCAGACTACAAGGAAGCAAAGCAAAGGGGTATTAATCGTTTAGATTTCAAAGCTATGTCAAAGTTTAGAGATGAAAAAGCAAAGCAAGCAAAAGAAGAAGCTCTTGCTAAAATCAAAGCTGAAGAAGAAAAACGTGAAGCTGAAAGACTTGCCAACCCTACAGACTCTGACCTTTTAAGAGATATTAGGGATTTATTGAAAGCACAAGCTGAAAACAAGTCAGAAAAAAAATCTACAAAAAAAGAAGAAATTAATCAAGAAGATTAATCTTAAATCGTCACAAGTTTTTGGTAATATCCATTAATTTGTGGCTTTTTTCTTTCAAAAAGCATAATTTTATTTTTATATTTGTGATAAATTTTATATAATAGGTTTAGGAAGTGGTATTATGAAAAGTCCATTAATGAGCCAATTAACCGAGCAATCGTGCGGGGAAACGGCGATTTATAATTGCATATCTTATTTGTTTGACCGTGAAGAAATGCCAACCGCCTTTTTAAAGATAATGGCATCTTATTCACTTGGTTGTTATGATGATTTGGGGTTGCCAACAAACAAAGAGTTTTGTGATAATATTTTATATTTCACAGCTTCTTGGATTCGGGATTTTGCAAAAGAAAGACACATTCCATTGGTTGCAAACTATTTAACAAAAGCAGATGTAAACCTTCTAGTCATTCGAAATTGCTTGCTTGATGGTGGTTGTGTTTGTTTAAAAACTCAAAGGCAAGGCGAGCATTTTGTAACGATTACAAATATGGATAATGAATATATGTACATCTTCGACCCATATTATAAAAAATCGGACAGTGCTAGTGGGCTTAAATATGAAATTATCAATGGAGTAAATTTGCCTTACAATAGAAAGGTTAAAATAGAATATTTTATCACGGGAAAACCATTGGAATTATGTTTAGGAAATGAAAATAATCGTGAAGCTGTGTTATTTTATAAAAATAACGCAATTTTAGAAAGAGAATTTGTATAAGGAGAAAAAATGGCTAAAACAATAGTTGCGATTTGTTATGATTTTGATAGCACTTTATCCACCCATGAAATGCAGTATTGGTTAGCACCAAAGCTTGACATGACAATAGGGGAGTTTTGGGCAAATCAAGACAAAATGAAAGGTGTTGATTTTGTGTTAAGTTATCTTTGGTTAACTCTTGAGCAGTGTCAAAAGAAAGGAGTGAGAGTTACTCGTGAATTCTTGCAAAGTTGTGGCGGAGATATTGATTTTTATAGCGGAGTTAAAACTTGGTTTAAAAGACTTAATGATTATGCTTTGTCAAAAGACATTGTTTTGGAACACTATATTATTTCAACCGGAAACAAAGAAATGATTGAAGGAACGTCAATATTTAAAGAATTTAAAAAGATTTATGGCTGTGAGTTTCTCTACAATAAAAATGGAGAAGCTTTTTGGCCAAAATTTGTTGTTAATGGAACAACAAAAACTCAATATCTTTTCCGAATTAATAAGGGCATAGAAGATGACGACTTCATGGAAGCAAAAGTCAACAAAAGAGTTGAAAAGAAACGTGTTGAGTTTAGAAATATGATTTATATCGGTGACGGAATCACAGATATACCTTGCATGACACTCGTTAAAGAAAAAGGCGGAACAGCTATTGCTGTTTACTCTGAAGATAAAAAGCATATTGGAGAAAATTTGATAAGAGATAAACGTGTAAATTTCGCTTGTCCAGCTGATTATTCAAGTGGTTCAAGTTTGGATAAAATAGTGAAGCTTGTTATCGATGCAATTCAATCCCGTGAAAAATTATATAAAAAAGAAAATAATAAATAGATAAATGCAAACACTAAATTTATAAATAATTTTTGATACGAAAGAAAATTGTATCGAAAATTATTTTTATTTTGTGAAATTGTTTTGTATTGGTAGACTAAAATTATAAAATAATTTATAATAAAATTGTTATTTTTAGATTAATTTTAGATTATTTTTTAAAATTTTTTACAAAAGAAAACATCTTTAAGGAGAAAACTATGTTAAAAAAAATCAGGAAATTTTGGATAATTTTAACATTGGTTATGGGTTTTTCTTGCTTGTTTTGTGGAGCAAGATTATTCTCAGGAAATTTGCTAGTATCGGCTTTTGATATGCCAAGTTTAGAAGGTCCGGAAAGTGGCGAAAACTGGGAGTATGACAATTTTTCAGTGCTAACATTAAACGGCGTTGATTGGGATTCATCTTTGTTTTTAACAGGCGATTTAACAATAAATCTAGTTGGCGAAAATAGAATGAACACGGGCGATGAATCTGCTATTTATACCGCAGGATATAATTTAAAGTTTACAGGAACTGGTTCTCTTGTGATTCAAGGTTCTCCTGTTATTTATGATGAAAATTTCCAAAGCACAATCGAACTTGATAATCTTAAAGCAACGATTGGTTCTGAGTCTGGCGATACTGTTTCTGAGTTGAGTCTTTCACAAATTAGTGATGTTGATTATATAAAAATTTTTTCCGGTCAAAATAATCTAGATTACAAAACCAGTCCTATTGCAGAAGATGAAGGGGATATAGATGAAACAACGAAGGGAACTTTGACAATCACAACAACAAGCACAAGCACGACTCTAACCTTGAGTGACTTAGTTGATTATTCTGGTCCTGACCATGAACCTAAGTATGATTTGTCAAAACTTTTCACTTTCAGTGCAGAAGATTGTGGCGATAAACATTATTATGTGTATGATGAAAATGTTAGTGATTGGATTGTAAGCGACATTCAACATTCTTTTGCGAGTTCTGGAACTTATAAAATCAAAGTTGTAGTAGATGAAAACGATAAATATTATACTGCAGAAAAAGAGCACGAAGTTGTTATTCAAAAAGTGAATTTGACAAATGTTACACTTACTGTGAATGATTGGATTTACGGTGGCACGCCTTCATGGTATATGGGCAATGATACTTATACGATTGATGAAATATATCAAACGGTTGAATATTATTATGACGAAGCACACAATCAAAAGGTTGAAGGCATTCCAACAGAAGTTGGAACATATTATGCAGTTGGAACAATTAGTGAAGCACCTTTTACAAATTCGGCAACAGCTTCAGCAACTTTCAAAATCACTCCAAAAATAATTGGAATTAATTGGCTAACAGGCGTTGACTTTACCTATAATGGCACAGTTCAAATAGTTACCGCAAGTTATAAAGATATTAACGGAAACGACATTGAATTAAATGTGGATTTTGGGGATAAAGAATTTAAAAATGCTGGAAATTATGATGCAACAGTTTCATTTAAAAATAATGAAACAAATTACAAACTTCCAAGTAATGCTACTCAAAGTTATACTATGAGAAAAGTTGGACTTACGTTGGAAATTAATAGTATATCAAACACTTTTGGAAATGAGCCACAACCTATAGTTTTGTCTGCTGAAATTAGTGGCGGAAGAATTGTTGAAGGCGAAGAACCATATTCGTTGAGTCTTGAAGAAAATATCACATCTAGCACTCCAATAGGACAATACAATATTAAAGGTACAAATTTAGATACATTAAACTATGATATAACATTCATGTCAGGTTACTATTACGTTAATAATGCAATTTTTAACCTAAAACTTGATAGTTGGACATACGGCGAAACTGCAAGCACTCCAACTGCAAATGCCTATGCCTTGCAAGAAAGCATAGTATATTCATATTACAAAGTGAGTGATTACGGGCAACTTACTCAGTTGTCTGGAAAGCCAACAAATCCTGGACATTATCGTGTAAAAGCAACAATCAATGATTCCGCTGTTTATAATAAAGCTGAAGCTGATATTGAATTTTTTATTTACAAAATTAAAGTTGGGTTGCCTAGTGAAGATAAAAATGTTTATGTTTATGACGGCAAGGATAAAGTTTACAATAT
Organism: uncultured Lachnospiraceae bacterium; assembly: GCA_964646345.1. Taxonomy (GTDB): domain Bacteria; phylum Bacillota; class Clostridia; order Christensenellales; family UBA1242; genus RGIG1681. Next base: position 11,036 of record CAZYDU010000005.1, read on the forward strand.
CCAAGATAATTCTATTTATACTATTGAAAACCAAAAGCAAAAAGAATCCGGAACATATAAAGTTAAGATTAGTTTAAAAGACAGCACTCATTATGAGTGGGAAAATGGTTCGGATAAATCATATATTGAATATTTGTTTGTTATTCAGAAAAAAGAAGTTGAAATTCCTTCAGCTGTTTCAAATGTTTACAAATATACTGGCAGTCCAATTAAATTTTTAATGGATAATACTGAAGAATATCGTGTTTCAGCAAATAACATTCAAACTGAACCAGGCGAATATATAATTTCGGTTTCACTTGTTGACCCTAAAAACACGAAGTGGAGCAATGGTTCATCAGAAGCCATTGAATATAAATTTATAATTAATCAAAGCAATATCACGAATGGAAATACTACTGATGCGAGTGGAAATGTTCTATCAAGTTCGCCAGTTACAATTATTTCATCGAGCGGAAACGGCATTGCTTCAGGAATTAAGTTGAATGTAAAAATTGTCGATGAAAGTGATACGAGTGCAATTAGTGGTGCTAAAAAATCTTTAAAGTCTAACTTGAAAAAATACAGCAAAATCTTTGCGGTTTATGATGTAAAATTGATGGACGGAGATAAATCAGTTCAGCCTAACGGAATGATAACCTTAAAAATGAAAATTCCTGAAAAACTTAGTGGAGCAAAATTTACACTTTTCCATATTCACATTGATGAAAATGGGAATGAAGTTGTTTCGGAAATTGATTATAATGGAGTTAGTGAAGATGGCTATATAATTTTTCAAACAGAAAAACTTTCTTCATTTGCCTTTGTTCATAGTCAAGACTCGCTAATGCCATTAATTATTCTATTTGCTTGTCTAAGTTTAATTATGTTAGCTTTGCTAATTTTGCAATTTATTCTATTTTATAAAAATAAAAAGACAAACATAAAAACAACACTTGCTTCAGTTGTTCCTGTATTTTTTGTTCAAAGCGAAGTAACTTTGTTGGTAGTGTTGGGAGTTGTGCTTGGTTGTTTAATTATAGCAAATATTGTTATGGGAAGTTTGATTTTAAAGAGAAATAAACTCAATAGAACCAAAGAAAACTCAGTTGTTGATATGTCTAACAAAAAAAACAATAGAAAATCAAAATAAAATAAAAAACTCTAGTCAAATGGGGTGCACCCCAAAACGATTAGAGTTTTTTTAATCTTTATTTTTAGCTGGTTTGTCTCTCAATTCTAAGAAATTGCGTTTTATCAGTGGCAAGTTTTTCCTGATTTTTATAGTAATAATTTCAATAAACACAAACACTAAAGTAATGAATAATGATAGAAATGCATAGCTTAGTGCAGGAATATCTGTTGTTCCATTTGTTATGAAAGCACTTATGATTGTCACAATAGAAAGCACTAAGTTGATAATTTGTACACTGTATTTCAAAAATTTTGTAGCACTTTTATAGTCTTTTAGATTTCGTTTCATTCTTCTTTTATTTTTTAGATTAATAAGAATTAATAAGATAAAAACAAAGACGTAAAGAGCTAGAAGATAGATTATAAATTTTGATAAAAATGTTTTTTGAGTTAGTTTGTAAATAACGAAAAAGGTATAACATGAATAAAATGCGATTGATATTATAGTCATTAAAAAAAAGAAGGTATTAATTTTTTTCAACCTTGGTTTTTTCTTCGATTCATCTGGAGTGATTGCCACATTTGATTCTTTTTGTTTTTTCTTTCTAAACATAAATCAATTATAAACAAAAATCTTCAAGAAATCAACAAACAATGACTATTATTAAACTTTATTCTGTGATATAATAAAAGCAGGAGATTGTTCGCTTATGAAAAGTAAAAGCAAAAAAACTCATAATTTACGAAAGGTTTTGCCGTTTTATGCGGAAGATAAATTAAAATTGATTTTAACATGTTTTTTTATGATTTGCACTGGGGTTATGGGTATTTTCGCACCAATACTTTCGGCAAATGTGTTAACAAGTATCGCTGAATCAAAATTTGAGCTAGCAATAAAAATAACGATAATTATATTTGCAATAAATTTAATCAAGATAATCTTCAATGCATTTACCGAAGCGTTGTTTGTTAGAATAAATTTAAAGGTTCAGCATAATCTTACAAATGCATTAGTTTGTGCAGTGAATAACACGCAAATGAAAAAACTTGATAGTGTTAAAATCGGTTCAATCACAGAGCGATTGGGAATGGATATTTACACTGTCAGTTCATCTTACTTGCAGATTATTGATATGGTTTTTGAAATTATAACCAACGTAGCTTTTTTGATTTATATTGCTTTTTTAAATATTTGGATATTTCTACTTTTGCTTGTTTATGTTGTTGTTCTTTATTTTATTTGTTCCTATAAAGCCAAAGTTTGGATTCGTGGAAGAAAGCAAGTTAAACAATTAAAAGATAAAGCCAGGTCGTCATACATTGAACAAATACATGGGATTCGTGATGTTAAGGTTTTAAATATTAAAGAAAATATAACGAACTATTCAAACAATCTCGATAAAAACACTATTTCTGCAGACTTGAAGTTTAACGATAAAAGGAATATTATAAGAAGAATACAAACACTTGTGTCAAGTTTATTTTTATTGGTGTTTATTGTTTTGGGTGTTATATTTGTTAATAAAAATCTATTGCTTTTAACAGGCTTTTTGGTGATTTACTCTTATTATGGCAGAGTTGATAGTTTGGTTTCTTATATTTCATCACTTAAGGAAAATTTGGCAGATGGCGAAATATCAGCTAGTCGTATTTTTGATATTATTGATTGCTATGAAAAAGAAAAATACGGAAATGAAGTTCTAACGGATTTTTCTGGAAGAATTGAACTAAAGAATGTTGATTTTGGTTACACTGAAGGGGAGCAAGTGTTAAACGGTGTTAACATGCTGTTTGAACCAAATCAGATGACTGCAATAGTTGGCAAGAGCGGAGGTGGAAAAACAACGATTTTGAGTTTACTTGCTAAGCTTTATGATAAAAATAGCGGAGAAATTTTATTTGATGATAAAGAAATCGACTCCTTAACCGAAAATTCAATACATTCAAATATTGGCATTGTTTCGCAATCGCCTTATATTTTCAACACCAGCATCAAGCAGAATTTATTGTTTGTTAAACCCGATGCCACTGACGCAGAACTTATAAGTGTATTAAAGCAAGCACAAATTTATGACGATATAAAGCGAATGAAAGCCAGCCTTGATTCAGAAATTGGCGAAAATGGCATCAAACTATCAGGTGGACAAAAACAAAGATTAGCGATTGCAAGAATACTTTTAATGAATAGCAAAGTTATCGTATTAGATGAAGCAACCAGTGCACTAGATAATGATAACCAAAACAAAATTGTAAATGTTTTAGAAAGTCTAAAGAAAGATAAAACCATAATTATAGTTGCACATAGGCTTTCAACCATTGTGGGTGCAGATAAAATTTATGTCATAGCAGACGGAAAAAATATTGCAGATGGCAATCACAAACAACTTATGAAAAAGTGTAAAGACTATAAAGACCTTTATTTAATGGAAGAAAAGAATGCTAAAATAGAAGAAAAATAAAAAAAAGCGAACCTGAATGTTGTTTCAAGTTCGCTACTTTTATTTTTTATTAATTTCAAAATCTTTTCTAACTAGTCTTTGTTTGTAAAGAACTAAAAATTTAAACGGATTAAACATAATAAACACCAAAAGCATTGCAATAAACAATGCAAAATTTGATGACAATCCAACGAGCATGAATATTCCAAAAGCGGTCACACGACCAACACATTGGATTAGTTCGCCAAACACTTGATGTTCTGCAATAAATTCGTTTTTATGCACACTTTTGATAACTGCATCACGTTCAAGGTTTCCAAGATAATCTGAAAAATAACTTGAAACTGTGAGTAGAAAGTTTAGAATAACAAGAGTAACTTCAGTTGTTTTGATTGCAACAATTATTGTTGAAATAACCGGCAAGAAACCAAGAAGCAAATAGATTATAAACTTATTGAATTTTTTATTGTTGTCAGCTAGTTTATACATTATCAAACATAGCATTGTGAGAAGTGAAAATAGTGAAGTGTAAACTCCAAGGAGTGAGTCTTTTTTGAACACATAAACCGTTAGCACAACAACCAAAACATAGTAAGTTGCTTTAAACCCAGAAGGGATTGAGCTAATATAAGTCCACTTTAATTTTTTTGAATCTTCTTTGTTGGACTTTAGATAGTTTAAAAACTTTTTAAATTCAAATTTTGAACTTTCGTTTTTATCAGACTTAATAAACATTGAAACCGCAAATTGAATTACTGAAATTATAACGATATAAATTGCAATAGATGAAAGTGTTGAAGCTTCGATAACATATCCCATAATGGTTGGCACAACGATTTTAACAACGTTTGTGAAGATTGTTGTTAGCATATTGTAAAGTTTTACGGATTTTCCGCCGGCGAGCTCAGTCCGCATTATTAAATAGCTTGAATAATAGAATGCGTCAACGAGTCCACAAATAGCACCAGCTAAAACAATCCAGTGAGAGATTTGTTCTCCCCAAAACACAAGTGCAACAATGAGCAAAGTGTTTATCACGATAGCAATTCTTAAAAACAATACTCTATTGCCTTTATCCACAAAATAACTGCAAATAAATTCAAACAAACCATAAATAAAATACCATGAAACATAAAACAGACCAATATTAAACAATCCTTTTCCTAAGATACTTTCTGGAGTTTGAGACAAAATATAAGATACCAAAAAGGTACTTATAAATAAGTCCATAATCATTTTCAGAATATGAACAGTTAATAAACATTTTTGTGAACGGTCAAAATTTTTCATAATTTATCCTTAGTTTTAGTATTTCTAATTATAGCGAAAATTAATGCTTTTAGCAATTAAAATACTGTCAGAAATTTATTAGATTGCATATTATAAAGTAGGCATTTTGCCTAAATACACAAAAAGGAGAAAAAATGGCAACAATAAATAATACTGCAAGTGCTACGTATTCTTTTGGCAGGTCGGAAACGGCTAGTGTGATTAGCAATACGGCAACGACTAATTTAATTGAAGAATATTCTATCTCTGGCTCTAAAATAACTAACAATGAATCGTTTAGAAACGGAGAAAATTTAACTTATCAAATTGCGGTGTCAAATAATGGAACTTCATCGCTTTACAATGTAACCATTACTGACGACCTTGGTGGCGAAACAAATCCACTTTCTTTTTTAGAAGGTAGTGGGACATACAACATCAATGGCATTACCGCTGGAATTATTCCAACGGGAGTCAGACCCCTGGTGTTTGTTTTGCCATCGCCACTCGCTTCCGGCGAAACCGCAACAATAACCTTTATTGCAAGAGTTAATTCTGGGCTTGACTCAAATGTTGAGTCAATAACGACAACTTCAACAATCACAGCTAACAGGGGTTCGACTACAGGAGATGAAATTTCAGTGACCCCTAATCCACTGGTAACAATTTCACGTGGGGAATTTGCCGATGTAACAATCACAAAAGATGTAAGTTCTTTGCAAATTTCTGCCGGCGAAACATTTTCATATAGAATAACTTTGTCTAACTCTGGAAATTTAGATGCAACCGGTGTAACCATAACAGATACTTTGCCTGAAAACTTCGAAATAAACACCATTACATCTGAAACCGATGGTGTAACAACAACTTTTTCTGCTAGTGATTACACTATTGATGAAGCGACAAATACTTTAACACTTCCAACTGGAAACACATTGTCAATCACAGTGCCTGCAAAAAGAGATGGCATAAATGGCATGACTGTGGTAACAATTACTGGTTCTATTTCTTAATATTAGTTTAATTTTATAATACTCATAAAAACTTTGTTTAATTTTTGTGCGAAATGAATGTGAAAATTGTATCCATTTTTTCTAAAAACCATTATAATTGTATTATTATATTGGGGAGAAGAAATATGGAAATAAAAGAAAAATACCAACTTTGGCTAGATAATGTTAAAGATGAAACACTTCTGAATGAATTAAAAAATATGTCTGAAGATGAAATTAATTCAGCATTTTTTAAAGATATGGAATTTGGAACAGCCGGACTTCGTGGAATTATCGGTGCGGGCAGTAACTGCATGAATATTTACACTGTAGGCAAAACAACGAAGGCTCTTTGCAAGTATCTAAAAAAGCACGGCGGAAAGAAAATTGCAATAAGCTATGATAGTCGAAACATGTCAAAAGAATTTGCCGAACTTGTTGCTTGTATTTGTGCTAAAAATGGCATAACTTCATATCTTGTGAAAGAAATGATGCCGACACCATTTTTATCTTTTATTGTTAGATATTATCAAACTGATATGGGTGTTATGATTACATCAAGCCATAACCCAAAAGAATATAATGGTTACAAAGTTTACGGCGAAGACGGTTGTCAACTTCTCGATGAACCATCGATGCAAATCATGAAACTTTCAGAAGATGTTGATATGTTTAATGTCGAAACTGAAAACTTTGATAAAGCTATCGCCAGCAAAAAAATTATTTATGTTGGGCTTGAAGCATTAGAAACTTATAAAGCTGAAGTTCGTGAACATTCAAAAGCAGAAATTCAAAATGTAAAAGTTGTTTATTCTGCATTAAATGGAACGGGTATACAAACTATTCCTGATGTTTTGAAAGATTGCGGTGCAACGATTATTTTAAATGAAGTGCAGTGCAAACCTGACAAAAACTTTACAACCTGTCCTTACCCAAATCCTGAAAAAGAAGAAGTTTTTGAAACTTCACTTCTTATTGCAAAGGAAAACAAGGCAGATATAATCATTTTAAGTGACCCTGATGCTGACCGTGTTGGTATTCAAATTTTGCACCAAGGAAATTATGTTAGATTAACGGGTAATGAAGTTGGTGCATTGCTTGCTGATTATTTGTTAAGAAAAAGACCTGTTGAAAACGCTGTTATTGTAAAATCTATCGTTTCAACAAATCTTGTAAAGAAAATTGCTGAAAGCCATGGTGCAACATGCAAAAATGTTTTAACAGGATTCAAATATATCGGCGAGTTTGTAACCGACCTTGAAAAGAATTTCAGAGAAGACGAGTTTGTGCTGGGCTTTGAAGAAAGCTATGGTTATTTGATTGGAACTCACGTAAGAGATAAAGATGCAACAGTTGCAAGCTTGGTTATAACCGAGATGGTTAGTGAATATAAAAAGAAAAATAAAACACTACTTGACAGGCTTGAAGAGTTATATTTCAAGTTTGGCACTTTTGAACACAATACATATTCATATAAATTTGAAGGCAGTGCAGGTGCTGAAAAAATGGCTAGCATCTTGGCTAGCTTTAGAGATAACAAACCAGAAAAAATTGGTGGATTAAAAGTTCTTTCCGTTAAAGATTATCTTGATGGAGTCGATGATTTGCCAAAAGCAAATGTTCTTTCTTTTGAACTCGAAAAAGGTGGCGAAGTTATTGTTCGTCCTTCGGGAACTGAACCACTTATAAAGATTTACATTACACTTTCAGAGACAAGAGAAAAAAATAAAGTTAATCTAGAAAACATCAAAAAAGAATTAGAAAATATTATAAAATAAACAAAAAGGCGGTAACAAATGTTACTGCTTTTTATATTTTTGCACATAATAAATATTGAAAGAATACTTATTTTGTTGACGAAAAAATTAATATCAATTAAAATATAAATACTAGGGAGAGTGTAAGCTTATGAAAAAGAAAATTGTTAGTTTTATAGCTATTTGCTGTTTAGTATTTCCATGCCTTTTCTCTGTGGCATGTAAGCAAAAAGACCCAGCACTGCCACAAAAAGCTTATACTTTTTCTGTCACTTTAAAAAATGCCAAAGAAAAAGTAGACGAGAGCTCGCTTCAAAACGAATATGATTTTGAACAGGAAAAAGAAATTGCTTACACCTTAGATGGTAATGATTATAAATTAAGCGTAACCAAATCAATTAAACTAAACGGCGAATTAAAAGTTAATTTGATTGAAGGTGTTGATTATTCAAACTTGAGTCTAAAAGTTAACAACGAAACTAAAAATTTTGATATAAAAAACGGAAACATTGAAGATGTTGCAAATAATGTAAATCTTCGTGATAGATATTTTAAGTTTACTTACGAAAAAATGGATTCTGACACAAACATTGTTGTAGATTTTTCTAATTGTGAAACCGCAAAAATCTCATTAGATGTAACAAATTTAAAAGCCAATGATGTTAAATATGGACTTGTTTCTGAAGAATTTTTAACCTTATCTGAAGCAAAATTGAAAACCAATACATTCAGCCTTTTTGATAGTAATGAAATTCAAGTCGATTATGGAACAATTATTGCTTTTGATTTTGGAGAACAACTTGCATTTAAAGCAAACAATACATCAAATTTAAATAAATTATCTTATGCAAACTACGGCTCGAAATACCTTGTTGGTTCAAATGGTAGAGTTCAATATATGTCCGTAACGGATAGCGGACTTTGCGAAGTTTATTCCGTTGTTGATGATTCCAAAAATGACGGAACTATCCGAGCTTTGTTTGATGGCGGAGTTAGTTATGCAGGCACTCTTGATGATATGTTGAATGCTAATTTTGTTGCTCCGGAAATTGAAAAAGAAAAGTTTGGTAGCAATGAAATATCTATTTTCGTTTTTAAGGGGGGTAAGGTTTATATTGAACTAAATTCGGAAGGATTAAACTACAATTACTATCTTGTTGATAGAATTGATGATGAACTTGTTGATTCAAAAGGCATACAAGAAAAAACAATCTCGTCAAAGAAATATCTTGAAATTGATTTAACAGATGCAGATTCAAAAGCATTAAGTGCTAAATATTTAGCAAGAAAACCAAAAAACGAAGGCGAGTTTTATATTGTGTCTTTCTCAGGAACTGGCATGGCAAATATTGAAAATGCAAATTATGTTCTTGTTGGAAACGTAAACAAACCAAGTGAATTTGATTTAAATGGCGAAGTTTTTTATGGCTACTCAAAAGGAACTGATGTTATACTTTCTTTGAATTCAACAACGGCATATAGCAACACAGATTATGGTATGACTAACAAGAATGCAACTATTAATGTTACTAAAAACGATTCGTTCACAGCATTTATTGATATTACACAAAATCCTGCAGTCAATTCAGAATTAGGTCTTGAGTGTTGCACGGGAGATGATGTAAATAATGGCGAATATTGTGCTTATAGTATTTCAATTATTTACGATATTGACCAATTTAACGAAAATGCTGAAATGACACTTGAAACTACAGGATTAAATTTATACGATGGCGAAGAAGTATATATCACAACCGACATTAAAGATAGCGAAAGCTGGGTAAATTTAATGGATTACGTTGGTGAACTAAAGATTTCTCAAGCTGAAGGTAGAACAATTTATTATTATATAGATTCTCCAAGAACTGATGCGGTTCTTCAAATTCAAAACGAAAGAAAAAAGTTTATTGGCATAACCGGTGCTTTGTCTGATTGTTTTGGCAGAACAATGAATGGTACGTTCACAGTTATGGATAAAACAATAAATTTATCTCAAGTTAGTTATATTGAAATTGAACCAGGCATATATAATTCTAATCAAAATTTAAGGCTTGTAAGGGGTTACGATAGACAATATCATCAACTAGCTATTGATAACTTAAATGAAAACGATACCTTAATGATTTCATTAAGTGGTTATAGTGAAAATTCTTTTGTTGATGCAAAAACAGTAAGCGACTTGCAAATTAGAACTGAGTATAGCTTGGAAGCAACAATGTATTATTATGTTGATTGCGATACAAGCAAATATGTAGAGCTAACAAACCAATCAGGCGAAATTGTAAGCACCACCGAAATCGTTTATGTTGATGGCTCTCCAGTTCAAGTTAACGGCAAATTTGTTTATAGTTTATCATTAAAACCTGATTATCATGAAGAAGGAAATTTAGCGGTTGCAATAAAAGATGCAACATTTAAAATTTCAAACGAAACTGGAGTAACAAGTGTTTATACAGACGCTTATAAACAAACATCTGTATCTGAAATGGTTGGTGGCACAACTTATTTCATCGTTGGAGATAAAGATTCTATTTATCAAATTGTTGATAAAAACGGTGCTGTTGTAATTCAAAGCAGTAAGATTTATTTGTCCCGAGAAGATACATCTGGCAAGTCGATTTATTATTTTACGCTTAATATAGATTACAGTTTATATGTTCCAAGTAGCGAGTTTGTATTTACAAAAATATAAAAGAAAACACACCTAACCTTTTGAAGTATGCTTCATTTTGGGTTGATGTGTTTTTTTGTAAATTTTATTGAAATAAAAAATAAAAACCGCAATTTTAGCTTAATTTTTGCAAAGTTATAAAAAAAATACGCAACCTTATTAATTTAGGGTGCGTATTTCTATTTTGGCGGAGAGTGAGGGATTTGGACCCTCGCGTGCATTTCTACACCTACACCCTTAGCAGGGGCGCCTCTTCGACCACTTGAGTAACTCTCCATATTTGGTCTACGTTGCTTGTATCAAGCAAACTGATTATAACATAGTTATGTGCAATTATTCAAGTGTTTTGAACAAATTTATTTATTATTTTTTGCTATGGTTTTTTTGGATTACATCTATTAACTTCTACAACCATTTGACAATTTATTTTTTCATTTTATATAATTGTTCTAAAAAGGAGATAGTAATGGTAGGAAAGTACAAAGTTATCACTCTTTGTGGTAGCACTAAGTTTAAAGACGAGTTTATAAAAGAACAAAAAAGGTTAACTTTAGAAGGTAATATTGTGATTACGGTGGGCATGTTTGGTCATTTTGGAGATAATGAAGTGTGGACTGAAAACACAAAAGAAATGTTAGATGATATGCACAAACGCAAAATTGACATGGCTGATGAAATTTTTGTAATCAATAAAGGCGGGTATATTGGCTCTAGCACAAAATCCGAAATTGAGTATGCAATGCAACATGGCAAAAAAGTTGTTTATATGGAAAAGGTTTAGGAAAAATATTATGCAAAAAATCGTTGAAGAATTTAACAAGGAGAAGTCAAAAATTTACACTCCAATGTCGGTTGGAGCAAGGCTTTTAGACATTCAGAGCGAACTTGGTGAATTATCCAAAGAGTATTTATGGCAAAATTGTTGCCGATGCTGACAGAAATAATAGTGTGTATTTAGTGTTTTCAAGACCAATTAAATATGGATTAAAAAATGAAAAAGGACTTACAAAGCAAGAACATTTAGAAAGGGTTTACAATTTTGTGCAAAACAAGTTTGGCAGGAATGGTTATGTAAAATATCATTTGGATATTGAAGATACCAGAAAAGAACAGCAAGCAGTTTGGAGACTTTTGGATAATAAAGATTTGTGTTTTGCATATTTGAGTGGATTATTTGATGAAATAACAAAGGGGAAAGCATGAAAACAATTTTAATTCAAGGTGCAATGGAAAGTGAAGTTTCATATTTGATAGAATATTTTAAACCGACAATTTCTGAAGTATATGCAGGTTTTGAGTTTTTAATTGCAAATTTTAAAGAAACTAAAATTGTCATTTCGGAGACTAAAATTGGGATTATAAATGCTAGCATTGCAACAACTCTTGGAATTTTAAAATTTAAGCCAGATATTGTGATAAATCAGGGTTGTGCGGGGTCTGCGAGAGAAGAATTGTTGGTTGGAGATATTTTGATTGGTAGTTCTTCAGTTTATATTAATGATTTTCGAACTAATATAAAAAGCAAAGGCGAGGGAAGCAATGCTCTTGAATGGATACCAAATCCAAAACGCTCATACAAAGTTTTGGCAACTGATTGGCTTTTGGATTCTGTAAAGGAAATGGCAAAGGAAGAAATTTATTTTGGTTGTTTGGGTTCAGGAGATTTATTTTCAAGAGAGTGGGATAGAATAGCTTATTTGAGAGAATGCTTTGGTCATGATTCAGAAGATATGGAAACACTCGCTTCCTACAAGGTTTGTGAAGAATTTAATATCCCGCATATCGGATTTAGAATTATATCAAACAATGAACTCTTGAACACCCCAAGAGACAAAACAACTTATAAAACGATTCAAAAACTTACTATAGATTTTGTGAATTTTTTGATAAAATAAAACATCGCTTATACTCAAGCGATGCTTTTTTATTATTTTAAATACATTAATAAAACTGTAATGTCTGCAGGGTTAACACCCGAAATTCGGCTTGCCATTCCAACGGTTAATGGTTTAATTTTAGATAATTTTTCTCTAGCTTCAAGTCTAAGCCCTGACAAAGAATTAAAATCAAAGTTTTCAGGAATTTTCTTTTCTTCGAGTTTTTTATCTTTTTCAATTTGCTCATGTTGCATGCCAATGTAGCCGGAATATTTTGTATCAATTTCAACAGCTTGCAAAACAGCTTTTGGATAACCTTTCACAAGTTTTACGGCTTTGTTAGCATTAACAAAATCAAAGGCTGGGCGTTTGAGTAAATTTTCAAGGCTTGTTGCTTGGGTTGGCATTTTTTCATTAATTGAATCTAGATAGTTTTTAAGTTCGGCTGAGTTTGGAATAGTCTTTTTGATTTCTTCTTTAAGTTTAGAAATTTGCTTCATTTTCTTTTTGAAAACATTGTATCTTTCATTATCAACAAGCCCAACTTTTCTTCCAATTTCGGTTAGTCTTTGGTCAGCATTGTCTTGACGTAAAATCAAGCGGTACTCGGCACGACTCGTCATCATTCGGTATGGTTCATTCGTCCCTTTAGTTGTTAAATCGTCAACCAAGACTCCGATATATGACTCATTTCTTTTTAAAATGATTTGTTCTTTATTTCTTAAAAACAACGAAGCATTAATTCCCGCCAAAATTCCTTGACCAGCAGCTTCTTCATAACCACTTGTTCCATTTATTTGCCCAGCACAGAAAATGCCTTTAATTTTCTTAAATTCAAGGGTTGGGTATAAATTTAATGGGTCAATGCAGTCGTATTCAATGGCATAAGCATATTTTAAGATTTTAGTATGCTCCATGCCTTCAATAGATTCAACCATTTTATGTTGAATGTCCATAGGCATGCTTGTTGACATTCCTTGAATATAGATTGTGTTGTCTGCTAATGTTTCAGGTTCTAAAAATAATTGATGACGGTCTTTGTCGGAAAATCTTACAAACTTTGACTCAATAGAAGGGCAGTATCTTGGACCTTCGCCAGTGATTACACCTGAATACATTGGGGCTTTGTCAAGATTGTTCATGATAATATTTTTTGTTTCTTCACTTGTGTAACCGAGCCAACAACATCTAATGTTTGGATTGGCTTTTTTTGTTAAGAACGAAAATGTTTGAATATTTTTATCTCCGTCTTGGCGAATGAATTTTGAGTAATCAATAGTGTCTCCGTCAACACGTGGTGGAGTGCCTGTTTTGAAACGGCGAATATCAAAACCAATTTCAGAAAGCGATTTTGTTAGTCCTTTTGCATAAGGGAAACCTGAAGGTCCAGATGCTTTGATAATTTCGCCAGTAATGGTTCTAGCATTCAGGTATACACCAGTTGTTAACACAACACTGCGAGCATAAAATGTTTTGCCGTCAGCAGTTTGAACACCTTTAAATACATTATCTTCAACTATAAGCTTTGTGCATTCGCCGTCATAAATATATAAATTCTCTTGGTTTTCCAATACTTTTTGCATAGAGCGATGGTATCCGGTTTTGTCAATTTGAGCTCTTAAACTTTGAACAGCTGGACCTTTGCCCATATTGAGCATTCTAAGTTGAATAGTGTTTTCGTCAGCCTGTTTGCCCATTTCTCCACCCAGTGCATCAACTTCACAAACAATATGACCTTTCGCAGTTCCGCCAATAGAAGGATTGCATGGCAAAAACGCAATATTATCACGAATAAGATTAATTAAAAGAGTTTTTTGACCTGTTCTAGCAAGAGCTAAACATGCTTCGCACCCTGCATGACCACCACCAACAACGACCGCATCAAAAACATCGCCATTATTAATGGTGTAGATCTTGTTTTCAATATTTTTCTCATAGTCGGTTATGTCATAATTTTGTGTAGTCATTTTATTCTCCTAGGCCCGTTTGGGTGCTCTCAATAAAGAGTTTTGGCTCATTGGTTTGAGCTCTGTAATAGTCTGAGTTAATTGTGTCAAAAGAAAATCCGAACTCCAGAAAAAGTTTTTGACTTGGATAATTTCTTAAGTTTATATAGCAAAAATAATTCGTTGGGTTTACGTTTAAATATTTTTCGGTTGAAGAAAATAATTCGTTTAAAATTCTTTTGCCAAAACCTTGGTTCTGAAATTTTGGATTAATGACAATATATTGCAAAAACATTTCAGGTTTTGTGGTTTTCATGTTGAAAACATCACATAAAACCCATGCGATAATTTCGCCGTCTTTGCTTTTTGCAACAAGAGAATGTTGCCTTTCGTCATCGCCAATAGGGAAATGTTCGTAGTTTGTATAAATAACTTCGCCAAGTCCAAGATATGTTGAGCCTTCCAAAATAAAATTTTTGATACCTTCGAACTGCTCTGTATTTTTGTATTTTTCTTCCCAAGAAACAATCTCGTCTTTATCGCCAGGCATGTTCATTGGAAGGATAACGAAATCTTTTGTTTTTTTCATAATTATTTTCCTAAACAGAATTTTTTGAAAATTTGGTCAATGATATCTTCGCTTGTGGTGTTACCTGTAATTTCGCCAATATCTAAGTATGCTTGTTTAATGCTTATTGACACCAAATCCAAAGTTTGATTATTGATGTTATTAATCGCAGAATTTATATTTTCAAGAGTTCTTGACAATGCGTCTTTGTGTCTTTCATTTGTGATAATTATGCTATCTGCGGGAATGTTTGAAATTTTTGCTAGCTCTAGGATTTTATTTTTTAGGTTTTCAACACCATCGCCAGTAAGTGTACTAATTTCAATTTCATTTTCAAAATGCTTTTTGAGCTTATCATCAAGGTCGGATTTTGTTTTAACAACAACAAAATTTTTGCCTTGGATTGAGCTATAAATTTCTTCATCTTCACCTGAAAATGGTCTGCTTGTATCAACTAGAAACAAGATTATATCAGCTTGAGTCATTAAGTTTTTAGCTTTATCAACACCGATTTTTTCAACCTTGTCGTCAGTTTCGTGAATGCCAGCAGTGTCAATTAAATTAACCTTTGTGTCGCCAAGCAAAAATGTATCTTCAATAGTGTCTCTTGTTGTTCCTGCAACATCAGTAACTATTGCACGTTCGTGGTTTAGGAGTTTGTTAAGCAAACTTGATTTCCCAACATTAGGCTTACCAACAATCAAAACATTGATGCCGGATTTTATAAGTTTGCCGGTGCTTGCTGTTTTTAAAACTTTATCAATTTCGATAGCTAGTGTTTCTAATCTTTCTTTTACTTTTGATTTTGTGATGTATTCAATGGTTTCTTCAGGATAATCGAATGATACTTCAATCTCAGATAGAATATCAGTAAGTTCGGTTTGTGTGTGACTAGCGAGTTTTGAAAGAGCTCCGGACAAAAGGTTATAGCCAGCTCTAATTTCAGCATCACTTTCAGCATTAATCATATCCATCATGCCTTCAGCTGAAGACAAACTCATTTTTCCGTTCATAAAAGCTCGTTTTGTAAATTCGCCATTGGTTGCCATTCTAGCACCCAATTTAATACATTCATGAGCTATGCCTGATGAAATTTGTGTTCCGCCATGGCATTGGAATTCAACCATATCTTCGCCAGTGTATGACTTTGGAGCTTTGAAAACCACGCACATTGCTTGTTCATTAAAACCTGGGGTTGAGATTGTTCCAAGTGTAAGATATCTTGCTTCAAATGAACTTGGTTTAGTGTTTTTTTTGCTTGAAAAAAGTTTGTCAGCGATAGAAATTGCATCTTTTCCTGACAATCTAACAATGGATATTGCACCAGAACTTGCTCCGGTTGAAACTGCTACTATTGTGTCGCTATTATTCATATTAATTATTATAATAAATTTTTATCATTTTTCAATGATTTTTATTAAAAAATAACAAAAATCTTCTTTTGGGGTGTGATTTCACGTCTTCGAGATGGGGATTTCTCGGGTTTATGTTTTGTTCCGTTCGAAATGACAAAGAAAAGAATGCGTCATCTCGAGTGAAGTCGAGAGATCTGTTAAAAAACAGATACCGCTTTCTATTAAGGAAATTTCTTCGCTTCAGTCGAAATGACACGTGGAAAATATGTTTCGCTTGGAATGACACAAATATAAAATGTTTCGATTGAAATGCTGTAAAATTAGCTCAAAAAAACCTTTCACTAAGGAAAGGTTTTCGAGTCTAATTATCATCACTTCTAGTTGTTTTATCATCATCTGTTTTTGCAACTTTGATTGAATCATCATCAAAATAATCTTTAATTTCGTTTTCATTTTTTTGATGAGCGATGTTTGTTTTGAGTTTTATAACAACATATCTATTTGGTTCATTGCCATAACTTTCTGTGATAACTTTATCATGATTTGATAGGGCGGAGTGAATAATTCTTCTTTCATATGCATTCATTGCTTCAAATTTGAAATCTTTGTGGTCACGCATAACTTTTCCAGCACTGCGTTTAGCAAGATTTGTTAATGTTTCAGTTCTGCGTTCTGCATATTTGTTACTATCAATAGTAATATGTTTAGCTTCATCTCTTGATTTATCTTTGTTGTAGATATAATTAATCACAGTTTGGAATTGTTCGATGGATTCGCCATGTTTTCCAATAAAGATAGCTTGGTCATTGCCAGTAACATTAACATAGAAAACATTTTCTCTTTCTTCAACAAACGTTTCAAGTTCCAAACCCATGAGTGAAATGAGTTTGTCAACGAGTTCTTTAACATTTGATTCTTCTTCGCTTGAAGTTCCGATAGATAAACGAACTCTTGCTTTATTAAAAAGACCAGCTTGTTCCAAAATTTCAATTTTTACATCATCTCTAGTAACTCCCAGTTTATAAAGCCCGATTTCAATGGCTTGATCAACTGTTTTTCCTTGTGTTTCAATACTTTTCATAAGTTTACCCCTTTATTTTTCCTTTTTTGATTAATCTATTTGCTTCTTTTTCAAGTTCTGCTTCAACTTCCAAACGTTTCTTTTTTGTCATTGAGTCAATGATTAATGTTGTAAGTTCGCCGAGAACAATAGATGTAATATTACTTGATAAAATATATAAACCGAACGAAGCACTCGCAGTTAGTGTGAATATAACCATTACAACAGGCATGACAAATTTCATAATTTTCATTGTTGAACCCATTTGGTCATTTGCAACTTTTGCAACTTGGTTGGCTTTTTTATTTTTAAGTTTATTATGAAGGTCTGTAATAAGTTGAGATAGATAAGTTATTAGGCCTGCTAAGATTGGCAAAATAAAGAAACCATTGTCAACTCTTGAAGTTTCAGAAAGGTTATTGATTATAAGTGTTGAAATTTTGTTATAATTTTCTTCACTGATGCCAGCAACATAATCCTTATAAGTGCTTCCTGCCATAGATTGAAGTGTTGAATAGGTTGGGAAAGCTTTTGCAGGACTATCTGCAACCCAAATATTTTGAATCCATAGCCATGACGATTGTTTTTTGTTATTTTTCCAATTTTCAATGGCTTTGTCAGAACCAACTTGAGTTGCATATGCTTCTATTTTTCCAAGTTTATCTTTTTCAGAAGCTTTGTGGTCTGTATCTTCGAGATTTTCTACTGTGTTATAATAATTCTCAACATCTTCCCAGTTTTCAAAGGTGTAGCCATATTCAGGTGATTTATCAAGATATGCTTGCTTGTAACCAGTGGTGTAGGTTGCTTCAATTTGTTCGTATTGATTGATTGCTTCATAAGCTGAGACTTTTCTTAAATCATTATAGAATGTAATAAAGATTGTAAGTGATAAAATCATGTTTAAAAGCATTACAACGCAACCAGCTCTCATATCAAGCCCTTCACGTTTGTATAATGACTGGGTTTGAACTTGAAGTGTTTGACGGTCATTGCCGAATTTCTTTTGAAGTTTTGCAACTTGTGGTGCACATTTTTGTTGAATTAAAGTTTGACGTTTTGTGTTATATTTAACCAAAAAGTCGAGCGGTGTGGTTACGAGTTTAACAAGTGCGGTAACCAAAATGATTGTCCAGCCAAGGTTTCCAACACCAGATTTAATCCAGTTTATAAGTGTTATCCATAAACTTTTTGGTGCGTCAACGGCTAGAAGTGAAATAAAATTCATAGTATCTCCTTACATGAAATTTTTGTATTTTTTTTGTGGGTTAACTGGAACAGGGTCAGTTCCGCCAGCCGATTTGTGATTGCATCTGCAAAGTCTGTTAAATGTGAGTTTTAAACCATGAAAAAATCCCCATTCAGCAAAAGCTTCACCTGCGTAGATAGAGCAAGTGGGAGTAAATTTGCATGCGTGGGGAATAAATGGTGAGATGCAAAATTTAAATACAATAATGAAAAAAAGAGCAATATATTTAGGTATGCTTACAATAGCTTTAAGAAATTTCTTCATGCTTAATTAAATCCGCTTTTTTGATAAGCTTATTATATTCATGAGATAGTTCATCAAAACTTGCTTTAGTGACACATTCTTTTGCAACAACAATAATATTATAGTTTTGCTTTAGGTTTGGTATGCTTTGTTTTATTATTTCACGAAGACGTCTTCGTATTTTGTTTCTAACAACAGCATGCCCAACTTTTTTTGTGACGGCAAGTCCAACTTTGATGTCTTTTGTTTTAGACGATACAACATACAAAACGATGTGTTCTGCTGAAAAATGTTCGCCAGATTTGTAAACATAATTAAATTGGTATCTTTTTTTCAATCTATTAATGCGATTTAACATAATTTCCTAGATTATTTTCTGATTAATTCTTTGCGACCCTTGTTTCTTCTTCTAGCTAAAACGTTTCTGCCACCTTTGGTTTTCATTTTTTGTCTGAAACCATGAACTTTATTTTTATGATTCTTTTTTGGTTGGAAAGTTCTTTTCATAATATTTCTCCTGTTAAGTATTTTCTATAACATAGTTACCTAAACATTATAATCATAAAATGGATAGTTTGTCAAGGATAAATTTTGTTTAGAAATGTTTAATTCTTTAAAGCAAAAGAAAAACTCCGATTTGCGGAGTTTTGATTATTTGTAAATTTTAATTAAACAATTATTAATAAATGTTTTTGTTCTATTGAGTGATAGCCAGAACAAAATTGAAACCACTGAGCAAACTGCAATCATCGTTCCAAATTCAATTAAGTATGCCGAAAGTGTTGCAAACTTATAAGATTCAAAGAAAAGCACTTTAACAAGATTGATTACAAATTGAACAATAGCATTTGCTGAAATAGAGTAGAATAGCACACTTGTAACCAAGCTTTTTGGCAAGATTTTGAGCTTGTTTTTTTCGTCTTTTTGAGTGTTAAAGTAAATTGATAGGCTTATAATACAAGTTAAGAAAGCAATATAAGCAAAGAAGAAAATCAAGCCAATCATTGAACCAAACAGACCCAAAATATAGTAAACATTAGTAAACATGAAAAATGCAATATAGAAAAGCATTCTAAACCAAGCTGGTATGAAAATGTTTGTAAACTTATAAAGGTAAAACCCAAAAACATAGAGTGCCAAGCTTACTATAACTAAGATATATGCAACGATATAGCTAAAATTGTCGGGCAAAGCAAATCTTGTTACTCCAAAAATATTTAGTGTTAAAAGCAATAGATGTATGAAAGAAAACGAAAGGGTACAAATTAAAGTTACATTGCACATTAAGTCTTCTTTAAAAGTAGGTTTATTCATAGTAGTTCTTCCTATTCAACGATTCTAACAGGTAAAATGAGATATAAATATTTATCTTCTTCTGCTGATGTGATTGTGCAAGGTGCAATTTGTGACGAGAAATTGATTTTGATAAATTCGTCAGAAATTGTGTGCATGCAATCACTTAAGTATCTTGCGTTAAATGCAATGGTTAGGTCTTTTCCTTCAAGTGAAACGGTAATGTTTTCGGTAACGTTTCCAATATTTGAAGCTGATGTTATTGTTAAGACTTTGTCTTTAATATCAAAACGCACAAGATTATTTTTGTCCATACGAGCTAAAAGACTTGCTCTTTCAAGACCATCTTCAAGTTGAGCTTTGCTAACAATAATTGTTGTGCTTGATGACGTTGGAATAACTTGACGGTAGTTGATAAATTCGCCTTCAAGAAGTCTTGTGATAACTTTGATTTGACCATCATCAATCATTAAGTGGTTTTTATTGACTAAAATATCAACTGAATCTGTATCGGTTCTTATAAGCTTTGAAATTTCGCTCAAAGATTTTGCTGGAATAATACAACTTAATGTTTTTGCTGTTGATGAAACTGGTGTTTTTACCATAGCTAGTCTATAACCATCAAGAGCAACTGATGTCATTTCGCCGTTATTAATTTCAAATAAACAGCCTTTCAAGATTGGTCTAGCATCGTCAATGGCAACTGAAAAGATTGTTTTATCAATCAAGTCTTTTAATTCCATTGGACTGAGAGTAATGGTATCAGGCGAGCTTAAATCCTTGATAACAGGGAACTCGTCAGCATTTAAGCATTGAAGCGAACCTTCACTGTCTGTATATTTAATTTTTAAGTTATTGCCATCAAGAAGCGATAACTCAATTTGTTCATTTGAAAGTTTTTTAACAAAGTCTGCAAAAACTTTTCCAGGAACAACGATTTCGCCTGGAACTTTAACATCGGCTTGAATAGTTTTTTCAATAGAGATTTCAAGGTCGGTTGCAGATAAAGTTAAAGAGTCTTCTTTGGCAGAAAGTTTGATGCCTTCAAGTATTGGATTTGTAGTTCTAACGGCGGTTGCTCTTAGCACCTTTAGCACTGCATCTGATAGGTCTAATCCTTCACAAATTAATTTCATAATTTCCCCCTTATTTTCCTTCAATCATTTGTTTTAGGTCATTAATTTGAACTTCGAGTTTTTTAGATTTTTTTATGTCTTCTGCTATTTTATTTTTAGCATAAATAACGGTTGCGTGGTCTTTGCCGAAAATATTTCCAACAGCTTCAAGTGGAATGTTTAGATATTCTGTTATCAAATACATTGCAATTTGTCTTGCTTCGGCGATGTTTTTTGTTCTTTTTCTAGCCAAAAGTTCTTCTTTTTTAACTCCATAGAACTTGCAAACCATTTCCACAATTTTTGTTGCGTCAATGGTTTCATCGTCTTGCTTAGCAATGTTTTTTAATGCTTCACGAGCTGAGTCGATAGTCACAACATCTTCTTTTAGGATTCTTGAGTAAAACACTGTCCTAGACAAAAAACCTTCCATTTCTCTAACGTTTGTTGTTGCAATATCAGCAATATATTCAATAACGTCACGTGATACATTATATCTTTCCATTTGAGCTTTTTTGTTTAAAATTGCAATTCTTGTTTCAACATCAGGAACACCAATGTCTGCAAGCATACCCCATTCAAGTCTAGAACGCAATCTTTCTTCTAAAGGATTTAACTCTTTAGGTTGTTTATCACTTGTAATAATGATTTGCTTATTTTTTTGATATAAATCATTAAATATATTAAAGAATTGTTCCTGAGTTTGAGTTTTTTTGATAATGGCTTGAATATCGTCAATAATAAACACATCGGCTTTAGAATAAGTTTCTCTAAACTTTTCGGTTGTGTGTCTTTGAAGCGATGAAGTGAAATCTGTCAAAAATTTATCTGTTGTAACATAAATTACATTTAGTTTTGGACTGTGCTCATGGATATAGTTTCCAATAGCATGCAAAAGGTGAGTTTTGCCTAGTCCCGAACCACCATAGATAAATAATGGATTATATTCAGCACCTGGTTTTGTTGCAACGGCTTTTGCAGCAGCTGCTGCGAATTGGTTGCTTCCACCAACAATAAATGAATCGAAAGTGTATTTTGGATTAAACGAGAAAGATGTTTCTTCTTCAAATGAACCAGGATTTTCTTTGTCGACATAAACAGGAGATTGCCTATCTTCATTATTTTGACTGACTTCTTCTTCACTGTCTTTGATAATAAATTCAACGTCTGTGATTGCTGAATAAATTTTATTTGCGGAACTAACAATAAGTTTTTTGTATTGTTTTTGCAAGATTGACTTTGAGCCTTTAGTTGGAGTGCTTAAAACTAAGACATTTTCTTTAATATCTTCAATTTCTAGGGTTTTAATCCAAACATCAAAAGAGATAGTTGATGTATTTTTAGCGATTTCGTCCAATATGCTTGGCCAAATTTCATTTACGCTAACATTATTTGTCGAGATGAAGTCTTCTGATTTCACTACATTTCCCCCTGCTACTGATAATCTAGTATTAATTATATTAAGAAATAAATTAAAAATCAAGAACTTTAGGTTAAATTATAAATTATATTTTGTTAGACAAACGGCAAAAAAAGCTATATAATTATTTTGTAAAGGAAAAATCGAATGCGTGTAAAATGGTTAAAAATCACAAATTTTAGGAACTACGACAATCAATTTGTCGAATTTTGTGATGGCTGTAATTTAATTTGCGGAAAGAACGGACAGGGTAAAACGAATCTTGTTGAAGCTGTAATGCTTACAGCTCTATCAAAAAGTCCAAGAACTTCTCGTGATGATGATATGAAAAAAGAAAACACTGAAGAAACAAACGTTGAAGTCTGTGTTGAACACAATTTTGGAGATGTTTGTATTTCGGCAAGTCTATCTAATCAAGGTAAAAAGAGTTTTTGTGTTAATAAAAATCAACTTAAAAAGGTTAGTGAATTGTTTGGCAACTTGGTGGCGGTTTATTTTGCACCAACAGACCTTAAAATTGTAAGCGGTGGTCCAAACGAACGTAGAGACTTTATGGATACCGATATAAGTCAGCTTTCTGGCTCATATTATAATTTGATTCAAAGATACGATAAAGTTTTAGCTCAAAGAAATAAACTCTTGAAATTGGTACATGAAAAATCATTGATTATTGACCAAATTGAAGTTTGGAATAATCAGCTGGCATATCTATCTGGGTTAATTGTGAAAACTCGCAAGAATTTTATACAAAAATTAAGCGAGCCTGCAAAAAATACACTAAACTATATTTCAAAAGATGAAGATGAGTTAACTATAACCTATATTGGTGCAAAAGGCGAAACGGCAAAAGAGATTGAAGAAGAAATCTTAAAGTCTTTGCACAATAATTTAGAACGTGATATGGAATTGGGGTACACATCAATAGGTCCGCACCGTGATGATATAAAATTTGAACTCAATGGCAGGGATATGAAAATTTTTGCTAGTCAAGGTCAGCAAAGGAGTACGGTTTTGGCGTTGAAAGTTGCTGAAATGAAAGTGTTTGAAGAAGAACTTGGAGAGAAACCGATATTTGTTTTAGATGATGTATTTTCTGAACTTGATTCAACTAGACAAAAAAAGATGCTTGAAATGATTGCAGGTACACAAGTTATGATGACGGGAACTGTTTTTAGATTCAAACCAAATGAAAGTTACATTCAATTTGAAGTAAGAGACGCAAAAATAAAAATTAAAGTTGTTGAGAAATAAAAAGAAAAAGCACTCACAGGGGAGTGCTTTTTAATCTTGATTGTTATTTTTTGATAATGCGTTTTGTTGCGTCTTTTGAATGAGTTCATATTCTTCACTTTGCCTAAATTCTTCCATTTCTGCATGTGTTCCAATGCCTTCAATACCATATTGTTCAATTTCATACAAATCTTCTTCGGTTAAATCATTGTCAGGGGTATTTTCAATATCAAGACCATTGGTTGTTGAAAATGATGTGTTAATTTCTTCAGGTGTGTCATCACGGTAAACTGTTTTTATAACATCATGTTTATTTCCTGGCAAATCGAGATTGGTTTCGGTTGCTTCATTTTTAACGTCATGCGGATTTAAGTTTTTTGCATCATCTGGAGACATTCCGTTAACAAGAACCGCATAGAGTTTTTGAGTTGCTTCGGCTAATTGTTCAACCATGGTTGCATTGGTGTCAACACCCAAGTCCATTGCTTTGTCATTAAAATCCAAAATATTGAAATCTTTTGACGAATTAAGTTCTTCTTGTGTGTAACCTTGTTTGAGTAATTTTTCAGTGAAAAATGCTTCAATATCTTCAATATTCATTTCGCCAATGCTAACAAGATTAAAACTAAAATTTGGTTTTTTCTTTGCATGGTTTTGATTGTTTTTCAAAGTTTCATCTTCGTTTGTGTTTTGCTGGTCTAAAACGTTTTTTCTGCTGTTTTTTTGTTTTTGTTCAAGTTCTAAACGTCTTTGTTTTTCGTCAAAAATTTTTTTAGCAAGGATTTTCGAATAAGTTGAAGGTTTGAATTCAACAGTAGTTCCATTGATTGTTGCTTCAATTTCTTTATTATGTTTTAAATCGAAATTATTTTTTTCATACAATCCCAAAATATCAGATTCAATTTGACTTAATAGTTTATTGTTTTTAAAATTATGAATTTCATTGAGCTTATAAGCTTGAATATCCTTAAATAATTTAATTGTTTGTTCGTTTTCTGACATATTTTTCTCCATAATCAAAGTATAACATTTGTTAAGTTTAATGTCAAATCGTGGATTAGTGTGTCAAAAAGTGATGATTTTAACCAAAATTCGCCTATATATTATATAATATATATTATTTATATATAATATAGGCAAAAATCGTTTGTTTTTACCCGAAAAAGTTGTTATAATTTATGTATCTAAAAAATTATTAAAGGAAAGCAAAAATGGACGATATTAGCAAAGTTGAAAATAATTATGGTGCAGAGCAGATTACTGTCTTAAAAGGTCTAGAACCAGTCAGAAAAAGACCGGGTATGTACATTGGTTCAACCGACACAAATGGTTTGCATCATTTGATTAATGAAATTGTTGATAACAGTATTGATGAAGCATTGGCTGGTTATTGTAATCAAATTTTAGTAGACATCAATAAAGATGGTTCTTGTTCGGTTACTGATAATGGTCGTGGCATTCCAACTGGTATCAATAAAGAAGAAGGCAAGAGTGCCGTTGAACTTGTTTTAACAAAACTTCATGCAGGTGGCAAATTTGGCGAAGGTGGCTACAAAATTTCAGGTGGTCTTCACGGTGTTGGTTTGTCATGTGTTAATGCACTCTCTGAATGGCTTGAAGTTGAAGTTAGACAAAATGGAAAAATTTACAAACAAACATACAATCGTGGTATTCCGCAAAGAGATTTGGCAGAAGTGGGAAATAGTTCAACCACTGGAACAAAAGTTACATTCATGCCAGATGACGAGATTTTTGAAACCACAACTTTTGAGTTTGATAGAATTAAAAAACGTCTTCGTGAGCTTGCATTTTTAAATAACGGCATAACAATCATTATCACTGACCATAGAGAAGAAAATAAACAAGAAACATTCCACTATGAAGGCGGAATTGTTGAGTTTGTGAATGAAATGAATGAAGGCAAGCAATGTATCTTGAAAAAACCTATTTACATTTCGGCTCTTTCAAAAGATAAAACCGGAGAAATGGAACTTGCGTTCCAATATAATGATGGCTATAACGAAGTTATCCATGGATATGCAAACAATATCAACACTATTGAAGGTGGAACTCATATTGAAGGTTTTAAAAAAGCATTACAAAAAGTTATCAATGAATATGGTCATAAACTTAAGATTTTAAAAGATAACGACAAGCTTTCAGGCGATGATGTTAGAGAAGGTATAACCGCTATTGTTTCGGTTAAGCTTCAAAACCCACAATTTGAAGGACAAACAAAAACAAAACTTGGCAATAGCTATATGCAAACCGAAGTGTATAATGCTGTTTGTGACTTATTTGGAACATATTTAGAAGAAAATCCAGAAGATGCAAGAGCATTGATTGTTCGTTCGGTTACTGCTGCAAAAGCTCGTGAAGCTGCTAATGCTGCAAGAACCATGGCGAGAAGAAAAGGTGCACTTGAAAGCACAACACTGCCAGGAAAACTTGCTGACTGCACTGACAAAGACCCAGCTCACTGCGAGATTTACATTGTCGAAGGTGATTCGGCTGGTGGAACTGCAAAACAATGTCGTGACCGCCGTTTTCAGGCTATTTTACCGCTTAGGGGTAAGATATTAAACGTTGAAAAGGCAAGACTAAACCACGTGCTTGGCAATGAAGAAATCAAAGCAATGATTACTGCTTTTGGTGGCGGTGTTGGTCAAGAATTTGACCACACAAAGCTTAGATATGACAAAGTTATTTGTATGACCGATGCCGATGTCGATGGTGCACATATCAGAATTTTGCTTTTGACATTCTTTTATCGTTTCATGCCAGGACTTATTGAAAATGGTCACGTTTATTCAGCAATGCCACCACTTTATAAGCTCCAAAAAGGCAAGAGAATAGAGTATTGCTATTCAGAAGAAGAAAAAGCTAAAAAAGTTAGCGAAATGGGAAGCAAAGGCTTAGACGTTCAACGTTATAAAGGTCTTGGCGAAATGGATAAAGAACAACTTTGGGAAACAACTATGAATCCTGCTCACAGGGGACTTATTCAAATCAATATGGCTGATGCTATTGAAGCTGATAAAATCTTCACTCTTTTAATGGGAGATGCTCCAGAACTCAGACGTAAGTTTATTGAAGAAAATGCAAAATTAGTTGATAATTTGGACGTGTAGTATGGATAAAGAAAAAGTTAATGAATTTAGACGCATGGAAAAAGAGCGTACCAAGAAAAAATTAGACAAGGAGATAAATAATGGCTAAGAAAAGAGATTATACTTTAGAGCATGAACAACTTGTTGATAACACAGTCATTTATCCCGTAGAAATCAATGACGAAATGAAGAAAAGCTTTATTGCCTATGCAATGGCAGTTAACGTTTCAAGAGCTATTCCAGATGTTCGTGACGGCTTGAAACCGGTTCATAGACGTATTTTGTATGCCATGAATGAAATGGGTAACACTGCTGATAAACCACACAAAAAATGTGCAAGAATTGTTGGTGAAGTTTTGGGTAAATTCCACCCACACGGCGACTCATCAGTTTATGGAGCATTAGTTCGTTTTGCTCAAGATTTTGCTATCCGTTATCCATTGGTTGATGGCCACGGAAACTTTGGCTCAGTTGATGGCGACCCACCTGCAGCTTACAGGTACACTGAAGCAAGACTATCAAAACTAGCTGACCAAATGCTTCGTGATATTGACAAGGAAACCGTTGACTTCTCGCCAAACTTTGATGCAACACTCAAAGAACCTGACGTATTGCCAGCAAGGTTTCCTAACCTTTTGGTTAATGGTAGTGATGGTATTGCCGTTGGTATGGCAACAAATATTCCACCACACAACATGAACGAAGTTATTGATGCAACAGTTGCACTTATGCAAAACCCGGAAATGACTATTGAAGAAATTATGCAAATTCTTCCAGCTCCAGATTACCCAACAGGCGGTGTAATCATGGGAACTGAAGCATTAAGACAAGCATATTTAACAGGCAAGGGCGGTGTTGTTATTCGTTCAAAAGCTGAAATTGAAGAAGATAATGACGGCAAAACCCGCATTGTAGTCACAGAAATCCCTTATCAAGTCAATAAGGCGGAAATGATTAAACAAATCGCCGAGATGATTAAAAATAAACGTATTGAGGGCATACAAGACATTCGTGAGGAGTCAGATAGACATGGTATGCGTATCGTTTTTGACGTTAAACGTGACTTTAATGCTCAAGTCGTATTAAATACACTTTATAAACGTACACAACTTCAATGCAGTTACGGTATCAATTTCTTGGCACTTGTTGATGGCTACCCAAGAGTTTTAAATATAAAGCAAATTTTGGAAAATTATATTGGACACCAAAAGAATGTTATTTATAGAAGAACTAAGTTTGATTTAGCAAAAGCAGAAGAAAGAGCTCATGTTATTGAAGGTTTGGTTGTAGCTCTTGCCAATATTGACGAAGTTATCAAAATTATCAAATCGTCAAAAGATAGAGACGAAGCTAGCACAAAGCTTCAAGAAGCATTTATGCTTTCAGATATCCAAGCAGGTGCAATTCTTGATATGCGTTTGCAAAGACTCACAAGTTTGGAAGTCGAAAAACTCAACAACGAACTTGCAGAACTTAGAAATCTTATCACAGAGCTTCGTGGAATTTTGGCTAGTGACGATAAAATCAAACAAGTTGTTATTAATGAACTTGAAGAAGTTAAGGGAATTTATGGTGGCGAAAGAAACACTGAAATCGACCTTGAAGGCTCAGTTGATATCAATATTGAAGACTTGATTGAAAAAGAAGATGTCGTTATTTCAATGACACACTTTGGTTATATCAAACGTATCCCAGTTGCAGAATATCGTCAACAACATCGTGGCGGTATGGGTTCAACTGGTCATAAACCAAAAGAAGAAGACTTTGTTGAGCAAATGTTTATTTGTTCAACCCACAACACCTTATTGTTCTTCTCGAATAAAGGTAAGGTTTACACCTTGAAAGGTTATGAAATTCCTGAAGAAGCAAAAACAGCTAGGGGAAGAAACCTTATCAACCTATTGCCACTTGAAAAAGACGAAAAAATACAAGCAATATTACCAAAACTTGCAGACGGCGAAGGATTCTTGGTTATGGCAACCAAACGTGGACTTATCAAAAAGACCGCAACAAGCGAGTTTGAAAGCATTAGAAAAACTGGTAAAATCGCTATCAACTTGTCAGAAGGCGATGAATTAATTTCAGTTGAGTTTAGTGAAGGCGATGCAACAATTATGGTTGCTTCAAACGAAGGTAAATGTATCCGATTTAGCGAAAAAGATGTTAAGCCTTTGGGTAGAGACACAATGGGTGTTAAAGCTATTGACCTTTCAAGAGATGACTACTTGGTAGACATGATTGTTAACCGAGAAGGTTATGATATTTTGACGATAACAGAAAACGGCTTCGGAAAGAGAAGCGATGTTTCTGAATACAAAATCCAGAATAGAAACGGAAAGGGCATGAAAGCTGGAATTTTCAACGAAAAAACAGGCAGACTTGTCGGACTTAAACAAGTTGCCGAAAATGAAGATGTAATGCTCATTGCAAACAATGGTGTAATTTTAAGAACTCCTGCCGTTTCGATTTCAAAGATTACTCGTGATACTATTGGTGTTAAGGTTATGAAACTTCACGAAGGAACAAGAGTTTCGTGTGTTGCAATCGCAGATACGATTGCCGAAGACATCACTGGCGAAACCAATGAAGAACCAATCGTTATTGATGAACCACTTGACACTCAAGAATAAACGTTTCTAAAAGCAATAAAAGTGTATTAGTGAAAAATATAAAATAAGATAAAAAGAGTAGCATGTGCTACTCTTTTTTGTTTGTGTGTTTTGGTTCACATGTCTTAGAAGAAATGACACGGAGGAGACGGGGGATTTCTCCATTCCGCTATGCTCCAGTCGAAATGACACGGAGAGACTAGGGGATTTCCCGACTTCGTTACACTCCGCTCGAAATGACAAATTATATAACGCTCCAGTCGAAATGACATGTAAAAACAAAAATCAACAAAAAAACACCCCAATGGGGTGTTTTTTGTCAATCTAATTAAGCATTTTGTTCAAAAACTTCAGTCAAAGCCAAAAGTTGAACAAGTCTTTCAGGGTCTTTTTGTGCAATCAACAAAAGATTTGCAGCATTTTGTTTGCTGTTTTCATTTGAAATAGATTGCAAAGCAGATGCAAGTTTATCAATACCTGCTTGGTCCTTAGGCAAAAGTTCAATGATTTGTCTGGTCATTTCGGCATTTTCAAGTGTTTCAACTTCTTCTTTAGAAAGCCCAGCATTTTTAAACATTCTGTATTCTGTTTCGCTAAAAACAGGTCTAGGTTCAGCAAGCTCTTTAACATCAATATTTCTAAGAGCTTCCATTAATTGTTCTTTACCTTCCATAAAAAATCCTTCCTTATTTTCTATTTTTTAAGATTTCAATTTTTTTCTTAACAAAAGCGATTGCTTTTTGGAGTTCTTCTTCATTCATAGCCAAAACCGCATTTGCAAGCTCATCTGAAAGTTGTTGTTCTTCAGGAGAAAGCTTGTTGTTTTCTTCTTCGATTTCTTTCAATGTAACCTTTTCAATCACAGGTTCTGGTTGTATTTCTACTAAATTTTCATTTTCCATTAAAATTCTCCATTATTGTTGTTCTGGTGATCTAAGTTGTTCTTCAATTTGTTCTTTCGTGAAGCCTGCTTCTGTAAGTTGTCTGCGAACTATTTCTTGACTTTGTGTTTTGGTATTATTATTTACGTTTTTAATTTCCTTTTCTATGGCTTCAACTAAGATACTAAGATTTAAGAATAATTCATCACATTGCTTTCTAAGTTTTTCGTCTTGAATCTTATCTAAAGCAGTAATGCCTGCTTGTGTTATAATTTGTGTTGCAGACTGTTTAGGCTTATTTTTCCCCAAATGTATTTGTGTATACCCATTGTTAAGATTTCTTAAAATTTTGTGATAACTTTTCATAAAATTATCATATGCTTGCTGATCTTTTCCTTGGCCATTTGCTTTTTTAGTTCTATCAATACCACCTTCAACTTCGTTATAAATCTCGGCAGTTGTTTTCTTCTTTTCTTCAGCAGTTTCTTTATTTGCAGGTATTTGGGTATTTGTTTGTTGAGTGGTATTTTTAGCTTCAGGGTCTACCCCCGTAGTATTTGTTTGTGTTTTTTCAGTTGTAGAAGTTGGAGTTTCTCCTTTTTGCTCAGCATTTGCATCAGCTGTTGGATTTGCCTTAGGTTCTGCTACTGGAGTCTTTGGTGTTATTGTGGCTGGACCAGTAGGATTGTAGCCAACATGTTCATTAAATTTAGCTCTGAGACTAAGAAGGTTGTTTTCTGCAACGTTCATAGCATTGGTTGCCGTTTCTAATTCTGATTCACACTTGTTCAAATTATTGCTTGCTTCTTCAAATGCTTTTGTTGTTTTTGCATCTTGTTTATTCTCATAAGCTTCTTTAGCTTTTTTATAAGTTTCTTCAGCTTTATTATAAGCTTCTTCAGCTTTACGTTGTGCTTCTTTAGCTTTTTTAGTTTCTTCTTCTGCTTTGTTAACCATTTTAGCGGTAACTATTTCAGGTTTTTTAGGAGTTTCTTCGGTTTCAGCTTTTTCTTTAGCTTCTTTTTCTGCTTCTGCCTTTTCTCTAGCTTCTTTTTCGGCAGCAGCTCTTTCTTCTTCAGCCTTTTCGTTATGTGCTTTCTCAATACCTTTTGCTACACATTTTGTTATTTCGTCATCGCTGATAATATTTTGTCCGTATGGTGGGTTGTAAGTTTCGCCATTTTTTGTGGCATTATAAGCTTCATCTATAATTTGTTGTCTATAATTATCAAACTTTGACTTGTCATATTGGTCGCCTGGTTTTGTGAATGGTTTTGTTTCAGCATTTGTGTTTTCTGAGTAACCCTTTCTGTATGCATCAAAATCATAGAGATTATATTGTTCGCCTGATTCAGCACTTAGTTGTTCAAATTTTTCTTGAACACGAACATTTGATGTAATCTTTTTAATTTCAGGTGCAAAGATTTTGCGAGCCATTCTGATTAATGATGCAGTTCCCAAAACAACAGCACAAGCACCAACAACTGGGTTGAATGCCATGAGTGCTGATAGTCCTGAGCTAAGTGCACTGAATGTTCCAGCTTGAGCAAGAAGTGAAACAGCAGAAACTGCCAAGGTCGATTTGACAACTGTCATATAATCAACACCTGTTTTACCTTCCAAAATTTGCATGCCAAGTGAGTCAGATGGATTTTCTTGTTCCATATAATCTACTTGGTCTTTAGAGTCTAAATACTTATTCAATATTTCGATTGACAAATTATCGTATCTGTTTTTGCTTGTATCTCCAATATAGCCTGAAATTTTATATCTGCTTTCTTCTGAAAGTTTGCCAAGTTTGCTTTCAATGATATTCACAAGCTCAGCTTTTGCTTGAGTTTGTTTTTGTAAGTTTTCTCTAGCAATCCTTTTTTCTTCTGGGGAAGAAGATGTTTTTTCAATTTTTTGCCAAATATCGATTGCTCTTGTTAGTTCACCAACTTTTGTTTTGTTGTCTATAATAACGTTTTGTGGCATAATTTTTTCTCCTTTTGTTATATAGTTAGCACTATAATAACACACTTTTGTGTGTTTGTAAATTGTTTTTGCAAAAAAATACTATAAACATAACCAATAAATCATTCACAGTTCTTGACAAAATTATAAGCCGGTGTTAAAATACAATCAACAAAATATGGGGGTAGTTCTATGGCAAGTGTAAATCCTGGATTAATAGCAAAAGCAGATTTTGATGTAGCTATAAAACTTGCAAAACAACAGGCTTCAAAGTTTAAAGATAATGAAGCTAAGGAAAAAAAATATAAAGTAGCTCAACAAGAACTTGAAAATGCTAAAGCAAAACTTGATGCTTTAATAGAAAAAACAAAAAGCATCACGATGTCGAGCGGTAATAGTTTTTATGTTGATTATGTGCAGGCAAGTGAGTCGTCTGTTAACCTAGTTTGGCTTAGTGATAAACTCGCTGAAAAGGAAGCGGAAATGACAAGTGGTGCTCCAACTTCGGTTGATGTGGCCACAAATGAAATTGAACCACATTATGATTTCATTGATGGAACAAAAAAAGCAGGCAAAGACCTTTTGAATGGAAAAGGTTTATCAAATGGATTGTTTAAAGCTACTCTTGGTGTTGGCGTTGGAGAACTTTTGGCTAAAGGAGTTACATCATATTTAGCAAAAGAAGGAATTATGCAATCTTCACTTGGTTTGTTCGGGCTTGGAAAACTTGGTATCACTAATTTGCCAACAGCTTTCACAGCATTGCAAACTGGCATGACTGCTCTTTGGGGATTTTCTCCATTAATTGTAGTTGCTGGTGGTGCTATGGTTGCAATCAAGGCAGTGCCTGCTATCAAACATTTAATTGATAAGATTTCAGCAAAAACAAAAGAAAATTATAAATTTGAAGAAGAAGTCAACAAAATGATAACCGAACACTCTTTGGGCGGAGCTTAAAGTCATAGGAGAAATTTATGTTTAGTGAAGAAGAAAGAAAAGAATATATTGAAGACGGTTTAACAGATGAAGAAATTGATTTGCTAGAAAGTTCCTTGGCTATGAGTGAAACCATAAAAATGATTCCAGACGACATCGAAACATTTCTGGAAGAATATAAAGCAAAAATTCCTGCTGATACTCTTAATGGCATGAAAGCTTTGGTTTATGCAGCGGAAAAGGAGCCAGCATTTTTCAAAAAACTCATGGCTCTTGATATTGCACTAGATTATGATATAAGCAAAAATAATGGCAATGAGCAAAAACAAATTCCAGTGCTTGAAGGTTTAACTGATGAAGAATATGAAACCGCTAAGAAAAACTATAAAAACACGTTATCAAAGCTCACAGAAAGTGATAGAAACGAGTTTTTAAAGTTAATGGTTAATTTAACATCAGAACAAAAAACCGATATGATTGAAAGATTAAAAGGTTAAAATAAACAAAAAAGGGTAGCATGTGCTACTCTTTTTTTTGTGTTTATGATGTATTTTGTTCTGTCATCTCGACCGAAGTGGAGAGATCTCTTTGGGAAAACGACCACTTCCTATCGGGGGGATTTCTCGACTGCACTACGTTCTGCTCGAAATGACACGGAAAAAGGGTGTGTCATCTCGACCGAAGTGGAGAGATCTCTTTGGGAAAACGACCACTTCCTATCGGGGGGATTTCTCGACTGCACTACGTTCTGCTCGAAATGACACGGAAAAAGGGTGTGTCATCTCGACCGAAGTGGAGAGATCTCTTTGGGAAAACGACCACTTCCTATCAAGGGGACTTCTCGACTTCGCTAAGCTCCGCTCGAAATGACATAAAATATAATATATCATTTAAAATAACACGACAAAAACACGAAACTGTTTTAGTTCCGTGTTTTTGTCTACAAACTATGTTCAAGTTTTAGTTTTGTTCCGTTATTGTCTTTTGTTACAATAACTTTATTTTTTATTGATTCTTCCAATTCGCTTACGTGTGAGATTAATCCAATTTTAAGGTTTTGGCTTTCGAGCTTATAAAGTGAATTAATAACAACCGAGCAAAGTTCGTTATCAAGTGTTCCAAATCCTTCGTCTAGGAAGAAGAAGTCCATACTCCTAGTTGAGAGCATTGAGATTGCATTTGATATTGATAGTGCTAAGCTCAAACTTACAACAAAGGTTTCGCCACCTGAAAGTGTGCTGGCTGGTCTAGTTTTTCCATCGTTAAAGTTATCTTCAACAAAGAATTCTTTATTTTCAAACTTTAAGGTGTATCTGCCGTCCATTAAAATTTCAAGTTTTTGGTTAGCACTGCTGGTTATTTCTTGCAAATATTCTTCGCAAACAAATTCTGCAAGAGCTTTGCCCCTTAAAACACTTGAAAGTTCTTTCACTAGGTCAAGTTTATGTGTGAAAATTTCAAGATTAGAAGAAATTTCTTTGAGTTTTTGGTTATCTACGGCAAGTCTTTCAAGTTCTGCACCGAGTTTTCCTATGGTTTCGGATAAATCTTTAACTGTTTCATTTAGTTTAGCAATTTCTTTTTCGGTGTTATTAAGTTCTTCTGTATTGATTTCTTGCAGATTTTCTTCTTCTAGTGATTTTTTCTGCATTTCAAGAACTTTACATTCGTTATTGTAGTCGTTAACTTTTTCTTGTTTGAGCTTTAAAGTGCTGTTATCCATAAAGCAATTTTCAAGTTCGCTAAAATCTGAAAATCCGTTATTTTCAAGTGATGCAGTAATTTTGGAATTAAGTATTTCAATCTCGGCATTTTTTGAATCTAGAATTGATTGACTAACTGTGTAATCGTTTTCAATTCTTGATAAGGCTTCTTTGTTTGTTTCAAAAAGCGATTGCTTTTCTGCATATTCGGCTCGAAGTTGTTTTATTGCATTTTCGGTTTGCACTTTTTCGTCTTCAACCGAAGCTCCTTCAGGAACTCCACTAGCAAGAATTTTTGTGTTTAGACCTGCGATAGTTTGCTCGCTTGTTTCAATTCGTTCTTGCATTAACATCATGTCAGATTTGAGTTTTTCAATAAGAACATCAGATTTTGATTTTTGAGAAATAAGTTCAAATTGTTGGTCTTTGAGTTTTGCCCTATTTTCTTTTTTATCGTCTATCAAAAGTTCAATATTTTTGCCTTCAGCAATTTGCTTTTTAAACTCTGACAAGTTTTTATATTTTTCATTTACGTTAATTATTACAAATTCTCGTTCGGCTTTTTTCTTTTGCAAAGTGTAAGATATATCCGTTAAGCTTTCGAG
Organism: uncultured Lachnospiraceae bacterium; assembly: GCA_964646345.1. Lineage (GTDB taxonomy): Bacteria > Bacillota > Clostridia > Christensenellales > UBA1242 > RGIG1681. The sequence goes on from CAZYDU010000005.1 coordinate 46,432, forward strand.
ATAAGATTCATAAATTGTGAGTCTTGACCCAGCTTGCACTTTATTGATTAATGCTTGTTTTTCGTCTTCACGAACGGTATCCTGCAAATCAATCAAGTTCTCCAAACTTACAACGGTATTTTGGAGCAATCCATAGAGTTTTTTGAAATTTTCGGCACTTTCGTCATTACTGTCAACAAATTTCAAATATAAAGAATCTTTACCGTTATGCAAGTTTTCAATCTCAGCATTGTTTTTCGTGATTTGATTTTTTTCAAACTCGATTCTCGACTTGAAAGATACGAGACTTGCTAAAATTTTATCACGCTCAAAACGTAAATTTTTTAGCCTTACTTTATTGCTCTTTATTTCACTTTCAATAGGCGAAAAATCAGTTTTTTCGGCATAGATTTTAGTTTGTACATTCGATGAGCAAACAGGGCATGAGTCGCCGACCTGCAAATGTTCCGAAATCATTGAAATTACATTTTCGCCCAAAAGTTCTTCACGAGCTTCTTGATTTGACTCAAGTTCAACTTCTTTTTTTGCAATCATGCTTTCAATATTGTTTAAATTAGCTTGCTCTTGTGTGATTGTTTCGTTGATTTGCTCGATTGTCATTGTTCTTGCTTCGCTGTCAGCAATAAGCCTAGCAATAAGCCTATCAATGTTTTCAAGTTCTTGGTTTACTTCACGCATGTTTTCAAGTTGTTTGTCACAACTGCGGAGTTTTGTGAAATTATTTGAATCAGAATCTTCAAAGGCAACTTCAATAGAATTTTCAATCTTTTCTTGACTTTGTCTTAGATGTTTTTCTTTTGCAATGGCTTCGTTATAATCTTCATGAGCTTGCTTGATGTCTGCATTTGTTTGGTCAATTAGTTTTCCAAGAGAAAACAAAACTTCGTCAAGCAATATGATTTCACTTTCAACCCCTTTGGTTTGTTCTAAGGCATAGGTTAGTTCGACATCAGCTTTGTTAGTATCAATAAAATCGTCAATCTCATCAATTTGTTCTTGAAGTTTTGCAATATTGTTTTCAAGATACTCATTGTTTTGACTTTCCGATTCAACTTCTTTTTGTTTTGAAGATATTGCATCTTTTGCTTCTTGTTTTTTCTTTTCAGCAATCTTGATTTCTTCATCAAGTCTTACAAGTTCAGTTAATTTTCCAAGTTTGCTATTAAGTTCAATAATTCTGTCATCAAAAATAGTTTTTATATCATTAAAATGGGTTTCAGACTCAACAACTTGGCTCGCTTTTTTTAGTTTTAATTCGCCAAGTTCTGTTATTTTATTGGTTAACTCTTTTGCGTCACTTTCGTCTTTTTTAAGCTTTTCAAAATCGGTTTTTAATTGGTTGGCGGTTTGGCTTTTTTCAATTTCTTGTTGCACTAAGAGCATTTCATCTTTTTTGGTTTCTAGTTCATTTAACTTGCCTGTGATTTCTGATAATGTTTTAAGTTTTTCAAGTGTTTGTTTTTGCTCGCCCCAAGAACTTGATAACCTTTGAAGCTCGTTTGAAGCAAGTTCATATTCTTGTTTTTTGCCAGCAAGCTCAGTTGTTAAACTTTCAAGTTTTTCGTCAGTTGCATAGTCAACCATAGTCTTGCTTGCAGAAAGAGTGGATACTTGTTTATCAAATTCGTTTAGCTTGTTTTTTACTTTTTGCATAAGCTCATCGCCATATTGGGAAAGATTGAAAATATTGCTCATAATTTCAGTTCTCTCACTAGGCTTTGCTTGCAAAAATGCTGAGAATTCGCCTTGTGGGAGAGCGATGCATTTTGCAAATTCATTAACGCCAAGCCCAACTATCCCAAAAATTTTGTCATTAACTTTTGTTGTGCCTTGTTCGATTAATTTTTTGTCTTCGCCATCAAGTTCATATAATTCTGCATCTGAATCAATATCTTTGCCGTTTTTCTTTTTGCTAAATGTTCGGGTAATTTCGTAGATTTTATCCTTCCCAGAATTTAGCATTGAAAATCTAAATGTTACTGTCGCTTTTGAACATTTTGTGTTGATAAAATCTATATTTTGTTTGGTTCTTTCGACCTTGCCGTACAAACTTAAAGTTATGGCATCTAAAATTGTGGACTTTCCGCTTCCAGTTTTGCCAAAAATTCCAAACACTCCGCCGGTTAGACTTTCAAAATCAAGTTCTTGTTTCGTTTCAAAGCTATTTAATCCTTCAATTACGAGTTTAATTGGTTTCATTTTCTTCTCCTTTACATTCCACGAACATTTGTGTTAAATCGTCACTTGGTTCAGTTCCACGAACGGTTTTATAAAATTCAGAAAATAAATCAACATCATTTAATTTAATTCTTTTTGTGCTTGATTGAGTTTGATACGCTCCAGCAGGTCTTGTTAGAGAAATATTACTAATACAAGGGAAGTCTTTTTTTAAAGCTTTAATGCTAGATGCTGAGAGTGGTTCGTTTTGGATAATTTCGAGTTCTACAATGTCTAAATTATCGTAGTTTAAAAGCTTGTCGCTAGCATCTTCGATTGATGTAGCTTGCACTTTTTCGTATTTTGCTGGATTTTGAAGCGGAATAGTTTTGATATTTACAAGTTTTCCATTTTCGCTTTCAAAAACATTAACGCTTAGGTCTTTGTTTTTGATATTTAATTTCGTGATTGCTCCAGAATAAAATACGTTGTCTCCAAGGTCCTGGCATGAATGAATATGCCCAAGTGCGGTGTAACTAGCTTTTGGCAACATATTCTTTGGTACTGCGAGTAAATCTCCAACTTTGACAGTTCCTTCGTTTGTTTTTGACCCAACCATAAATAAATGCGAAACAAAAATATTGAAGTTGTCGTCATTAAATGCACTTGCACTAATTTTTGCCCACTCTTGAACCTTTTCAGCATAAGATAATTCTGAATCAACTTTTTCAGAAATTCGGGTTTCGCTTGGATAAGGAAGGTAGGCGATTGTTGCAAGGTCTTCGTTTTCGGTTTTCTTGATTCTAATGTGTCCTTTTCCAGTTTCAACAACTTGAATAGCGGTGTTTTTTACAAAAGAATTTTCTTTGAGTTTATCCAAAGAACTTACAAGTGCAATATTATGTTTGCTTGCAAGTGGAAGACCAGCTGAAAGTCTTGTTGGGTCGTCATGGTTTCCAGCAAGCACAAAAATAAATCTATCTCCACCATTTGATAGTTTTTGTATTGCATCAAAAAATAGTTCTTCAGCTTCAGCAGAAGGACTTGCGGTATTGAAAACATCTCCAGCGATAATCACGCAATCAATATTTTCATGGTTAGCTATTGATTCAATTTCTTCAAGAGTTCTTTTTTGTTCGATTAGTCTATCCCTGCCATTGGTTTTAGCACCAAGATGCCAGTCGGCTGTATGCAAAAATTTCATGAGATTCTCCTAAAAATTTCTAAATTAAATTTTTGTTGTTGAAATTTTATTTTATTAGTGTTATTATAATCTTGTTTAGTAAATAAATCAAATAAAATCTTTGGGGGTTGCGATTTTGGCACTTTGTTCTTATTCTAGTAGACTTGCTATGGACGGCTATACGGTTATTGATAATACATTCCTGAATGAATTTTTGCCACAAGCAACTGGCGAAGATGTCAAAGTGTATTTGTATGGCTTAAATTTATGCTCAAATCCAAACAATGACGATAATTCTTTGGATACAATGTGCAAGATTTTGTGCTTAAGTGAAGATGAAATATTAAAATCTTTTGCTTACTGGCAAGAAATGGGACTTGTTCAAGTGGTTTCAACAAATCCGTTAGAAGTTAGATTTTTGCCTATCAAAACAAGAAGTGGTAGCTCAAAAATTAGAAATAAAGAAAAATATACTGATTTTAATACTCAAATTCAAGCTGTGATTTCAGGCAGAATGATTACACCAACCGAGTTTAATGAATATTATTCTTTAATTGAAACTTATCATTTTGAACCGGAAGCTCTTGTTATGATTGCAAAATATTGCACAACAAGAAAATCAACGTCAATAGGGTATCCATATATTTTGGCGGTTGCAAGAAATTATGCTGATGAAGGATTGAAAACTATTGAAGCTGTGGAACAAAAATTTATTGAATACGAGCAAAACTCGGAAGAAATAAAACGAGTTCTTTTAGCATTGGGATTAAAACGTGAGGCTGATATTGAAGAAAGAAACTTATATTTAAAATGGAACAACAATTTTGGTTTTTCTAACGGAACTATTGTGGAAGTTGCTAAATCATTAAAGAAAAAAGGTGGGTTTAATAAGCTTGATGTCCTATTAACCAAATATTATGAGCAGAAACTATTTACCATTGAAGAAATTTCCGAGTTCTCAGTAAGGCAAGATGAGTTGTTTGAAATTGCAAAAGTTGTTTCAAAAAATCTTGGATTATATTATCAAAATCTTGAAAATGTTGTTGATATTTATATTTCAGACTGGATTAATAAAGGCTATGATGCTGAAACTTTGGTTCAAATTTCACTGTATTGTTTCAAACAAAGTTTGCGTACATTAGATGCAATGAACACAGTTGTGCAAAAATTCTTTAAGCTCGGTTTGGTGTCGTCAAATTCTATTGAGCAATATATTTCTTTAATTGTTAAAGCAGATGAGCAGATTAAAGTTATTCTAGATAGCGTTGGTCTTGTTCGTTCTGTGTCAAGTTATGATAGGGAATTTTACAAAGTTTGGACTAATAATTGGAATTTTTCGGACGAGCAAATTTTGATTGTTTCAGCTTCATGCAAGGGCAAGTCTAATCCAATGACATACTTAAACAAAGTTTTGGCTAGTTTAAATGAGAATAATATAAAAACAAATGGTGGCATCGAAAAATATTTAAAATCAATGACCGGGTCTAAGAGTGAAGCTCAAAAACCAGACTTTTCAACAAGAAACTACTCGTCAGAAGAAATGAATGCACTCTTTGATTCGTTAGATGACATAGAAATTTAATATGGGGGATTTATGGATTTTCGTCAAATTGATAGAGATTTGCAGAAAGAGTATAGCTATAAAAAAATGCAGGAAGAAAAACAGGTTGCATCAAATTTAGCTCGTGCAAATTCTTGTGGAACTTATAAAAAACTCGATAATCTTGAAAGACAATTAGTTTTGGAATTATCAAAATGCAAATCTAAAAATGAAACATACAAAAACATAAAACAAAATCTCGAAACCCTTAGAAAAGAAAAAATGGCAGTTCTTGCTAAACTAAAGTTAAAGCCAAGCGATTTAAAACCTAAATATAGTTGTCAAAATTGTGGAGATACTGGTTTTATTAATGGAAGGTTTTGTGACTGCTACAAAAAAAAGAGAAATGCGGAGTTAATCAAAGCGTTTGGGTTGTCTGCTAATAGTGAATGTGATTTTGATAAGTTTGATACTAAAATTTGTAAAAACGCAAAACAAGCAGAAAATTTGCAAAAAATAGCAGAAATTCTAACAAAATGGTCGGATAAATATCCAAATAATGCAAAAAATAATATTATTATTGCTGGTAAAACTGGTGTAGGAAAGACTTATTTGTCTTCGTGCTTGGCGAATGAGTTTATGAAAAAAGACAAGAATGTGTGTTTTGTTTCAGCATTTGATTTAAATGAATCATTTTTAAAGTATCACACGTCATTTGATAAAGACAAATCTTCATGGCTTGAGCCATTCATTGGTGCAGATATTTTATTTATTGATGATTTAGGAACAGAACCAGTTTTAAAAAATGTGACAAAGAATTATTTATACTTAATTATATCCGAACGTGAAAGGTTTAATAGGCCAATAGTAATCACAACAAATCTCATGCTTGATGAATTAAATAATCGTTATGATGAAAGAATTTGCTCAAGACTTTGCAATAAAAGAAATTCTAATCTAATCTTCATCGATGGTGAAGATTTGAGATTAACAAAATAAAAATAAAAACAAAAATCCTACTTGAAAGAAAGTAGGATTTTTATGTTAAATTGTAAAAATTAATTTTAAAATTAAAAATATTTACATTTTTGAATTGAATTAATCAATTTTTCTTAGGTCCTTAAGTGATGTTGCAAAAGGAGTTCTCTCAGCATATTTCCAAAACAATCCACTGTATTTTGAGTTTAAATTAATCCATGGTTTTCGGTTGCCGGAATAATGAATTACTTTTGGGTCTTTTTCACTTTCTTCATATTCAGCGAAAAGCCTTTGTGGGAGCGAATGGTAAACATTGTCAATATCTTCAACAAAGTTCCATTTGCCGTCTAGGATTAAAACATCGTCCTTGCAAATATAGTTTAAAAGGTCTTGATCGTATTGAATCCATTTTTTAGAAGTTGCAAGGTCAAGGAGTTGTTTTTCGCTATAAAGTTCGTTGAATTTTTTAATGTTAAAAACCAAAACACCAGAAACAAAATAGTTGTCAAAAGATTTAATGCCTAGTTCTGTGATTCTGTATTTCGTTCTTTCGTAGTTATTGTTATAGCAATTCGCAATGCCTTCATAATCTCGAACTCCACCAATCATGTTTTTGCTGAAATCATTATCAAGAAGTTTTGCAATGTCGTCTTGAAAAACTAGGTCAGCATCGCAAAAAATTACATAGTCGTAATCTTGCATTAATGTTGGAACTAAAATTCTGAAATAAATTTCACTTGAATATTTTGTGTTGGTTGGTCTTGAGTCAAGATAAAATTTATAGCCATAAACACTTTGGCCTACATTTACAAATCTTATTGAAAAATTTGGGTGATTTTTTATTTGTGATAAAATTCTAAACTGATTTTCATCACTAACGCCTGTTGTCAAGATTACTATATCGTAATTTGTGCTAGCAGATGAGTGTTCAAGTATTGATGCAAGTTCTGTGCTGAGTAGTGGAATATATTTATCATTAGCTGAAAAGCAAACAGGTACATAATTTTGAGTGAAAACTGGCTTAATTTTTTCCATAATTTTATTCTCCTATTATTATTTTATCAAATTCAAAAAAATATAGCAAATATATATAAAAATTTTAAAAAATTCGCTATAAAATAATTTTAATATCATTATTAATAAAAAGAATTTCGCTTAGTCAAGCGAAATTCCTGGGTTAATAATTAAATTCGGTTTCGTTGTTTTTAAAGTTTGGTGTATACACACTATCCGCACTAGAAAAATCCTGCAAAAATACATTGGAAAATCCAAGTTTATTCAGTTTATTTACTAAGATTTTATATTCAATCGGTTTGATTTTTCTATTGATGTCGTTTGTTTCTTTAGCTTTTGCCATTGGCACATATTGTGACATTAAACTTAAATACGTTTCGCTTCCTAAATTTTCATAAATCCAATCAATGACTTTTTCACTGTCTTTGGTTTGATTTGGCAAGCATAAATGTCTTATGATTAATCCCTTTTTCACTAAACCATTTTCAAAAATATCATTTGGTTGATTTTCACGCATTTGTAAAATTGATTTAGAACAATATTCAAAATAATCCGGAGCAAGTGAAAGTCTTTTGGATAGGTCGTTGGAATAATATTTTAAATCAGTAAGAAAAATATCGACATAATTTTTGAGTTTTTTTATTGTTTCAGGATTCTCGTATCCTGATGTATTCCAAACAATAGGAATTTTTGGTTTGTAAATATCAAGTGCTTCAATAATTTGACTTGTATAGTGAGTTGGGGTAACAAGATTAATGTTATGGGCTCCAGCGTTTTCTAGCTGTTTAAACAATGAGACCAAAGTTTCGACAGAGACTTCTTTCCCTTCACATTCGGTTGAAATTTCATAATTTTGACAATAAATGCATTTTAGATTACAACTAGAAAAAAATATTGCACCGCTTCCGTTTGTTCCTGAGATTGGTGGTTCTTCAAAATAATGTAGCATTACCTTTGATATTTTTGGTTTTAGCCTAGCTTTGCAAAAACCTATATTACTTATTCTATCTACATTGCATTTTCGTGGGCAAATATTACATAATTTTTCCATATTTAAAATTATATATTGTTTGTAAAGTTTGTCAAATGTTATTTTTCGCTAATAACTAGTAGTTGCTTTTTGTTTGCTTAAATGATATAATTTGAGATGATTATGGAAAAAGCATTAAGAAAGAATGATGAGATTGTAGTGAAAATTGAAAGATTTGCTGATACTGGCGAAGGTATTGCTGTTTTTAATGGCATGATTATCTTCGTTCCTTTTGCTTGCCCTGGCGAAAAAGTTAGAGTTCATATAATAAAAGAACAAAAATCTTTTTTAATCGCAAAAATTATTGAGAAAGTTTCTGTGAGTGGAAATAGGGTTAATCCACCTTGTCCATACTTTTATAAATGTGGTGGTTGCGATATTCAACATTTGTCAAGAGATGAGCAATTAAAATTTTTGAAAGAAATGGTAAGAAATTCGCTCAAAAAATACGCAAAAATTGATACAGAAATTAACGAAGTAATTGAAAGTGATAAGTGGTTTAGGTATAGAAATAAATTTGCTTTTCCAGTTCAAGAAAAAAATGGCGAAATAAAAATTGGTATGTATAAAAGAAATAGTCATGAAATTGTTGAAATAGAAGATTGTTTACTACAAAGTGAAAAAACGCAAAAATTACTAAAAATCTTTAAAAATTACATGAAAAACAACAATATTTCAGCTTATAATGAAGAGACTCACAAAGGGATTGTTAAACATATCGTTGTTCGTGAACATTTAGATGAATTTATTTTAACTGTTGTGGTAACAGATGAAAAATTTAATAATTTTGAGCCTTTAATTCAGGAACTAAAAAAAGAGTTTTCTCTATTTGGAATAGTTAAAAATGTAAATAAACTTCAAAATAACGTTATTTTTGGCAAAATAGATGAGCATATTTATGGTTTAGAAAATTTGCAAATTGAAGATTTTGGCATTAAATATGAAATAAACAATCGTTCATTTTTGCAGGTTAATGATTATATAAAAAATGAAATTTACCAAAAGATTATTGATACTATTGGCGAGCATGAAACTATTATTGATGCATATAGTGGAGCGGGACTTTTGTCTTCAATTTTGGCAAAAAATTCTGAAAAAGTAATCGGTATTGAAATTGAAAAAGAAGCAACTAAAAATGCAGATAATTTAAAAAATAAAAATAATTTATACAATTTGACCAATATAAATGGCGATTGTACTGAAATTATTCCAGAGCTCGCAAAAAAACTAAACGGAGATTTTGTGATTGTAGTTGACCCGCCACGAAAGGGGCTTGCAAAAGAAGTTACTCAAAGTTTTTTAGAAGCAGAGCCGGAACAAATTGTCTATCTTTCTTGTAATCCAGCAACTCTAGCTCGTGATTTGGCGGAGCTTAGAAAAAAATATGATATAGAATTTGTTCAACCTTATCAAATGTTTCCGCAAACTGCAAATGTGGAAACGCTTGTGAGTTTAAAATTAATAAAATAAAGGTTTATATATGAAAGAAAATCAAGCGAAAATTTTGCAAGAAAAAACGCAAAATAATACAAATAATATTGCTAAAACCAAGAAAAAATCACAAAAATTAAGCAAAAACACCAAATACTTTGATTTTTATGACGATATAAAATCAAGTTGTCATAAGATTGTTGACTGGTAAATTGATTAAAAAATAGATTAGAATTTAGGAAATAATTATGGAAAAATTGATTTCGATTGTTGGGCTTACGTCATCTGGGAAAAGTGGACTAGGAATTGAACTAGCCAAATTTTTTGATGGCGAAATTGTCTCAGCAGACTCAAGACAAGTTTACAAAGGTCTTGATTGGTGTTCAGGTAAGGTTACGCACGAAGAACAGATGACTATACGACATCATCTGATTGATATTGCAAACCTTGGCGAGCAGTTCACACTTTTTGATTTTCAGCATCAAGCTTACAGTGCTATTGATGATATTATATCTCGATGCAAAGTTCCTTTTTTGGTTGGTGGCACGGGGCTTTATTCAAGAAGTGTTGTTGAAGGTTATGACCTTTCATGTGATAAACCAAATCTTGAACTTCGTTCGTCACTTGAAAAATTTTCAAAAGAAGAACTTATACAAATTTGCAAAAACGAAAATATTGTGTTTCCTGAAGAAATTACTTCAAGAAGATTGATTAGGTTAATTGAGCTTAAAAGAAATCCAAAGCCTAACAATAAACCAAGATATGAAGTTTTGCAAATTGGTATTGATTGGAAAAAAGAACAAATACATGAAAGAATTAAAACCAGGCTTGAGTTCCGTATGCCAAATATGATTGAAGAAATAAAAGGATTACTTGTAAGTGGGGTTGATAAAGATTTTTTAAAATCTCTTGGTCTTGAAGCGAAGTTTATCATTAGATTTTTGGACGGAGAATTTAAAGACTATAACGAATTTTTCGACTTACTTTTTACTGAAGAACGACATTTTGCAAAAAGACAAAAGACATGGTATAACAAAGAGAAAAATATTGTTTGGTTAAACGGAGATGACGATTTATTAAATAATGCTAAGAAATTGGTTGAAGATTTTTTAAAAAAATAAGAATATAGTGAATTTTTTATTTTGTAACTGAAAGAAAAATTGCTATAATGAGAAAGGTAGGTTATTATGAAATTTGATACAAATCCCGTTCGTGGAACGGTCGATTATTTGCCTGCTGAAATGGACATTAGGTCTTATGCTGAGCAAATAATTTTAAAAACATATAAAAAGAATGGTTTTTTGCAAATAAAAACCCCAATACTTGAAAGCTTGAATTTGCTCACTAGTGGAGATTCTGGCGACAATCAAAAGCTTATGTTCAAAACTGTTAAACGTGGGGATAAACTTGATTTATCTAAACCAAATTTAACTGAAAATGATATTGTTGAAGAAGGTTTAAGATACGATTTAACAGTTCCGCTAGTGCGTTTCTTTATTAATAATAGAGAAAAATTGCCAAGTCCTTTTAAAGCTATTCAAATTGATGAATCTTTTAGAGCTGAAAGACCACAAAGGGGCAGGGTAAGACAATTCACACAATGTGATATTGATATCTTAGGTGACTCAACTCCAATGGCTGAAATAGAATTATTTTATGCTTACATGTGTTCTTATAAGGAATTGGGTTTTGAAAGATTAAGCTTTAAAATTAATGATAGGCGAGCTTTAAACGAACTTATCACTGCTTGTGGTTTTGAACTTGAAAATGTTCCTGAAATTTGCATAAGTTTAGATAAATTCGACAAAATTGGATTTGATGGCGTGCAAACAGAACTAATTAGTAATGGTTTTGATAGCAAAAAGACAGCAATGCTAATAGATAAATTCAAACAATTAAAGACAGCAAGCGATAACAAACAAAAATTAAAGATGCTTTCAGAATTTGGGGTAAGTGAAAATGTTATTTTATCGCTTACACAAATCATTGAAACAACTTCAAGTTTTGGTTTTCCTGGCTTTAAGATTGAATATGATGCTTGTGTTATCCGTGGTCAAGGCTATTACACTGGAACTGTTATTGAAGTTTTTGATGATGACTTTGGCAGAGCTATTGGCGGTGGTGGAAGATACGATAAAATGATTGAAAAATTTGCAGGTACACCAATCCCGGCTGTTGGTGTTAGCATTGGGCTATATTCAGTTGTAATGCTTTTAAATGAAAGGGGATTCAAAGTTCCAGTGCAAAAACTTGCTTTGGTTTATGATAAAAACGCTAATTATGCAGATGTTTTGAAAGCAAAAATTGATTTAATGAATAAAGGTTTTGATGTTTCAGCATTTATTTTTCCAAAAAACTTTAATAATTTTGCTGACAAAATCAAACAAAATGGTTATGATAAACTTGTAAAGTTAAATGATGTATCTAAAATTATTGACTTATAAAAACAAAAACAAAGGATAAAATATGGATTATTCAATACTATCTTGGATAAGCAGAACATTTGGCGAGTCAAAATTTATTGCAACTCTAGCGAAAATATTTTCCTTTATTGGTGGAAAATGGGGAGTGGTGGCAATTGTGTTATTGCTGTTATGCTTCAAAAAAACTCGCAAAGTTGGACTGTTTGTGATGATTGCTGGGGGGGTTACAGCAGTGCTTAATGACATTGTTATAAAAAATATAATAAGAAGGGATAGACCCTTTGAAACCTATCCGGAACTAGCAAACATGTGCGAACTTGCAAAATATGAATTTCCTGATGGATTTTCAATGGCTTCAGGACATTCTGCAACTTCAATGGCTATGGCTGTGGCGGTAATGTTTTTCTCAAAAAAATGGGGTGGTGCTTCAATCGCTGTTTCCGTTTTGATTGGATTGTCAAGACTTGTTTTATGTGTACACTTTCCAACTGATGTTTTGGTTGGTTGGATACTCGGAGCGGGTCTTGCAATAGGATTACATTATTTAACAAAATTTGGATTAAAAATAATTAACAAAAAATGGGGGAATAAAAATGAAAAAAATAGTATTAGCATCGAGAAACAAGAACAAAATTAAGGAATTTAATGAACTTTTGGGTTCAGATTTTAAACTTTTATCACTAGATGATATTGGTTATAATAAGGAAATTGCAGAAACTGGTTCAACAAGTGCAGAAAATGCAAAAATCAAGGCTCAAGCTGTCTATGATTTTTTGCAAGAAAACAACCTTGATTATCCGGTTTTGTCTGATGATAGTGGTTTGTTTGTTAACAGTTTGGGTGGCGAACCTGGAGTTAAATCAGCTAGATACGCTGGAGACCACAATGACGCAGCTAACAGAAAAAAAGTTCTTGAAAAACTTGGCGATTCATTAGCTAGAACAGCTTACTTTGAATGTGTGCTTTGCTATATGTATGAAAAAGAATTAAGACTTTTCACAGGTCGTGCTTTTGGCGAAATTGACACCGAAGAACGTGGTAGCAAAGATTTCGGATATGATTGTATCTTTTATTCAGCAGACCTTGAAAAAACATTTGGTGAAGCAACAAAAGAAGAAAAAGATAGAGTTTCGCACAGAGCAAAGGCTGTTGAAAACTTCAAAAAATGGCTTGTTCCAACAAATCCTAATTTCTCTAGATTTGTTAATTTCAATAAATAAAATAAAAACTTTACTTGAAAAACAAGTAAAGTTTTTTTATTGCTCTAAATAATGATTGTGTATTTTTTTGCATAACTTTTTTTATTAAAATGATTAATAAATTAAACATACAGCAGTGGAATAATCTTTTGCATTTGAAATAGAAATTTTAATCTCGTTTAAGCCGAGTTTTTTGAGTTCGATTTTAATAGTTTCATTCATTTCTATATAAGGTCTGCCTTCTTCTGTTGCTTTAATATTTATTTGTTGAAAATTTAATGCACGGTTAGAAAAGGCTTTGACAACAGATTCTTTCACACACCAAAATGAGCAATAAGTTTGATGTTTATTTGCTCTCTTTTCAGCATATTCAATTTCTGATTTTGTAAATGCTCGTTTTTTGAAATTATCGCTTATTTCTTTAAATCTTTCATTTTGTTCAATATCTATTCCAAGTTCCATGCTTTAATTTTAGTAGATTTTTTATATTATTTCAATCAAAATAAGTATCTTTTGAATATTTTGATGTCGAAAAATAACAATAAAAAGTTTATTTTGACTAAATTTGACGAAGGTATTTACAAATTTTAGAAAGTTTAGTATTATGTTCTTGCACGAAAGATAATGGGTTAAAAGATACGGAAGATGATAATTTAAGTATCAAAATAAAAACTTGAAAAGTACAAAAGAGTTTACAAAAGATAAGACAGCCGAAAGGCTGTTTTTGTTTTAGAAAAAATAGCCTTAATAATAGTAAAAAATGTTTTATAAATTTGAAAAATATGTTATATTATTATTGAGGTGTGAGATGTTAAAACTATTAAATACAGAAGATGCTAATGTTATCGGAAATTCAAGTTTTGCGAAAAATGCAATACTTTACAAAGACTTGATTGCCTTTTGTGAAGCTTATAGACATATTTTGGAGCATGAGAGTGAATTGCCTAATTTTTGTTTTAGCGAAAAAAACAAAGTTTGCATTGAAGGCATTTGTTTTTTAATGAAAATGTATGCCACTGAATTTAAGTTTGAAACAATGAAACTCACTCTTGATTATCTTAAAATCTTGTATTTCACAATGGCAAGTTATGCCGATGAAAACGGCGAAGTTGACCAAACTCAAATTGAACAGGAATTTCATGAATACAGAATTGCTGGGGCAAAGTTTTGCGATGAAAGAAAAGATGAAGTAAAGCACAAAGCCACTCAAGTAAAAGAACTTGAATCAACCATAAAAAAACAATCAATGAAAAGTGTTAACATGAAAAAAAATTCAAAGCTTTGCAAAATTCTAGCAATAGTAATTTTGGGGCTTTCGCTTTTAGGAATAAGTTTGTCACTGATAGCTATGTTTAATACTTCTGTGTATTCGCCATTGTTTTTAACTTCAGTTATTTGTACTGTTTCAGGGTTTATTATTTCAATTATTTTGTTGTTTAGAAGTAAGTTTTTGCTAAACCATTCGGGAGATGTGAGTTATCACGTTCAAACATTAAAGAAAGATTTAACGAATCATAATGAAGAATTAAATTTAATTGAGTCAAAGTATTACAGAGTTTTTTGTGAGAAAAATGAGTATGCAGTGTGCTTTGCGGAACTTATTGCTAAGTTTTCAAAGATATTGAATATTGATGAAATTTTGAAAAGGTCTAATGAGTATAGATTGCTTTCATATAATGTTCCTTATGATATTGGAAGACTTTTTAAAACTCAGCAATCTAAAATAAATGATATAATTGAAAGTATTGAAGAAATTACTCTAGCTTCAAATGATAGACAATCTCTTTCAAATTTATATTTAGAAATAAAAGACCAAGATTGGTTGTATTTTAATGCCGAAGTTAGGTATCATTTTTTAAAGAAATTCTCGGATTTTGCTGAAAAAGATTTTGATTGGAAACTTAATGTGAATGGAGAAGCAATAAATCCATTTGATATCAATGTTAAAGACTTATCTCGAGAAAAAATTGCATTTTGCAATGATGGAAAAAAATTCATTATCTCAAACTTGGCTGATTTTACAAAAACAACATACTTTAAAAACTTAGACGATATGAGTTTTAAAGATGGGTTTAGCATAGATTTATTAAAAAAAGTTAAATCAAATTATTTGTCGCATTTTTATAATGCTAATGTTGTTGAAAATGAAAATCAAGCAAGTTTTGAAAATAAAGATAATAAAAACAATAAAGACAATCAAATTTCGCCAAGCTGGTTTGAAAGAATACCTACACTTATAAATCTGAAACTAAAAATCATTGAGTCTGATACGGGACTGGGAAATAGCGATACAAAAACAATAAAAAACATTGCAGAATCAATATTTTCAGAAGAAAAACAATTAAGCAGTGAAAGTCTTGTTATCAAAGAAGATGATGTAGATTATCCAAAATTCACAGCTAACAAAACAGAAGTGGTTGAAGATGCGATTGTATATTATGTTGGCAATACAAAAAAAATTGGATACAAAGTTGACTAGAAGTACTTGAATTTAAAATTTCAATTACTATACTATTGGTGGAGAGAAAATATGTTTAATTTAGACGAGCTAAGACAATTACACGAAAAACAAAAATTAGCAGTCCACTGTCTTTGACAAGGCAAGGCTGGAAAATAGATTAAAAGAAATAGAAACTCAAGAACAAAACCCAGAGATTTTTTCGGACTTTGAAAAAATTAAGGCAATAGGTAGTGAAAAAAAGAGTGTTGTTAATTTGCTTGAAAAAATCAATTTAACCGAAAAACAAATAAAAGACCTTTTTGATTTATATGACTTGCTCTTTAACGAAAGTAAAAATGATGATGACTGGAAAGATTTTAATCATGAATTTCTACTGGCGAAGCAAAGTGTAGAAAAACTTTATGAAGAAACTTTGTATTCAGGGGAGAATGACAATCAACCGGCAATTATCGAGTTGCATTCAGGTGCTGGTGGCGAAGAAGCTCAAGATTGGACTGATATGTTAAAACGCATGTACGTTTCTTTTGCTGACAAAAATGGGCTTGAGGTGAAAATTATTGATTATTTATACGGCGATGGGGCGGGCTATAAAAGCGTAACTCTTTTAGTTGAAGGCGAGCATGCTTATGGCAACTTAAAGTGTGAAAGGGGTGTGCATAGATTAGTTAGAATTTCGCCTTTTGATGCAAATAAACGAAGACATACATCATTTGCTTCGGTTGAAGTATCGCCTGTTATTTCGGATACAACTAAAATAGAAATAAAACCAGATGAAATCAAAATTGATACCTACAGAAGTGGTGGTGCTGGTGGTCAACACATTAACAAAACTGAGTCCGCTGTAAGAATAACCCACTTGCCAACAGGTATTATTGTTGCTTGTCAAAATGAACGTAGTCAAACACAAAATAAAGAGTTTGCCATGAAAATGCTTTATGCAAAGTTAGCTGAGAAACTCGAAAAAGAAAAAGAAGAAGAACATTTAAAACAGTTAGGTCTTCAGCGAAAAATCGAATGGGGCAGTCAAATTCGTTCGTATGTATTGTGCCCTTATAATATGGTAAAAGACCATAGAACGAACTATGAAACTGGAGATACATCAGGTGTTTTAGATGGAGACATAAAGAATTTTATCATTGAAAAACTAAAACTTGATAAGTTGAATTAACAAAGGAGAAGTTTATGGAATTTTATAAGTATAAATGTAGTGATTGTGGTTCAACCAGATTTGAGAAAGTTGAAAATGGATATAAATGCAAATATTGTGGTAATATTCAAGATGTGATTTTTACAAAAGAAGAACAAAAGAAAAAAGATACCGCTAGTGAAGAACCAATCAACGAAGAAATACAAGAAATTAATGGCGATGAAAATGAGTCTAAATCTCTCAAATTTACTCCAGAGTTTAAATCAGCATTAATAAGATTACTTTTGTGCATTTTCGGTGGCTGGTTCGGGCTTCATAAATTTATAAAAGGCGAGATTTTTTGGGGTATTGTTTATGCCATTACCGGTGGATTATTTGGTGTGGGTTATATCATTGATATTATTTGTTATTCATTGGATTTGGAAAAGACAATTAAAACAGGCGGTGAAAAATGAAAAAAGATATTTTAATTTTAGGCATTGAGTCAAGTTGTGATGAAACAAGTGTTGCTGTTGTTAAAAACGGCAGAGAAGTGTTGTCAATGGTAACTAATACACAAATTGATATTCATAAACTTTATGGCGGGGTAGTTCCTGAAATAGCATCAAGAAACCACGTCATGAATATTGATACTGTGTATAAAGAAGCACTTGCTCAAGCAAATGTTACAATAGATGATATTGATGCCATTGCTGTAACTTATGGTGCTGGACTTTTGGGTGCTTTGATTGTTGGGGTAAACTTTGCAAAAGCGTTAGCTTATTCAACCGGAAAACCGCTCATAGCTGTTAATCATATTGAAGGGCATATTGCAGCTAACTATATTGCAAGCAAAGATTTAGAGCCACCATTTGTGTGTTTAATTGTTTCTGGTGGTCACACTGCTCTTGTTGAAATGAAAAGTTACACCGAAAGAAAACTTATTGGAACAACAACAGATGATGCGATTGGCGAGTCATTTGATAAAGTTGCAAGAGAATGTGGACTAGAGTATCCGGGTGGTCCAAACATACAAAAACAAGCTAAGCTTGGGGTTGTTGATAGAAAGTTTACAAATATGTGGAAAGAAAAAATCAAAGATTTTAATTTTTCATATTCTGGATTAAAAACTGCTGTTATAAATTATATTCACAATGAAAAACAACGTGGAAATGAAATCAATGTTCCAAATATTTGTGCTTCATTTCAAGACGAAGCGGTAAGCCAAGTTGTTTCAAAATCTATTTATGCTTTGAAAGAGTTTAAGTATGATAAAATTGTGCTTGCTGGCGGTGTTTCTGCAAATGAACTTTTAAGAAGCAAAATGGACGAAGAAGCTAACAAAATTGGGGCAAAAGTTTATTATCCACCAATCAAACTTTGCACAGATAATGCTGCAATGATTGCTTCGGCGGGATTTTATAACTATATAAATAATAAATCAATCGCAGACCCAAAAACGCTAATTCCAACTAGCACGATTGCTTTATAGGGGGGTATTATTATGAGAAAAATTTTAATTATTGGTGCAGGTCCTGCTGGAATTTTTACGGCACTTGAACTTGTGCGTCAAAAATCAGGAGATGAAATAACAATCATCGAGCAAGGGAGACTTATTGAAAATCGAGTTTGTCCAAAAGCAAAAACAAAGGATTGTGTGCATTGCAAACCTTATTGTAATATCACATCGGGATTTAGCGGTGCTGGTGCATTTTCCGATGGAAAACTATCTCTAAATCGTGAAGTTGGCGGAGATTTTCCAACTTTGGTTGGCGAAGATTTTGCACAAGAATTAATTGATTATACAGATAAAATTTATCTTGACTTTGGTGCTGATACGCATATCGAAGGTATAAGCAATTTAGATGCAATCAAAGAAATTAGAAAAAGAGCAACCATAGCTGGGCTTAAACTTGTGGATTGCCCAATCAGACATTTGGGAACTGAAAAAGCACATAAGCTTTATTATGATATTGAACAATTTTTGCTAAACAATGGTGTGAAAATTATTGCAAATAAAACTTGTGAAGACATTGTAATTGAAGGAACTGAATGTAAGGGTGCGGTTGTTGATGGAGAAACTATACTAGCAGATAAGGTTATTATCGCAACTGGAAGAAAAGGTGCGGATTGGCTAGATGAAATGTGCAGACTTCATGGCGTTGGCAGAGAACCTGGTGTTGTTGATATTGGTGTTCGTGTTGAAGTTAGAAATGAAATTATGGAAAAAGTAAACGAAGCACTTTATGAATCAAAACTTATTGGTTATCCAAAACCATTCTGCAATAAAGTTAGAACATTCTGTCAAAATCCGGGTGGATTTGTTGCTCAAGAGAATTATGACAATAATCTAGCAGTTGTTAACGGCCATTCTTTTAAAGAACTAAAATCAGATAATACAAACCTAGCAATCCTTTGTTCTCATCATTTCACAGTTCCATTTGATGACCCTATTGCTTATGCACAAAAGGTTGGCGAACTTATGAATATGCTTGGTGATGGCAAAATTTTAGTGCAAAGACTTGGGGATATTAAACAAGGCAAACGCACTTGGCAAAATGAGCTTTCAAGAACAAACCTTAAACCTACACTAGCTGATGCTGTTGCTGGAGATATAACGGCAGCACTTCCTTATAGAACCTTGACAAATATTTTGAATTTTATCGAGCAAATGGATAAGGTTGTTCCAGGATTTGCAAGTGATGAAACACTTTTATATGCTCCCGAACTAAAGTTTTACAGTAATCGTGTGAAAATGGACAAAGACCTTAACACAAACATTAAAAACCTTCATTGTCTTGGTGATGCAAGTGGTTGGACAAGAGGATTGATGATGGCAAGCAGTATGGGTGTTTACATGGCTCGAAAACTTATTGAAAGTAAAGAATAAATCAAACAGATAAACTTATTTTTAAAATCTATTGACTTTTTTTGGTTAGTTTATTAAAATATAGAAGAATTTAATACTATGAAAAATTTTGACATTTTGAGTAAATGTCGAACTTTTCTATTGACAGCAGGTTTTTGTTGTGTTATTATAATTAAGCACCAAACCCTGCGGTTAGGTGTTAATTTTTTGAGGAGAAAAATTATGAGAAATAGAATCACTTTTGAATGCACTGAATGCAAAAATCGTAACTATGACAGCTACAAAAACAAAAAGAATGATCCTGATAGATTGAGCTTTACAAAGTATTGTCCAACATGCAAAAAGCACACTGTTCACAAAGAATCTAAATAGGTGAGGGAGTCGTATGGCAAAAAATAAAAATAAGCCTACAAAAGAAACCATTGAAATGGATAAGTCTGAAGAAGTTTTGACTGAAGTAAAGCAATCAAAGAAAAACAAGAAAAATGATGCGGACCTTTCTTCAAAAACAGACAAGAAAAAAATGAAAGCTAAAAAGAAGAAAAATGATAAGCCAAAAAGAAACTATGGCAAAGAAGTTGTTTCTGAGCTTAAAAAGGTTAACTGGCCATCATTTAAAAGTGCTTGCAAACAAACAGGAACTGTTCTTGTTGTTGTAGGTATTTTTATGCTTGCAGTTTTAGGTATTGACTCATTGGTTGCTTGGATTTTAAGCCTTATCACGAAAATTTAATCAAAATAAATTTTAAAAAGGATAGTAATTATGATTGATACATCAAAATTAGACGAACCAAGATGGTATGTGCTTCACACATTCACTGGCTACGAGAACATGGCTGTTGATAATCTTAATAAATGTATTATTAAAAACAATCTTCAAGATTATATCATGGAAGTTAAAGTTCCAATGGAGACCGTTATTGAAGAAGATAAAAACGGCAAGAAAAAAGCTGTTGAAAGAAAGCTTTTCCCTTGCTATATCTTGATTAAAATGCGTTACACAGACAGTCTTTGGCACACAATCGTTAACTCTCGTGGTGTAACTGGATTTGTTGGTCCTCAAGGCCGTCCACTTCCACTTACTGAAGACGAAGTTAAGAAAATGCATCTCGAACCAGTTGTTGTTGATATTAAGGTTGAAGCAGGAAACAAAGTTAAACTTTCTGGTGGAGCTTTAGATGGCTTCGTTGGAACTGTTCTTTCTGTTGATGCAGACCAAAGTAAGTGCAAAGTTGAAGTTGAAATGTTTGGTAGACCAACACCTGTTGATGTTGAGCTTGCTCAAATTGAAATTATTGAGTAATCCAAACTATAAATTTGTTATAATCGGATAGCCGTCCGTTTATATATAGTGGGAGAGATAAATTTTTCATGTCTCTAGTAAAACCACGTTATCTAATATTTTAGATAAAGGAGAAATTATGGCAGCAAAAAAGAAAATTAAAGCAGTCGTAAAAATCCAAATCCCAGCTGCAAAAGCAACAGCTGGCCCACCAATCGGTTCAAGTCTTGGACCTCATGGTATTAACATTGGTCAATTTGTTAAGGATTTTAACGCTAAAACTGCAGGACAAGAAGGATTAATTATCCCTGTTGTTATGACAATTTATGAAGATAGAAGTTTTGACTTCATCACCAAAACTCCACCTGTTGCAGTTCTCGTTATGAAAGAACTTGGACTTGACAAAGCAAGTGGCGTTCCAAACAAAAACAAAGTCGGCAAACTTACAAAAGCACAAGTTGAAAAAATTGCTAAAATCAAATTACCTGATTTAAACACAACTTCACTTGGATCTGCTATGAGTATGGTTAAGGGTACTGCTCGTTCAATGGGCATTACTGTAGAAGAATAAGGGGGAAGGCAAAATGAAACACGGAAAGAATTACGAAAATGCTTCTAAAAAAATCGAAGCTGGTAAACTTTATGAAGTTAATGACGCTTTAGCCCTTGCTATTGAAACAGCTACAGCAAAATTTGACGAAACAATCGAATGTCACATTCGTTTAGGTGTTGACCCTCGTTCTGCTGACCAACAAGTTCGTGGAAGTGTTGTTCTTCCAAACGGAACTGGTAAAACTAAGAAAGTTCTTGTTATCGCTAAAGGCGACAAAGCTGACGAGGCAAAAGCTGCTGGTGCTGATGTTGTTGGTGCTGAAGAAATCGTTACAAAAATTATGAATGAAGGCTGGTTGGATTTTGATACATGTATCACAACTCCTGATATGATGGGTGTTGTTGGTCGTTGTGCTAGAGTACTTGGACCACGTGGTTTGATGCCAAACCCAAAATCAGGTACTGTTACAATGGACGTTGCAAAAGCAATCAAAGAAACAAAAGCTGGTAAAGTTGAATACAGAGTTGACAAATTTGGTATTGTTCACGCTGCAATCGGCAAAAAGAGCTTCGGCGTTGAAAAACTTGCTGAAAACTATGATTCATTCATTGATGCTATTGTAAAAGCTAAACCACAAGCTGCAAAAGGAACTTATATTAAATCAGTTGCATTTGCAAGCACAATGGGACCTGGTGTTAAGGCTTTATACAGAGCAAAATAAGCTTAATAAACAATAAAAACTAGACAAGATTTTGTCTAGTTTTTTCTTTGATAATAATTTTTACAAAACTTTTACAAATAAATCATAAAAATTATTTGATAGTGTG
This sequence comes from uncultured Lachnospiraceae bacterium, assembly GCA_964646345.1. Classification (GTDB taxonomy): domain Bacteria; phylum Bacillota; class Clostridia; order Christensenellales; family UBA1242; genus RGIG1681. The sequence continues at coordinate 68,505 of CAZYDU010000005.1, forward strand.
TTATACTAGATTTATGAATAATAAGATAAAACAAGTTTATGAGTTTTTTAAAAAGCCAAAATTGTGGTTTACAATTTTATGCTACATTTTGTTTGTGGCTTTTGGCGTTTTGTCAATAGTTTTTGTAGGGCTTGAAAAAAATGGTCTTCCAATGATTTTGGCATATTCTGGCATGGCTGTTACATTTTTTTATTGTTGTTATTTATTCATTCGCTATGACCTAAAGGCTTTGATAAAATCTTATAAAAATTTAAAACAGAAAGCCATGGAAAAAAACAAAATAGTTCACGGATATTTTAATGATTATTACTCAAAAGTCATGATTAATACTATTTTTTCTTTGATTTTGGGCATAGTTTTTGTGTCTTATAATTTGATTGTTGGCTTGTATTTCCAATCTGTTTGGAATGTAAGTATGGCGGTTTATTACTTGTTTTTGGTTGGAATTAGAGTGCTGTATTTGGTTGGCGAATACAAATTATCTAAAAAACAAGAAATTAATGAAATAGAAACAAACACAAAGAGAGCTAAGTTATTCATCTTTGGTGGAATTTTAATGCTACTTTTAAGCATTGCTTTACTTGCACCTGTTTCTTTGCTTGCAATGTCAAAAAAACAAGTTGACCTTCCGATGTGGGTTGCTATCGCCGATGCTGCCTATGTGTTTTACAAACTCACAATGTGTATCTATTCGTTCATAAAAACAAGAAAAAGCGATATTTTATCAGTTAAGGGAATAAAAAACTTGGAGTTAACAACGGTTGCAGTTGCTTTATTATCTTTGGAAAATACAATGATTTTAACATTTTCTGAAGGGATTGATTTTTCTATGAAAATAATCACGATTCTCACAGCATTTGCAGTAATGGTGTTAAATATTTGGGTTTCGATTGTAACAATAAGTGGTGGGCGTAAGGAATTAAAAACAATAAATAATAATGAAAAAATACAGGGAAAATAAGGAGAAATTATGTCAAAAATTCTAGTGGTGGAAGATGATGAAAGTCTAAATAAAACTGTTGAGATATATTTAAAGTCTGATGGATTTGATGTAACAGTATGTTATGATGGTTTGCAGGCTCTTGAATATATAAAAAGTAATAATTTTGACTTGGTTTTAACAGATATTATGATGCCAAATCTTGATGGTTTTTCGCTTGCGGAAAAAATTAGACAAAACAACAAGCAATTACCGATTATTTTCATGACCGCAAAAGATGATAAAATGTCTAAACAGCTTGGGTTTAAGCTTGAAATTGACGACTATATAACCAAACCTTTTGACTTGGAAGAACTCGTAATGCGTATTGGTGCGGTTCTAAGACGTAGTGTAGCAAAAAGTTCAAATAAGCTTTCAGTTGGCGAATTTGAAATGGATTCTGATGAACATATGGCTTATCTCTCTGGCAAAGAACTTAGTTTAACGGTTCGTGAATTTGATATTTTATTCAAACTTTTAAGCAATCCTAAAAAAACTTTCACAAGAAGTCAGTTAATGGACGAGTTTTGGGGATTTGATTCCAGTGCAACAAGTAGAACTGTAGACGTTTACATGGCAAAATTACGTGAAAAAACTGCAAACTGTGAAGGCTTTGAGATTGTAACAGTACATGGCTTAGGCTATAAGGTGGTTCTAAATGAGAAAAAATAAAATTGGTTTTTCGCTTTTTGGTGCATTTTTGTTTTTTGTAACCATAGCAACAACTACATCTTGTTCTATTCTGATTTTCAATGCTACAAGAGAAAATTTAGGGGATAATAGGACATTGATTTCGCTTGCTGTTTTGGGCTCGATTTTAGTTGGAACAACTATTTGTACTGTTATTGATATTTTTAGACGTAAGTTTATGGTTGATAAGCCAACTAATCAAATTTTAGATGCAACAAGCGAAATTGCAAAAGGAAACTTTGATGTAAAATTGAAGATAAAACATAAGCATAGTAAGTTTGATGAGTATGATAAAATTATGGAAAACATCAACAAAATGTCAGATGAACTTAGCAAAAATGAAATACTAAAAACCGATTTTATTTCAAACGTATCGCATGAAATTAAAACACCACTGGCAATCATTCAAAATTACTCAACAATTTTACAAAGTGATAATTTAACAAAGTCTGAGCGTGAAAAATATCTATCCGAAATAACAAATGCAACCAAAAGATTATCTAATTTAATTAGTAGCATTTTAAAACTCAACAAATTAGAAAATCAAAAATTAGATTTTGAAATAAATAAATTTAATCTTGGCGAAGAACTTAGGGTTTCGGTTTTATCCTTTGAAGAACCCGCCGAGAGAAAAAATTTGGAGCTTACCTGTGAAATTGATGATGTAACGATAGTTTCTTCAAAAGAATTATTGGAAATCGTGTGGAATAATATTATTTCAAATGCCATCAAATTTACACCGGAAAAAGGAAAGATTAGAGTTGATTTGCATGAATTCGATGATTACGTTATTGTTCAAATAGCGGATAATGGCATAGGTATGACAAAGGAAACGGGTAAGCATATTTTTGACAAGTTTTATCAAGGCGAAACATCGCATTCTTCAGAAGGTAATGGCTTGGGATTATCACTGGTCAAAAAAGTTATAGATATTTTGGGTGGCGAAATTTCGGTTGCGAGCGAGTTAAATAAGGGAACTACTTTTACAATAAAACTTAGAAAGGATTCATAATGGAAAAAGATAAATTTGAATTTACATATTCAGCACCAACGAAGGAAGAAAGGGCTGAAATTGAAGATATAAGAAAAGATTATATTGAAAAAACCGAGGCAGAAATTAAATTGGATAAATTAAAAACTTTGGATAAAAGAGTAAAGGTTTTGCCAAAAGTTTTGGCATATATTTTTGGGATTGCTGGAATTTTGGTTTTTGGTTTAGGGTTAACTTTGTTTTTGGAGTGGGGAAGTCCGGTTTGGGGCTCTATTGTTGGAGTTATTGGTTGTTTGTTAATGAGTATAAACTACTTGGTTTATAAAAAAATCAAATCTTTTATGATAAAAAAATATAAATCAAAAATCATTTTGCTAAGTGATGAGCTTTTGAATGAAAAATAGCGAATGTTTATATATAAAACTTGAGTGGTTGCTAATATAACTTTACGATTTACATTTCCTTAACAAAAATATTACAAAACCAAAGCGAAAGTTTAATTAAATTTAAACACATAATAGGTATAATTGTATCGTAAAAAATAAAGGAGAAATAAAAATGACAGATAAACAATATGTTGAAAGTATTAAAAAAGAATATTCAGAAAAGGATACAACAAAACTTGATAAGTTAAAATCACTTGACAGAAAAGTTAAAACTGCCCCAATGGTTTTTGCTTACACTTTTGGTTTGATTTCTGCATTAATTTTTGGGTTGGGAATGTGCCTTGCAATGAAAATTATTGGCGGAACAACAACCTTTATGGTTTTGGGTGTTTTAATTGGCATTCTAGGGATTGTTCTTATGACAATAACAGCACCTATCTATTTTAAAATGTTAAATGCCAGAAAGAAAAAACATTCAAGTGAAATTTTAAAACTTTCGAATGAACTTTTGAATGAAGAAGATAAATAGGAGTAGTTATGAATGCTATTGAAATTAGAGGGTTAACGAAATCTTTTAGAGGAATGTATGCATTAAATGGATTAAACATGACAGTTCCAGTTGGTGCAATTTATGGATTTATTGGCGAAAATGGTAGTGGTAAATCGACAACCGAAAAACTGATTTGTGGTCATCTAGTAAAAGATAAAGGCACGATTAAATTGTTTGGACGAGATTATACAGATTCTGGTGTGCGAGCTAGAATAGGTGCTTTGATTGAAAATGCAGGTTGTTTTCCAAGTTCTAGTATCTATACAAATTTAAAAATGCAGGCACTGAACTTGGGGATTGAAAACATTGATGATGAAATTACAAGAGTATTGAAAATTGTTAGAATGGAAGAATATAGAGAATTGAAATTTAAAAAATGTTCTCTAGGTATGAAACAAAGGGTTGGTATAGCAATGGCATTGCTGGGTAGCCCGGCACTACTTATTCTTGATGAGCCAATAAATGGTTTAGATACAGATGGTATGAGAATAATGCGTGAAATTTTGGTTGATATAACAACTAATTATAATTGTACTGTGTTGATTTCTTCACATATTTTGGGAGAACTTGAAAAAATTGCTACACACTATGGTATTATTCGTGGTGGGAAAATGGTGCAAGAGTTATCAAGCCAAGAGATGGATTCAAGAGCAAGACTTTTTGTATCTTTATCGACACACAATAATGTGAAAGCTGAAAAAATACTTAAAGAAAAATATAAGAATGTAAAACAAGAAGGAGAGTTTATTAGAGTCTATGATGAAAAAGACACAAGACAAATAGTTAAACTTTTAATGGACAATAATTTAACTCCCTCAACTGTGAAACAAAATAAAGTTGGACTTGAGGAATATTATATAGAACTGATGAGTAAAAAGGAGAATGATTAATATGGGGAAAAATAATGATTTAGTATTTAATTCTCCTAGCTTGAAGCAACGTGTTAAATCTATGCTTTCGGTTGATTTTTATAGATTATTTCATACACCACTATTGTACATTTTCCTAGCCATTGCTGCAATTATTCCAGCGATGATTTTGGGAACTACTGGTGTAGATGGTGCAACATCAATGTATTCTAACACCTGGCAATTAATTGCCAGTGATAAAGCATTATATGTGGTAACTGATATTGGAGAATATGCCAACATGAATATGGTATTTATTTTTGGTGGCATAATGCTTTCAATTTTTATTGGTCATGATTATAGAAGTGGATATGTTAAGCAATTATTTACATCTCACCCCCAAAAACAAGACTATTTAATTTCAAAAACGATTGTTGGTGCATTTTCAATGATTTGCATGTGTATGACATATTTTTGTGGGACTTTACTTTCAGGCCTTTTAGTTGGTGCTTCTATGCAGGTTAGTTTTGGTTCTTTGGTTTGTGCAATACTTGGTAAAATGTTAATGAGTTTGGGGTGGGCAAGCTTATATGTTTTTCTAAATATAATTTTCAGAAAATATTTCTGGATTTCAATCTGTTCCTCTTTCTTTTTGGGTACAGGTATCTTGATTATTGGTATGGCTTCAATCGTTGGAAATTCATCAATTTTAAATATTTTCTTGTATGGTTCATCAGTGTTTGCGTGTCTATCAAGTAATTTTTTAAGTGTTATAATATGTTTGTTAATATCAGTATTTTGGACAATATTTTACAACATTGTTGGAACGATTATTTTAAATAAGAGTGATGTTTATTAAGGGGAAGATATTATGAATGCAATAGAAATTAAAAATCTTACAAAAATTTATGGCGAAAAACAAGCTCTTTCTAATTTCAATATGACAGTTCCGTCTGGTGCGATTTATGGATTTATTGGTGAAAATGGTAGTGGAAAATCCACAACTGAAAAAATTATTTGCGGGCTTATAACAAAACAAAGTGGAGATGTAAAAATATTTGGCAAGGATTATACAGATGTCGAAACTAGAGCCAATATGGGTGTGCTTATTGAATCACCTGGGTGTTATCCAAACTATAGTGTTTGGAATAATTTAATGCTTCAAGCTACAAATTTGGGATTGGAGAATAAAGAAGATGAAGTTAGGAAAGTTTTAACACTGGTACGTATGGAAGGTTCTGCTGGTAACAAATTTAAAAATTGCTCTCTCGGAATGAAACAAAGAATAGGTATTGCAATGGCTCTTTTGGGGAATCCAAAGCTTTTGGTTTTAGATGAACCAATTAACGGTTTAGATGCTGATGGAATGAGAATTATGAGAGACATTCTAATGGATATTGTAAAAGACGGACATAGAACCATTTTAGTTTCTTCACATATCTTAGGAGAACTTGAAAAAGTTGCTTCGCATTATGGAATTATTCGTGGTGGAAAAATGATAAAAGAAATGACAGCAGAAGAATTAGAAAAAGATTGTCCAACCTATGTGGCCTTAAAGACAGAAAATTTGGAAAACACTAAGAAATTGCTTGAACAGAAATATGAAAAGGTTAAGTTTGATGAGCAAAAAAATACTATTCGTGTTTATGATAGTGTTTCATCAACAGAAGTAGCTGAGTATCTTTATAAAAATGATTGTATTGTGACTGAATTATTAACTGATAAGATTGGACTGGAAGAATATTATATTGAACTTATGAAAAAGGGGGATTTGAGTAATGGAAAAAACTAAAAACACTTTTTCAAAACGAGTGAATTCAATGCTTATGGTTGATTTGAGAAGAATGTTTACAAGTTCTCTTATATATATTTTTCTCGGGATTGCATTTGTCATGCCAATATTGATTTTAGTTATGACAACTATGATGGACGGTTCAATTTCAGTCAATCCACAAACAGGAGAAGAAACTGTAATTGAAGGATTTAAAAACACCTGGCAAATTATCGGAAGTGTTAGTGGAAACTCGGCTGAAATGAGTCAAGAGTCAGGAATGGGCATAACTTCAATGTGTAATGTAAATATGATATATTTTGTCGTTGCAGTTTTTGTTTGTGTATTCATTTCAAGCGACTTTAGAAGTGGCTACTGCAAAAATTTATTTACTGTTAGGGCGAAAAGAGATGAGTATGTAATATCTAAAACTGTTTCAACTTTCATGGCTAGTATATTTATGTTTATTTCATTTTTTATTGGGGCTTTAATTGGTGGTAAGATTGCGGGACTTCCATTTGATATGAATGGTGTGAATGCATTAAACATTATTTGTTGTATGCTTTCAAAAATATTTTTATCTTTGATATTTATTGCTATATTTGTTCTTGCAAGTGTAGTTGGAAAACAAAGACTTTGGCTCTCATTGATTTTATCATTGGGAATCGGAATGTTGTTTTTTATGACCGTTTCAATAGTAACTCCTTTGGATTCAACTTTTGTCAATGTTATTTTATGTCTTGTTGGTGGTGGATTGTTTAGTTATGGTATTGGAATTGGTAGTTATTATATTTTAAAGAAAGCAAGCATAATTTAATAAATAAAAAAGATTATGGAATTTCCATAATCTTTTTTTGTGTTTGTAAAGCGGGTTTTTCAAGTAACAAACTTTTGCTTGTGACGGAATAGTGAGCTTAAGGCAGTTTTATGTCGATCGAAGTAGCGAACGTCACGTATTTCGAAGAACCCAGCCGAAAGAAAGAGTGAGTTAGAAAAGCCTTTTAAACGAGTTTGGTGCTTTCGGCAGGATTTGAACCCGCAACCTTTCGGTTCGAAGCCGAACACTCTATCCAGTTGAGTTACGAAAGCATACTAAAATTAAAATAAAAAAAGTTCAAACCTTTTGGTTCGAACGTTTTTTTTGGCTCCCCAGGTAGGGTTCGAACCTACGGCCTATCGATTAACAGTCGAGTGCTCCACCACTGAGCTACTGGGGAATATGTAATTGTTTTGTTCAAATGAACAAGTGTATTATATAACAAAGAAAAAAATAATGCAACACTTTTTTGGAAAAAAATTAAAATAATTTTTCTTATTGCGAGCGTGGTGTTTTTTTATTTGATTTTATTGCGTATTTGGAATACTTGGCGGAGTGGTTGTTTGGTGGGCAAATACATTAATTTTTAAAGAAACAAAAAAGACCCCAAGATAGGGTCTTAATGTTTTGACTTAAATTATCTTAAAATAATTGTTGTGCTTGTTGGGCAAATTTCATCGCCTTCTGCAAGGATAATTTCTTGACCATGTTTGTATTCTTGGACATAGTTACCAACACGGACGTTGAAAACTGTGATAGAATCATTGCTGGCTAGGATTGTCCACTTGCCAGGTTTGATGTCAGCATTCTTGCCAACTTTAGCAACTTTTCTTGGTTTAATGATGATATCGTTTTTGATGTAAGTTACGTTTTCAGTTCCATCTTTGTTAACGATTGTTGCTTCAGGTGTGTAACGAACACCATGTTTGATGATGACGTCATCAACTTCACGAGTTTTTTCTTCGGCACGAACTTTGTTTCTCTTGACAGTACCAATAATAGAACTAATAATGGCAACGACAATTAAAAATATTATCACGCCACTAACAATGTAATCAGCGATATTTGACATAATATCCCTCCAATTCTTTTACTAGATTAAATATAGCATAATAAAAAATATAAATGCAAGTAAAATTATAAAAATAAATGAATTAGGCCTATATTTTATTTAAACTTTTGAGTTTTTTGCGAATAATATCGGCACATTTATCTATTGTTTGCTCGATATTTAAATCTGAATTATCCACAACTATAGCATCATCTGTAATGATTAATGGTGCAACGTCACGGTGAGTGTCACGATAGTCACGTTCTTGCAAATTTGTTAAAACTTCTTCAAAAGTGGTTTTTATATTTTTCTCTTGATTTTCTTTAAATCTTCTTTCGGCTCTAATTTTTTCATTGGCGGTTAAATAAATTTTGATATCAGCATCTGGCAAAACAATGCTTGTAATATCTCTGCCGTCAATAACACAGTCGTAAGTGTTTGAAAATCCAGCCACAATTTCAAGATATTTTTCACGAGCTAGGGGGAAAGCTGAAACTTTTGAAGCAAGTTTGCTAACTTCTTCTTCTCTTAAAAATTTTGTTACATTTTCGCCGTTAAGAAACATTTGTTGCTTCTCTCCGTCAAAAGAGATTTCAACATTGATAGAATTTAATAATTTTTCAATATCTTCTTGTTTTGGGTCAAGTATTTCATTTTTCCAAAAAGCGATACCCATGGTTCTGAAGATTGCACCGGTATCAAGGTGTTTTAGGTGAAATATTTTTTTTAAGCCGTCAGCAAGTGCACCTTTACCACTTCCAGACAAGCCATCTATTGCGATTTTAATCATAACTTTCTCCTATAATTAATATAACTTTTTATTAATTTCAAGTCAAACATACTGCGAAGTATTGACAAAATTTAATGAATTTTAGATAATAAATGCATGAGTATAAAAGAAAAATTTGTGAAGGTTTTAAATAAATTTGAAAATCTTATTTTTAGTAATCATGCATGCTTATCTTGCAGACGTGAAATTGAAGATGGAACTGAATATTCATTATGCAAAAATTGCAATAAAAACATGGAGCGAATTAATGGCACGTTATGTAAAAAATGTGGCGAGAAAATTTTAGAAGGGAATAGTTTTTGTGATAGATGCAAACAAATAAACTACGATTTTGATTACAGCAATTCTTTTGCTGTATACGATGAAATCACTTCAAGAATTGTTAAGAGATACAAGTATAATGGCAAAAAATATTATGCTGAATTTATTGCGGAATTAATGCTAGAAAATGATAATTTATTTGACTATATTGACATTATAACATTTGTTCCGATTTCAGAAAATCGCAAAAAGGAAAGGGGATTTAATCAGGCAGAAGAAGTTGCTAAACTTCTAGGCAAGAAACTAAACATTGAAGTTGTGGATACTCTTGACAAGAATGGAACTGGCAAACATCAAGCGGGATTATCTCAAAAAGACAGAAGAAAAAATTTAGCTGGAACATTTGCACTAAAAGACGGAGTGAAAGACTTAATCAAAGATAAGAGCATTATGATTATTGATGATGTGTTTACAACTGGTTCAACATTATCTGAATGTGCAAAAACAATCAGAAGCTCAAGAATGTGTAAGCCAGAAAAAGTTTGTTGTTACACTTTTGCTAAAACCAGACTAGATTTTACAAATAATGGTCAAATTCAACAAAATAATTAGTTTTCATTGAAAATAAAATCAAACTAAACTTTACATTAACGCAAATTTAGTTTATTATGTATTTGTTTAAGGAGAAAAATATGGGCTTATTTACGGCACTTAAAAATTTTGATAATAATAAAAGTTTGAAAAAACTAGAAAAACAAGCTTTAAAAATTGAAGCATTGGCAGATAAATATAAAGCGATGTCTGATGAAGAATTAAAAAATCAAACAAAGCTTTTGAAAGATAGATTTAATAATGGCGAAACTTTAGATGATTTATTGTATGATGCATTTGCTGTTGTTCGTGAGTCTGCAACTAGAGTTTTGAATATGCGACACTTCCATGTTCAGCTTCTTGGTGGTATCGTTTTGCATCAAGGTCGTATTGCTGAAATGTGTACTGGTGAAGGTAAAACTTTAGTTTCGACATTACCAGCTTATTTGAACGCACTTTCAGGCAAACCTGTGCATGTTGTAACCGTCAATGAATACCTAGCAAAACGTGATGCTGAATGGATGGGGAAAGTCCATAAATTTTTGGGTTTAACTGTTGGTTATATTTACACAGGTCAACAACCAGAAGAAAAGAAAAAAGCCTATGATTGTGATATTACTTATGGTACTAATAGTGAGTTTGGTTTTGATTATCTTCGTGACAATATGTGCACTAGCAAAGAAGAAAGAGTGCAACGTGGGCTTGATTTTGCCATTGTCGATGAAGTAGACTCAATCTTAATTGATGAAGCAAGGACACCGCTTATTATTTCAGGTCCTTCAGGCGAGTCTTCTGACCAATATATAACCGCAGCAAAGTTTGCAAAAACATTAAAGCAAGAAGATGTTGATATTGATGAAAAACAAAAAACAATCAATCTTAACGAAACAGGTATTTCTAAAGCTGAAAGATACTATAGAATTGAAAACCTTGCTGATATTGAAAATACAGAAATCAACCACAATATCAATAATGCGATTCGTGCTAGATTTTTGATGAATAGAGATGAAGATTATATCGTTCGTGATAATGAAGTTTTGATAGTTGATGAATTTACAGGTCGTATCATGGTTGGTAGACGTTATTCAAATGGACTTCATCAAGCTATTGAAGCAAAAGAAGGTGTAAAAATTCAGGGCGAAAATAAAACCTACGCGACTGTAACTTTCCAAAATTTCTTTAAACTCTACACCAAGATTTCTGGTATGACCGGTACTGCAAAAACTGAAGAAGGCGAATTTAGAGAAATCTATGGCTTGGACGTTGTTACAATTCCAACCAATTTAAAATCTCAAAGAATAGATGAAAATGATGTATTTTTCTTCTCGCATGATGCCAAACTTAATGCAATCTGCGAAGACATAAAAGCACATCACGAAAACGGCGAGCCGGTGCTTGTTGGTACACTTTCAGTTGCTAAATCTGAAGAATTATCTAAAAAATTATTGCGTTTTGGCATAAAGCATAATGTATTGAACGCAAAAAATCACTTAAAAGAAGCTGAAATCATTGCTCAAGCGGGCAAACTTGGTGCTGTTACCATCGCAACAAACATGGCTGGTCGTGGTACTGATATTTTGCTTGGTGGAAATAGTGAATTTATGGCAAAACAACAGCTCAAAAAGGCCGGATATGAAGAACATGTTATTGATATTGCTGCATCATTTTTCCCAACTGAGAATGATACACAAAAAGAAGCTCGTGAAAAATATTTAGAGCTCAAAAAGAAATTTGATGAAGAAGTAAAGAAAGAAAAAGAAAAAGTTACCGAGCTTGGTGGTCTCAGAATTATCGGCACAGAACGCCATGAAAGCAGACGTATTGATAACCAGCTTCGTGGTCGTGCTGGTCGTCAAGGCGACCCAGGTTCATCAGTGTTTTACATTTCGGCTGATGATGATTTAGCAAGGGTGTTTGGTAGCGAAAGACTTAAACGCATGGCTGAAGTTTTTAAACTTGATTCGGATACGTCAATAAACTGGAAACTATTTTCAAAAAGTATCGAAAATGCTCAAAAACGAGTTGAAGGGAACAATTATTCTATCAGGAAGAGTGTTGTAGAATATGATAATGTTTTAAATCGTCAAAGAGAAGAAGTTTACGGCGAGCGAAACAAAATCATTGCTGGCGAAAGCATGCATGAAAAAATCCTAGGTATGATTAGAGATGTTGTAAATGAAATTGTTGAAGAACATTCAGGGTTTTCAAAGCCGGAAGAAGTTGATATTGAAGCTTACAACAGAGAACTTGAAAAACGTGCCTTAGAGCCTGAAACAAACTTCATTACATTGGATATTATTAGCGATTACACTTCTGAAGAAATCGCCGAAGCAATCACAAAACGTGTTTTCGATAGATATGAACTCAGAAAAACTGAATACGAAAAACAAGGTGTAAATTTTGAAGCAGTTGAAAGAGATGTGCTTCTCAAAATCTTGGATAGAAAATGGATTGACCATATTGACGATATGGACAACCTTAGAACAGGTATTGGGCTTCGTGGTTATGGCAATAAAAATCCTATCACGGTTTATCAAGCTGAAGGATTTGATATGTTTGATAATATGATAACAGAAGTAAGACGAGATGTTGCAAACTTTATGCTTGGTATAAGAATTAAAATTGGTGTTTCTCCAGAACAACTTGTGAGAATGAGACAAGCCAAAATGGCAAATTTAAGAGCAAGTGGTGGAGATGGTGCAAATCCAGCACCAGTGAAAAAGCAAGACAAACAAATTGGACGCAATGACCCATGCCCATGCGGAAGTGGAAAGAAATATAAGAATTGTTGCGGAAAATAAAAGAGACGTAGGTGTAAGCCTGCGTTTTTTCGTACTAATTTGTTTGCTGTGTTATTTTGACTAAGGGTAAGTGGCGAATGAGAAAATCTCTTTTCTGTGTCATTTCGAGCGGAGCATGGCGTAGCCCAAGAAATCCCCGTGATAGAAAGTAAATGTTTATTTATTTTTTTATTATTTTCATATTTATTTGCGAAAAAAAATGGCATGTGTTATTATTATCATGTAATATTCTAGGAGAAATATATGTTATTTAATAATTTAACAACAGAACGTAGAGCATCTTTGCTTGTAAAAAACTCTAACTTTTACATTGAGATTGCAAAATTTGTTCAGGCATACACAACGATAGTAAAAAATCCTAATGAGTTTTTGACGGAAATTGGCGAGCAACCAATAGACCCTAAAAAAACGCATTTAAAGTGGGAACAACTCGTGAAAATCATGCAAACTGTTGACCTTGGATTTAAAAATCCACCAACAAGTATGGATTTGATTGTATACTATAACTATGCATTGGAAATGGGCTCGGTTAAGGCATTGGAAAAAAGAATTGCAAGTGTAGACCAGGTTGCTGAAGCTCAAAAGCACTACTATAATTTTGTTGATGAAGAAAAAACCAATGCCGAAGAAGAATATCATAAACAAAAAAAGATTTATGAAGCAAGGCAAAGAGAAATGGGCTATGTTGATGGTCAATTATCTGTTGCAAAAGCAAAGAATGTCGTGTGTGCCATTGCAATGTTTTTATCTATTGTTATTGGTATGATTGGCATAGTTGGTTTCTTTGTGGATAATGTTATTGTTTCAAGCATAGGCAAAATAATTTCACAAAAGTATGCAAGATTCATTGGCTCGGGCATTTTAATTGCAATTATGTTTTTGCTTTTTGCATTGTTTAATCACTTATATGTCAAAACAAAATATGATTATGTTAAACTTAAAAATGCAAGTTTTACAATTTTTGCTCGTGAAGATGAACTTGTTGCAAAGCAAACCATTTTAAAGAAAAAGCTTGATGAAGTCACACGTGATTATGAAACCGTGATGCGTGAAATCAATGATAAGTCTCAAAAATATGACGTAAAACACAATATAGACGTTTTAAAAACCACTAATAAATTTTATCAAAAACTTTGCGAAGCTGAAGAACTTGCTGATATTGCTGAAAGGGTAGCTTCATCAAATGCTGAACTAGAAGAAGATTTCGCTCCAATTAAACTCACAAAAGAGCAGGAAGAAAACATCAATTCAATCAAGCAAGAAGCTATTGGCTTGGAAGGTCAAATTGATAAAGAAGCTTATAACGAGAAGTTTGAAAAATCAAGTAGAAAATCAAAATTGAACGAAAAAGAACAAGAAGAAAAGCAAGAAGAAGAAAAGAAAGAAAAACAAGAAGAACAAAAGAAAACCGAAGAAGAAACCGCAAAACAAATCGAAGTTGCAAAGCAAGAACAAGATAGAAAAGGTTTTCAAGAGTCTATTGACTATGTTAAAGACTTGCTTGGGCTTTCAACGGATTCTTCTGAAAAGGAAAAATAAAGTTATGATAACTTAACTTTTTTTGCAAAGGGTATTCCATTTTTTAATCTTATATGTTATAATTGTTTTAACTAGAAAGGTGGGCAAGAAGAAAACAAAAGGAGAATATATATGGCAGAAACTAAAAAAGAAGGGCCTAAATTATCAGAAGCTGGCAGTGTTAATGATTGGGTTGCGTCATATTATGGGTTTAATGCATTAGACCAAGGCAAAAAGGACAAAATCAAGCATGTTAATCGTGTTGCACAATTTGCTTCAGTCTGCTATGTTGTTAGCAAAAATTCCAAAAAGGCACATGTTGACTTTTTTGAATCAAACTATACATCTTCAAGTAAGATGGTGTCAGAAGTTTCAGAACTTATTGTTAAACTGCTAGCAAAAATGGCTGAAAATGGTGGCGGAAATGCCTTGACAAGAAAAGATTTTGAAGAATGTGGCGGAAAAGCGTTATTCCAAGGCAGACCAAACTATGACGAAATTGTAAATGATTATATTGGCAATGACGGTTTGGTTTACACATGTATGTCTTTGTTTCCAATCTACACAAATCCTGATAAAAACGAAGAAATGTTCAAAGGTCTTGTTAACGATATGAATGATGTTAGACAAGACCATGCTCATTTGCTTTCAATTTCGACAGATGGAACAGCTGTTTCAATGAATTTAAAAGACATTTTGAACATGCGTTACAAAATTTCAGAATGTGCTCAAGGTCAATGGAATAAAATTAAGGACGAAAAAAGTCACTCTCAATTTGAACTTAAAGATGCAAAAGAAGCTTTGTTTGAAAGTGAAAGAGACCTTGCTTTAAAAACAGGTAAACTTGCAGTGCTCGGTGGTGGTGCTGCCATGTCTATTGGTGCTGTTGTTGGTGGTGCTTTTTGGCCTGCACTTTTACTAATTCCAATGTACACTGTTAGCAAAAAATGGATTCCAGACTTTTTCAAATCACTTGGCGGTGTTTGGGGAAGCATGGAAAAGGGTAGAAAACTAAAAAGGAAAATTAATCGTGCTGATGCTCAAATTGAATATGTTACAAAGTGGGCACAATATGGCAAAGAAGCTGAAAAACATTTGTCATTCAAAACAAGATGGTTTATGCGTGGCATTGATAAAACTTGTTTAAAGAAACAAGGAAAAACAATGGCGGTAGCTGTTTCAACAGAAATTGATGGCAAATTCAGAAAAAGTGAAGTTGAAAGTGTCTTTGAAGCAATAAGCAAAGGTGCTGGTGTTATGCAAGATGTCGCAAAAAAAGGTGACGACCTTGTGCCAGCTGATGCAGTTGATGTATTGAAGAAAAGAATTGATGCTTTGGTAATAGATATTGACCCAACAACTAAAACATTGAAAGTTGTTGATGGAAAACCAATCGATCCAACTGTATCATTCCAAGATATTAAAGACATTGCATCAACATTCAAAAAGTGGGAAAAAGATTTGCCTAGCGATTCAGCCGATGAAATCAAAACATTGTTTGCTCAAAGAACAGCTGAAATTTGCAAATTCTTGGTATTTGACAAAACTATGACAAACCTTTCATATATAAAAGATGAAGTTTGTCCAAGTTTAGCTGAAGATTCTGAAGTTATGGAAGTTTTGAAAGGCGGTAAAGCTCTTGACGTTTCAAAAATCAGAAATCTTGCAACTTTTGCAAGTAAAGAACTTACTGGACTTGGAGATACAGCACACCCAATACTTGATGATGATGGAAATCCAATAGATTACACAAACATGACATTGAATGACTTTATTGGTAGAAAAGAAAAACCATTGTTTGATGCTTCAACGATGCCCACATTTGCTGACACTTCAGACTATAAATTGCTTGAAGCTGTTAGTTTAATTGAACATTTAAATTTTGATACTTCTCTAGAGCATTTTGTTAGTAATGGAAAAAATTCACAGTATATTTCTTCAGTAATCAGTCAAATTTCGAATGATTCAGATAGAGATAAATGTGACAAAACTTTCAAAGAACAAATGAAAAGACTTTCTTTATTGAAAGCACGTGAATTAAGTAAGGACACATTCCAAGCAATTAACGAAGGAAGGGTTAGTGGTCAACTTTCAAACTTTCCAGATGTATTTAAAAAGATTGGCGAAATCAAATATGAAACAATCAATACGATTTCTGAACTTTATACAAACCTTGGAAAACTTAAACCAGATGAAGTTGGACACTATATTAAAACAAAACTTAGAAAACGTGTTTATGATGTTATGCTTGCCTATGCAAACGACAACAAGGAAAAATTTAAAAACAACCTAGGCGATTTATCGACATATTTACAAAGTGTAAATTCATGTGCATATCTTGACGATAAACAAAAAATGGACTTATCTGCTTCAGTTACTGGTTATATTTTTGAAGCTTTCAACAATAAATATGCCGACCTTACCGAAACATTTATGCAATCCGGTAATGGTTATAAAACCGATGAATTTTCAGGATACTTAAAAAGTTATGAATCAGGTGGTTTTAAAGAATTGTTTGATTCAGACCAATCAAGTACAACACAAGATTTAAAGGTTAACATTACTTACATGAGAGATTTACAAGATGTTTATAAATCACTTGGTTTTAATGACCAATTTGATTTAAATAAAGATGAATCTAAATATATTGCAGAAAGTTTATTGTCTGATAGATCAACAGGAAACAAACCAATTAGACGTGGAAACGATGACCCATTAAGAAGTTTTATTACAGAAAATATTAAGAATATGGATATAAATTTTGCAAATAGTATTGACCAGACTAATATAGTGAATAGCAAACCATATAAAGATTTAGTAAGTGCATTAAATGCAATAAATGCAATGCCAAGTGCAACAGGAAAAGAAATTTATGATAAATACACAGCATTGATTATTTTGAAAAACAAATGTGTATCACTCTTTAGGCTTTGTATGAAAGCATTCGTTTCAGGACACTATTCAGGAAGTAAGTCAACTTGGGTTGATACCAATGCGATTTTGATTGATGGTGTTAAGCAGGTTTGGGCAAATGGAATCATGAAAGATATTGATGATGCGATTGCAACTTATGCTACTATTCCTAATTTCAACAAAGGTAGTGTTACAACTGCTAGAAGTGAACTTGCAAAATATGGTGTTGGTAGTGAAGTTGAGAAAATGCTCACAGAACGTCAACTTTAATAAACACAAAAAACATTAACTTTCGGGTTAATGTTTTTTTGTGTGAATTTTTAGTGTGCAATATTTGAAATTAAAAAGAAATGTGTCATCTCGACCAAACGTAGTGCGGGGAGAGAGTCCCATGACAGAAAGGTATGTAAACATGTTCCATTTTTGGGATAGGGGATTTCTCCATTCCGCTATCGCTCCAGTCGAAATGACACTGGGGGAGATGGGGATTTCTCGACTTCGCTCGAAATGACATAAAAGTGTGTCATCTCGACCGCAGTGGAGAGATACCATTGAAAGAAAAGTGCGTAAATGTGGCATTATCTAATTTCTTGCACAAAAAACTCTACATTTAAATTGTGTAGAGTTTTTATTAATCTATTTATTAGGATTAAGTCTTGCCAAAGTGTCGGCAATTTTTTCTGGATTACTTGAGCCGTAGGTTTTGTTGAGTGATGCAAGGTTTTCACGATGCATTTGTTTTTCAGTTGAAGCTCTGAGAAGTTCTCCAAATTGATTATTCTTTGCAATATTTTTCAAGTTGTTAACGGTAAATTTTCTTTTGCGTTCAACGTAGTATGGCATAGAATTGAAAATTTCATCTTCAAGTCTATCTTGAATTGCTTGGCTTGGTGTGATGTTTGCTTGTTCACAAAGGCTTGAAAATTGTTCAAAATCAAAAACAGTGTCTTCAGCAAACAAATTTACATGTGGTTCAACCATAACCGAAAAATCATCGAAAATAATTTGACAGCCATCGCACAAAACCAAAACAGTTGAGCCGTCTTCACTCCTTTCATGAGTTATATATCCATAAGGAGTGAAAAAGTCAGCAATTTTCTTATCAGAAAACTTATCAATATATCTTATGTCTTGTTTGTTTGATTGTGTATGTTTTATTGTTTCAATTTGTGGTTTTGCTGGCATCGAATCACGCACAGCATTAATTTCATCAAAAGAAACTTTTGATACTGACATACTTATCCCCCTTTAATTTTTCTTTGCGTTAGGATTATAACACGACTAAAGCTCGATTTCAATACCTAAGTTAAAAATTTTTACATTTTTTTTGCTAATGTATTGCGAATTTAATTAAAAATGCACACTAGTAAAAGTATATGTATATCACTTACATAAATATTATACAATAATAACAGCGGAGTTTCAATAGCCACTGAAAAATAATTTTATAAAACCCTTGACAAAAAATTTATATTGATTATAATAACTTTTGTTAATTAATCTTAAGCCAAAGACAGCAAGTGGGTTTATTCCGTAAATCTTGCCGAGGAACATTTAGTATAAGTTTGACATTATCCTTATGTTTCTCTTGGAAGCATAAGGTTTTTTAATCTTCACACTATTATAGGAGGATAAACAATGTCAGCAAATTTTGAAAACAAAAAAGTTGTTGTTAGCGAAATTGAGTCTTACGCTAAAGAAGCTAAATCTATTGTTTTAGTTGACTATCGTGGTCTTACAGTTTCTCAAGCCAACGAACTTAGAAATGACGTTCGTTCAGCTGGTGGCATTTACAAGGTTTACAAAAACAGACTTATGAAAATCGCTTTTGAAAATCTTGGTATTAAATTCCCAGAAGCTGATTTCGAAGGAACAACAGCTGTTCTATTTCATGCAAATGACGAAGTTGCCCCTGCTAAAATTGCACTTGATGGTTCAAAGAAATTCGCAAAGCACTTAGTTTTGAAATCAGGTTATGTTAATGGTAAATATCTTAACACTGAAGAAATTACCGCATTTGCAAACATTCCATCAAGAGATGTTTTACTTGCTCAACTTCTTGGTTTGCTTACAAACCCAATGCGTTCTCTTGCTGTTGCAATAAACGAAGTTGCAAAAAAGAATGCATAACACACACGCTTGTTGCGTAACAAAAAATTTAATCATAATTAAAATATAAGGAGAAAAATTATGGCAGATATTAAGAAAATTATCGAAGATGTTAAAGCTATGACAGTTGTTGAACTTAACGACCTTGTTAAAGCTATTGAAGAAGAATTTGGAGTTAGTGCTGCAGCTATGGCTGTTGCTGCTCCAGCTGCAGGTGCTGCTGCAGCAGAAGAAGAAAAAACTGAATTTAACGTAGTTCTTACAGAAGTAGGTGCTAACAAAATCGCAGTTATTAAAGTTGTTAGAGAAATCACAGGTCTTGGACTTGCTGAATCTAAAGCTATGGCTGAAACACCAAACGCTGTAGTTAAAGAAGGTATCGCTAAAGAAGCAGCTGAAGAAATGGTTAAGAAATTTGCTGAAGCTGGTGCTAAAGCAGTTCTTAAGTAATTTTAGATTTAAAAAAGTGTGAAGCAAATGGGTGACTTGTTGTTGCCCATTTTTTATGCGAAAAATTGGCTTAGAAATTTATTTGATTTGAAAAACAATTTGTTATAAAATTTGATGTGGGGGAATAAACTATGAAAGACCTTGACAAATGCTGGTGTAAAAGTGGTAAAAATTATGTGGATTGTCACAAATCTTATGATGAAAAGATTTTGCCTTTAAAGAAAAAGGGTTGCATTTTGCCACCACATTCGCTTATAAAAAATGAAAAACAAATTGAAGGAATCAGAGAAGCTTGCAGGATTAATACATTAATTCTTGACAAAGTTGCAAGTGAAATTAAAGTTGGTATGACAACTGAAGATATTGATAAAATTGTCTTCAATGAAACTATAAGGCTTGGTGGAACTCCGGCATGCTTAGGATACGAAGGTTTCCCAAAATCCGTTTGCACTTCGGTTAACAGTGTGGTTTGCCATGGTATTCCTAGCAAAAAAGTGGTGCTAAAAGACGGGGATATTGTAAACGTTGACTGCACAACAATAGTTAACGGTTACTTTGGGGATAGTTCACGTATGTTTGAGATTGGAAATGTTAGTGAAAAAGCCCACAAACTTGTAACTGTTACAAAAGAATGTTTGGACTTAGCTGTTAAAGGTATAAAACCGTATTGTCATGTTGGGGATATTGGCGGAATAATCTCAAAGTATGCAAGAGCCAATGGATTTTCTGTTGTAAAAGAACTTGGTGGTCATGGTGTTGGACTTGATATGCATGAAGACCCTTTTGTTGACCATACTGCAAAATCTGGTACTGGCATGATTTTAGTGCCAGGCATGGTGTTTACTATCGAGCCTATGATTAATGCTGGCAAAGCTGGTGTTTGTATTGACGATAGTGATGGTTGGACTATTTGGACTTGGGACGATAGTTTGTCCGCTCAGTGGGAATATACTTTGCTTATGACTGAAACTGGTGTTGAGATTTTGGCAAAATAGTTTAAAATATATTAAATTTTGTATATTGACAACTTTGAATTGTTAATTATAATGGAAATGGAGAACAAAACGTGAAAAATGTCAATAAAGAACCTAGCAAAAGAGAAATATTGCTTAAATCATATAAATCTGCTAGACGTGTGTTAATGGAAGTTTGTGAAGATTGCGGAATTGAATTTGAAAAAACATTTCCGTCTTTTATTGAACAAATTGATGACTCAGTTAGCGAAGAAACGATACATTTAAAAGTACAATTTATGAAAAATCAAATCACGGAATTAATAAATAAAAATTTCTTGGAAAATTGGTTGGACATAATAGATAAGTCTTACGATGATGAACAAAAAAAACATATTGTTCAGATGGTTAACAGGTCGATAGAAAGTGATCCTATTCATATATATCGCTGTTGTTCAATAGCCTGCAATTCACTTGCTCAACTTGGAAACAATAATAAAAGAAATACAGAATTAAAGCATTTGGAAGATTATAGTTCATGTAGCACTATTGAAGATGTTGAAAATAACTATGGAATTCTGTTCTATTCTAAATACAAAGAAGAAACGACCAAAGCTTTTGTGAAAGGTTTTAAGAGAAACAATCAGGTTAATTATACATTTGCTACTGCTTTATTTGGCGAATGTGAAGAACAAACTCAGCCAGGAGAGCAATAAATTTTATTTTCAGCCGGTATAAGATTTTGTTATAGTTTGACTATTGACAATTTGTATTAATTAATATTAAAATATTTATATCAATAAAAAAGGAAATAATTTTATGGATAGAGTAGATAAATATGAAAGACAATTATTGCAAAATGAGAATATTAGCAATGCTATTGGATTAGTTGAGTCAAATGTGCAAACAGTTCTAAAGGAAGCAAGAAAAGCTGATGAAAAAATGGCGAGACTTACAAAACTTCTTGACGATTTAAGAAAAAGCAAAATTTACTTGCCTGATGAAACAAAAGAAATGTCGGGAATAATGATGTATTTGAAAAGAATTGCAGAAGGCAAGACAGCATCTCAAGAAATTGTTAACAATGATTTTGATGTGGATTATCTTAGCAAAACTTTAGATACTGAAAGGGAATCACTAAAGAATAGTGTTAAAGACGAAGATGTTTCTGATATGTATTTAGCTGTAGTTGATATTAAAAATATGGCTTATGCTTATACACATGAAGCTGAAAAAGAAATCAGGCCATTTATTGGCGGTGGAGATGTTGCTTATGCGATTTTGAATGCAATATCTGCCGTTGATAAAAATAGAAGATACAATTTAAATCAAAATGAAGTTGATTTGATTATGGAGACAATCTCAACACCAGATGAATGTGTTAACCGAAATGTTTATAAAGATTATAAAAATCTTTACGAACAAAAATACGTAAAAAATTATAACCAATCTAATGTTCAAAAAGGCGAATAAATAAAAAAGGTTACATAAAAATGTAACCTTTTTCTATTGCTAAATTATTTTCCTTCAACAAGTTCAAGGGCATGAGCAATTTGCTCTTTAACATAAGTTTTACCAGCTTTGTTGTAATCTCGTTGGTCAAAGTGTTCTGGGTGCAAGGTTAAATCTTCTCGAACCCCTGCTGTGTGAGCAAGTCTAAGGTCAGTATCCATATTAATCTTACAAATTGCAGTCTTGCTCATTTTTTTGATGTCAGATTCACTAATACCTTGACTCTTTTTGATTTCACCGCCATATTTAAGGATAAGTTCAACCCATTTTGCTGGAACGGTTGATGAGCCGTGTGCAACTAGTGGAATGTTTGGTATTGCTTTGTGTACGTTTTCAATTACACCATATTGAATAACTGGTGTCGAAATAGATTTATTCACACCATGAGCAGTTCCAATCGAAATTGCCAAACTATCAACGTTGGTTTTTTCAACAAAATCTTTTGCTTCATCAGGGTCTGTGAAACTTTCGGTGTCGCTGTGAATCATATCTTCAGTTCCAATGATTTTCCCGAGCTCTGATTCAACGGTAACATTTCTTGCATGAGCATATTCTACAACTTGTTTTGTAACTGCAACATTTTCTTCGTAAGGCAAGCTACTGCCGTCAATCATAACACTTGTAAAACCTGCATCAATCGCTTGTTTGCAAGCTTCAAAACTTTTGCCGTGGTCAAGATGCAAACAAATATCGTTGTTATACTTTTTGCTTGCGGTCTCAACGATTGCTTTGATGTAGTCGTAACCAGCATACTTTCCAGCGCCTTCCGAGACGGAAATTATAACAGGTAAGTTTTTTTCGCCAGCAACTTCGGCAACTGCCTGAGCTGACTCCATATTGCAAATATTAAATGCAGGGATAGCATAACCACCCTTTAGTGCATTTTCTAACATTTTCTTTGAATTAACTAAAGCCATAATAAATTACTTCCTTTTTATTTGATATTTTTATTATAGTTTCTGACTTATTTTTTGTAAACTAAATAAAACAAAATTAAAAATAAAGTTGACGAATAAAGATTATGGTGCTATCATGTGCACAATGGAAAGAATAAGTAAAAATAACTTGTTATTCAACATGGTTGTTGGTTTTGTACTTCTTGCAAGCACGATTTTTAGTTTCGTGCTTTTTTTGTGTCAAAATAAAAATCTAAGCCAGGAAGAAATTTATTCAGATAGTATGCTTAGTGTTGTTGAGCTTAAAGCGGAAACAGAAAGTGTTGGTGAAAGTTTTGGCTCGGCGGTGTTTGTAAAGAATGACGGAACACTTGTAACCAATGCACATGTTGTGACATTTACGGAAGGCAGTGAAACCAAATCTTTTGATAACATTTCAATTAGATTTGTATTTGAAAACGATTACAGAGCTGTTACTCTTGTTAAGTTTGACAGCGACCTTGACATAGCAGTTTTAAAGCTAAATAACACAGATTGCAAGTTTAAGGCAATGAAAATTGCGAATTCTTCTAAAATTAAAACTGGCAATACCGTTTATGCGGTGGGAAACTTGAATAATGTTGGCATATCCTTAACAAAGGGGCTTGTTTCAAATAAAAGTTTGAATGTTGAATATAGTGGAAAAACAAGAAATGTTATTCAATGCGACTTGGTTATTGCTGAAGGCAATAGCGGTGGTGCGTTAATAAACCAAAAGGGCGAATTTTTGGGACTTACAACCTTTAGGCTGAAAGATAGCGAAGGTAAAAATGTCATTTATGGTATCTGCTACTGCGTTCCTGCAAACAAAGTAGTTGAATATATAAAATAAAATGTAAGGAGAGAAAGAAAGTGAAGAAGAAAATTCTAAATGCTATTTCAACAATTGCAATGGCGCTACTAATGTTCATGCTTCCAGTATTTTCGACTTTGGACTGCTCAATAAATAGCAGAAGACAAGAAGAAGTAACTGCACAAACAAGAACAGTTAGTGCTGACAATTCAATGATTGACTATGAAAGCATATTTAATGAGTATGACGATGTAAACTTAACACAAGAAGGCTCATTAACCACTTTCGAAGGTAATCAAACGTTAAAACTAGATGAACTTGAGCTAGAAGACGAAGAGCTAGACGATGAGACATTAGAAAAACTGCAAGGCGAAGAAGTTACGATAAGGTACAAATATACCTTTGATTACGTAACAGACAAAGTAACCTTAACAGCGGTAATGGTAGAGACAACGAGTGAAGGCGAGCTTAACGAAATAATTGTGGATACCATAGAAGGCAAAGCATTTATAAACGAAGCAGGCGAAATAGATGCAGAACTTGACCTTGACGGCGAAACAATCTTGTTAAGTGAACTTCAAGACCTTGGCGTTGTAGACAACTGCGGTTGGTTTAAGAAACTCTGGAAAAAAGTTGTTGTTGCGGTGGTAGCTGTGGTTGTAGTAGCAGCAGTGGCATCGGCAGTAGTTGCTACTTGTGGAGCTGGATTAGGAGCATGTATTGCCGCAGGAGCAATTGCTGGTGGTGTAACTGGAGCCATTTCCGGTGGTTTAATTTCTTATTCAGAATATGGCAAACTTGATTGGAGATGGATTGTTGGTGGAGCCGTAATAGGCGGTGTAATTGGTGCTGTAGTTGGCTGGGGTGTTGGTGGAGCGGTTATGAAAACTCCTACTGCAAAAACCAATCGTCTTATAAAAGCTGCTAAAAATGGCGATTTAAAGTTTAGTAAAACAGTTAACAATTATTATGTTTCTGGAGAGCGACCTTATTGTAATTCAAATCAGTTAGTTGAAGAAATTATGAAATCAAAAAATCCGATCCAGGATCCTAGAAGTGCAACTGGTTTAAAATGGGAAGTTGAAGGTGTTATGCACACAAATGGTATGAAAGAACCTATTAAAGGTGTGTGGGAACTTGTCGTTGATACAAAGACTGAGACGGTTTGGCATCTTTTATTTAGGACATAAGGAGAATTATGAAAAATATAAATTTTTATTTTGATAATCAAGAGACATCAATAAAGGATGTCTATAATGAGATTGAAGTGAAATTGGATAATGAAAGTTATTCTATATTCAGTGTTAAAGGTGGGGGGAATTGTTGTTTAATTTCCAACAGCGGAATTGAAATTTTTTTCGACAATGAAACAAAAAGAATTGGCGGGCTTGGCGGTTATATTGGTAAAATACAAAATTTTGGTCAAGTTTTAACAAATAAACCCAATGATAATGGGATTTTATGTGTTAAGAACGAAGATGATTTTGTTCCAAATATTGCTTATTCTTTTAATTTTAATAGTGATATTATCTATGATAAAGTAAATCATATTTTATTATTCGGTAAGTATGATGATAATGTTCCAGTTTATAAATTTCTAAAAAATGCTTATGTTCAGCTCGGTAATGATGGTGCACTCTCTGCAATTTTTATCGATGATATTTACCTACAATCAGAAAAGGAAATAGAAAAGTAAAAATTTATTTAATTTACGAATAAATTTAAGGTGCTTACTGATACAAGTAAATAATTTGTTCATAGTTATATACCTTTGATTACGTAACAGACAAAGTAACCTTAACAGCGGTAATGGTGGAGACAACGAGTGAAGGCGAGCTTAACGAAATAATTGTGGATACCATAGAAGGCAAAGCATTTATAAACGAAGCAGGCGAAATAGATGCAGAACTTGACCTTGACGGCGAAACAATCTTGTTAAGTGAACTTCAAGACCTTGGCGTTGTAGACAACTGCGGTTGGTTGAAAAACGCTTGGAAAAAAGTAAAAAAAGCGGTTAAAAAAGTAACGCAGACAGCGATAGGTGTGGTTGGAGCAGTTGCTACAGTAGTTGTTCCGGCAGCAATAGGTGTTGCATGTGCGGTTACTGGCGTGGGGCTTATAGCAACTGTTGCAATAGGAGCAGCTACAGGTGCAACAATAGCGGCGTCCACTGCTGCGGCTTCGACGGCGCAACAAGACGGAAAAGTTGATTGGGAAACAGTTGGTGTTTGTGCCGGTGTCGGAGCGGTAGTAGGAGCAGTAGTTTCAGGCGTATCTTATGGAATAACTAAGCTAGTGCAAGGTGCAAATGCTGCAAAAAAACTTGGGGAAACAAGGATACGTTGAACGATTATTTCAATAGACATGGAAAAGATTTTGGATGTAAAAATGAAACTGAGTATGCGCAAAAAGCCAATGATTTTTATAAGAATAGAAATAATTACCAAATTAAAACCGATAGTAGTGGTGTAACTAGAGTATATGATAGTTCTACAAATACATTTGGATCATATAATCCCGATGGAACGACAAAAACATTTTTTAAACCATCGGGTGGTCAAAATTATTTTAATGGTCAACCAGGGGTGTAAGAATAATGAAAAATAATGAAAAAAGATATACCTGTCCAGTGTGTGGGTATAATGAATTATAAAATGAGTTGTATGATAAAGATGGTTTTGGCACATTTGAAATTTGTGTATGCTGTGGTTTTGAGTTTGGAAATGATGATTTTCCAGATAAAGAAAAAGCATTTATTGATTATAGAAAACGATGGATAGAAAATGGTTATCAATGGTTTTCTAAATCAACCAAAAAACCAAAACATTGGAATGGAAAGGCTCAAGTTGAAGATTATTTAAGCTCGCTAAATAAAACTCAAGAATAAAGCAACAAAAACATAATTACTGATACAGCAAGGGTGTATTTTTATACGAATTTGTGTAAAGGTGTAATCAATTATTTGCATTATTTTTGTGATTAGTATATATTAAAAATGTAAATTATTACAAAAAGGAGATTTATTTTATGGCAAATATTAAAGTTGCAATTAACGGATTTGGAAGAATTGGTAGACTTGCTTTCAGGCAAATGTTTGGAGCAAAAGGTTATGAAATTGTTGCTATCAACGATTTAACTAGTCCAAAAATGCTTGCGCATTTATTAAAGTATGATTCAGCTCAAAGACCTTATGCTTTGGCTAGCAAGGTTACATCATCGGAAGAAGGCGATGCTGAAGGTTGGATTGCTGTTGATGGACACAAAATCAGAATTTATGCTGAAAAAGATGCAAACAACTGTCCTTGGGGAAAACTTGGTGTAGATGTTGTTTTGGAATGCACAGGTTTCTATTGCTCAAAAGAAAAATCTATGGCACATATCAATGCTGGTGCTAAAAAGGTTATTATTTCTGCTCCAGCCGGCAAGGACTTGCCAACAGTTGTTTATTCAGTAAATGAAAAAACAATCAAAAAGACTGATAATATCATTTCGGCTGCAAGTTGCACAACCAACTGCTTAGCTCCAATGGCAAAAGCTTTAAACGACAAATATCCAATTTTATCAGGTATCATGACAACTGTTCATGCTTATACAGGCGACCAAATGATTTTGGACGGCCCACATAGAAAAGGTGATTTGAGAAGGGCAAGAGCTGCTGCAGTTAACATTGTTCCAAACTCAACAGGTGCTGCAAAAGCTATTGGTTTGGTTATTCCAGAACTTGATGGAAAACTCATTGGTTCTGCTCAACGTGTTCCAGTTCCAACTGGTTCAACAACAATCCTTATTGCTGTTGTTGCCGGCAAAGATATCACAGTTGAATCAATCAATGCTGCAATGAAAGCACAAGAATCAGAATCATTTGGTTACAACACAGACCCAATCGTATCTTGTGATATTATTGGAAGCACCTATGGTTCAATCTTTGATGCAACTCAAACAATGGTTACAAAAATTGCTGATGGATTATATCAAGTTCAAGTTGTTGCTTGGTATGATAATGAAAATTCTTACACATCACAAATGGTTAGAACTATTAAATATTTTGCTGAACTCAAATAAATTTAAATATAAATTAAGCAGTCGGGTTAACCGATTGCTTTTTATTTTGCCGTTTTATAACTCATAAATGGTTAAAATAATGGACTTTTGAAAACTATTGTGTTATATTTATTTTGACAAATAATAAAGGTTTGGTGAAAATATGAAACAATGCCCAAGATGTGCTTCAGAAATTGGTGTTAAGGACAAGGTTTGTCCTAGATGTGGCTTGCCCGTTTCAAAAATGGGGGAAGCTGAAGAAGTGCTTGCTGAAGAATTAGCAAAACAGGCTGAAAATAAACAATTAAATAAAGCTCAAAAACTTGAAAAGAAACGTTTAGCGAAACAAGCAAAAAAAGAAGCAAAACGTCAAAGAAAACTTGAGTCAAAAATGAGTTCGACTGATTTTAGTAAATTTGCATCAAATTTAGAAAAAAACGATGAAACGGACTTTGTGCCAAAGAAGAAAAAGAAAGGTGAAGGATTTAAGTTTGAAGTTGACGAGAACGGCGAATTAAATATTGATACAAAAGATGTTGAAATTATCGGCGAAGAAGTATCAAAAGCTTATGATGAGAGACGCAAACAAACCTATTCTGTTAAAAAGGCTAGGGGAGATTACAGACAACCAAAAGTTAAATGGTGGGAAATTTACAAACTTGCTGACCGTTCATTTGCAAGACGTAAGATTAAAAAAGAAGTATCTAAAGCGGGTAAGGTTAAACCTGACTTTGTCAGCAAGCCAAAACTTTTGATTTTAGCGATTCTATTTGGTTGGTGTGGTGTTCACAACTTTTATGCTAGAAATAAAACGAAAGGCTTTGTATCTTTATCGTTTTTTGTAGTTTCAGTTCTTGGAATGGCATTAAATGATGTTCCATTTTTCAAAATGTTTGAATTATGGATTATTGGATTCTCTGGTTTTGTTGTCTTACTAATATGGATTAGTGATATTATTAATATCATGTTCAATAAGTTTCAATACAGAGTGCAAAGAGACAAATTTATTGCATCTCTTAATATTGAAACTCGTGCAAAACTTGGCGAAAAATATATTGACCTTGAGTTATTACACAAACCATGGTGGGTAAGATTTAAAGTTTGGTGTGAAAAGAAAAAAAGAAATTATCATGAGTGGCGTCAAGAGAGACGTCAAGCTTTAATAGAAAAAGAAAAAGCAAAACTTGAAAAACAAGAACAGCAAGAAAAGATTGATGAAGAAATTGCTTTAGCGGAAGAAAAAGAATTAGAGAAAATTAAAAAAGAAAAAGATGAAGCTAAAGAAATTGAAAACACAGAAAAAGAAACTCAAACAAAAGAAGCGGAAAAAACAAAAAATATTCCGCAAAAAAAGAAAGCGAAAATCACAATAAATAAGAATACAAAAAAGAAGTAAAATATGAGAGAAAATATGGGTAATGGTAAGAAAGTTGTTGTTGGAATGAGTGGCGGTGTTGATTCTTCCGTAACTGCCTATATTTTAAAACAACAAGGATTTGATGTTGTTGGTCTTCACATGAAGTCGTCTAATAGTGAAACGTCTGCCGATGATGAAGCAAATGCAAGAAAAATTTGCGAAAAACTCGGCATAGAGTTTGTAGTGATTGATTATGAAGATGAAATGCAACAAGTTATTGATTATTTTATAACGGAATACAAAAATGGAAAAACTCCAAACCCATGTGTGCTTTGTAATAAAAATGTAAAATTTAAACCGTTTATTGACTATGCTGAAAAAATCGGTGCAGATTTTTTTGCAACAGGGCATTATGCTCAAATTGAACATAATGGGAATGAACATATTTTGTATTCAGCAGAAGATGTTTCTAAAGACCAAAGCTATTTTTTAAATCAACTATCTCAAAAACAATTATCAAAAGTATTGTTTCCACTTGGAAAACTCACAAAAACAGAAGTGCGGGAAATAGCTGATAAAATTGGTTTTGAAAATGCACATAGAAAAGATAGTTACGATGTTTGTTTTTTAGGTAACCAAAAATTTAAAGATTATATCTCAAAGGTTATTCCTGAGAAGAATGGGGATATAGTGGACTTTGAAACAGGTAATGTGATTGGTAAGCATACGGGACTTTCAAAATATACTATTGGTCAACGTAAAGGTCTTGGCATTGGTGGCGGATTTGGAAAAACACTTGATGCTTGGTTTGTGTCGAGTAAAGATGTGAATAAAAATATCTTATATGTCCAGCAAGGCAGTGGCGAAGCATTGCTATCAAATGTTATCAATGTTTCTAATTTTAATTGGATTCCGCAAAAACCTGCATCAGATTTTGAGAGTCTAGCGAAATTTAGATATCGCCAACAACCACAAGAAGTGTTTGTGAAACTAGATGGCGAAGACGTTGTGATTTATTCAAAGCAAAAGCAAAGAGCAATTACTCCTGGACAGTTCGCAGTTCTTTACAAAAATGAAAATGGCAAGTTATTGTGTTTGGGTGGTGGAAAGATAGAATCATCTAGCACAATTTCTTAATTTATAATAAGGATAATATATTATATAATATATACTATATTAATAGGTACAAAAATGAAACAAATTTCTTTAACGGGAATTAAGCCTACGGGAATACTGCATATTGGTAATTATTTTGGTGCGATTAAACCAGCGATTGAAATGAATGAAACTGGCGAATTTGATAATTACTATTTTATTGCAGATTATCATGCACTTAATTCTTTAAAAAACAAAGATGAAATGATAGATTATTCAAAACAACTTGCTTGCGGGTGGCTTGCTTGTGGGCTTGATAGACAAGATGTTTATTTTTATAGACAAAGCAAAATTCCACAAACAACAGAGCTTTGTTGGATATTGATGAACGTTACACCAAAGGGATTAATGGATAGAGCTCATGCCTATAAAGCTTGCGTTCAAGCAAACACTGAGCTTGGCAAAGATGCAGATGATGGTGTAAATATGGGATTATATAATTATCCAATTTTGATGGCAGCAGATATACTTTTATGTAATTCGAAAGTTGTGCCAGTTGGTGCTGACCAAAAGCAACATGTAGAAATGGCTAGAGATATTGCTAAGTATTTCAATAAGAAATATGGATATTCGCTAGTTCTTCCACAAGAAAGGATAAAAGAAAACGTTGCAACAGTTGAAGGTTTAGATGGTAGAAAAATGAGCAAAAGTTATGGCAATCAAATACCACTGTTTTGTGATGAAAAGACATTGAAAAAACTTGTCATGTCAATCAAAACAGATAGTTCACTTCCAACAGAACCAAAGAGTACTGATTGCACTGTGTTTAATTATTATAAACTTGTGGCAAATCCTGAGGAGATTAAGACAATGGAAAAACGTTTTGCTGAAGGAATTTCTTGGGCTGAAGCTAAGACTTTGCTATTTGAAGCAATGAATAATTATCTCAAGCCAATGAGAGATAAGTATAATTATTATATGGAACACTATGAAGAAGTTGAAAAAATACTCGAAGCTGGAGAAGAAAAGGTTAGAACTATTGCAAATGAAACCTTAGATAGAGTTCGTAAAGCTGTTGGTGTTATATAAATATCGATAAAAACATTTAGTGTAATTATGTTATCACACTAGATGTTTTTATTTTTTATAAAAATTCATGCCTAATTAAGCGAAAAATAGAGAGAAACTAAAGAAAATTAAAAATTTTAAAGAATTTTCGAAAAAGGTGTTGACATATTACTAAAAAAGTAGTATCTTCTAATAGTCGCATGTGTAAAACGGCGACAAATAATACTAAAAAATATGTTTTTTAAAACTTTTTTAAAAATTTTGAAAAAAGGTGTTGACAAACATAAATTAATTTGGTATTATAAATGCGTTCCTTACGGAACAATCGCAAATTGACAAATTAATATATTGAAATGTACAAGGTTTTTTAAATTGAATTTAAATGATTCTTGTTAATTTCTTGAGAAAGAAAAACATACTAAAATACAAACTTTATTAGTCAGTATTTATGTCTAATAGAGCAAGAATTAAAACACAAGAGTTTGATTCTGGCTCAGGACGAACGCTGGCGGTATGCTTAAGACATGCAAGTCGAGCGGGAGATGTTGGAAGCTTGCTTCTGACAAATCTAGCGGCGGACGGGTGAGTAACGCGTGAGCAACCTGCCTCTTTCATCGGGATACCAACTGGAAACGGTTGCTAATACCGAATATGACCACAGCATCGCATGGTGCAGGGGTGAAAGGGTTTACTGGAAAGAGATGGGCTCGCGTCTGATTAGCTTGTTGGCGGGGTAACGGCCCACCAAGGCAACGATCAGTAGCCGACCTGAGAGGGTGATCGGCCACATTGGGACTGAGAACGGCCCAGACTCCTACGGGAGGCAGCAGTCGGGAATATTGGGCAATGGAGGAAACTCTGACCCAGCAATACCGCGTGAAGGACGAAGGTCTTCGGATTGTAAACTTCTGTTATAAAGGAAGAATAAAATGACGGTACTTTATAAGTAAGCACCGGCAAACTACGTGCCAGCAGCCGCGGTCATACGTAGGGGGCGAGCGTTGTCCGGAATGACTGGGTGTAAAGGGTGTGTAGGTGGCTTATTAAGTTAAAAGTGAAAGCCTGGGGCTCAACTCCAGAACTGCTTTTAATACTGGTTGGCTTGAGTGTGGGAGAGGTAAGTGGAACTCCTAGTGTAGCGGTGGAATGCGTAGATATTAGGAAGAACATCAGAGGCGAAGGCGACTTACTGGAACATTACTGACACTGAAACACGAAAGCGTGGGGAGCAAACAGGATTAGATACCCTGGTAGTCCACGCCGTA
>CAZYDU010000006.1:0-89600 GCA_964646345.1 uncultured Lachnospiraceae bacterium
CATCATAAATATATCCCAACATATAAATCAGTTCTTTGGTCTATGCATTATGGTAGAACAAGATATATGAAGTGCCCTAAATGCAATAAAAGAAGTTGGAATAAAAAGACAATCATAGATGAGTAAATCTCACACGCCTATATTAATTAAAAATCCTAGCCAACAAAAAAACTATTTTAACTAAAAACATTTCAAAAATTTCTTCCCGCCGTAAGGCAAAATCACAACTTTTTTATAGCAAAATGTTGACTATTGAATTTGAATATGCTATATTCTTCATAGAATTTCATTGACCTTATATTTAAGGCACAGGCGAAAGGCCAGAATTGAAATTCTTTTTTTATGCCTATTTTTTATTGTTATTATCGTATCTATTTATTTTTTGTTATGTGGCTCAAACAATCGTTTGGTTTTTTGGGTTATCTTAGAACATTGTTTCCACCTTTCTACACAAATAAAAACGATACATTTTATAATTATTATATAAGTTTTAGCTCCCTATTTAGTTTTGGTATGGTATAAGTTACAATTTTTATTGTGCATATTTATTCCACCTTGTCAACTTATTTCAAAAAATATACACCAGCTCTGTCAAAAATATAATGATTAAAAATTTTATAATCTTACATATTTTTCATTCATTTTATCATAAGAACAAATTTTTCTACCTAGATAAAACTATTTTTTTTAGATTTCCAACCGTAAATTTTGCCCATAAAAATAATATTTTCACTGATTTTGAAAAATTTGTGTCATACTATTGACATAATTTAAAAATTAGTGTAATATAATTATGTTGTTAGAACAAATAATAAAAACAGCAATGCAAGAATTGAATTTAAATTTCTAATCGATTCTCAAACACTTAAATCGCAAAGTCTTAAATCTAAATTAAATACTTTGCAAAACCCATATCGCGGGGTAGAGCAGTTGGCAGCTCGTTGGGCTCATAACCCAAAGGTCGCAGGTTCGAGTCCTGCCCCCGCAACCAATCGTGTAAACCCTGAATTTATCAGGGTTTACATTTTTTTGCTTAAAATTTTGACACAAAAAAAGGGGTTTAAAAACCCCGTTTTTTGGCGATTGCTACACAAATTGCTACACAACTGCTACAAAAAAATGTGTTTATTCCGTATTTTATCGTCATTTACCGAATTGTATTTTTTGTAAAATTCTGCAACTTAATTCTTGGTTAACTTTTGTTTTAATTCTAATTTTTGTTTTAATAATTCTTGTAGTTCTAAAATTTCATCATCAAGTCTTTCTTTATTGTCATTATTCGAAAGGACTTTACTGATTACATTTGCAGATTCTTTTTTACTGTCAAAATCAAGGTGTGAGTAAGTATCTGCAGTTTGGTTATATGAAGAATGCCCTAACCATTCTTGAATGTTTTTCATAGGCACTTTATTGGCTACAAGTAAGCTCACACAACTATGTCTTAAATCATGAAACCTAATATGCTTTAAATTACGCTTTTTTAATAAATCTCCAAAGTAGTGAGTTATGAAGTCTGGCAAAATTAAATCGCCAATATCATTTACAAAAACATAGTCTTCATATTTTATTACAATATTTTTACACACAAGCGTTTTTATATTTGACTTTAATTTTTGTAATAATATAAAATGAACCTAAGAGTTAGTTAGTCTAAATTTGAATTTTTAAAAACAAATAGGGGCAAAAAATATATGAAAAAGAAATTTATTTTAATTTCAGTCTTGGCATTTTGTATACTTTTTGTGTTAGTTAGATGTTGTTTCTCACAAAGAAAAGAACAACTACTATATGAAATACCTGAGCAAAATATAGAATATCAAGGATTTGAATTTGGTAATGTTATAGATGATGGTAAAAGAGCCATTTTTTTTAAATTCAATTCTGATTATACTGTAGTACAAATGGAAATTGCTGGGGTTGTGATTGCCACAAATGGTGACACACTATATGAGTTTGACTTTAGTACTAATTTTAGTAATGTACCGACAAACCCAAGACCAGCAATTAGGCTTGACAAAGATTTAATAATAAGGGTTAGTTATATTTCATTTACAAAAATTTTAGCATACACAAGCGAAGATATTACATCAAATGAATAATATTTAACAATGTTATGGGGAGAAAATTTATGAATGGATTTATAAATTATGTTTCATTTCCAAAAACAGCTGAAGAACTAAAAAATAAAATTGACGAAGAAAAAATAACCGACATTGACCTTATTGTTAAGGGTTCTTTTGAATGGACTATTTCCCCAAAAGCAAAAAAGGGCGATATTGTTTTGTTTTATCATACATCTTCAGCACTTAGTAACCTAAAATTGGTGGACGAAGAATCAAAGAAAAGCACTAATCTTTACAAACTCTTAAAGCCACACATTGAGCAATCTTATCAATATTTTGAAAATTTTGGCAAGTCTATTTTTGCTATTGGAATTGTTGGTTATGACCCTGAATTTGCTAAAGATGCTTTCAACTATAAAACTCATTTCAGAGAAAGATATTTTACTGATATTAGATCTCCACAAATTTTAAAAAATCCGTTAAAGATAGAACAATTATCTAAATACTTAGATGTTTTTAAACAATCATCAAAAGAGCCGATAGAAAATGAAAAATTAATACAAATTCTAAATGTGATAAAAGAAAACAACACCCTTTCTTTTGATTTACAAAACCAAATTGATAAATTAATAAACACAAAATAAAAAAGTCCAACTTTCGTTTGAACTGCTCAACCAATAAAATTGTCAATCCGTTTATGGGTTGGCATTTTTTTGTGTTTTCTAACGAAAAAAAAAGATTACGGCAATGTTATCACAAAAACCTATCATTTACCTGCAATTCGACTTAACCTTTTCCACAAAAAAAATCCGCAAGAAAAACCTAGCGAGACACATTCTTATTAAGAAAACGGAAAACACTTTTTATTTCAACACTCCCCTACTTTACTTAATAACAATGCCTTGCTTGATTGATTGTTAATTTCTTGCGAATATAAATTTTCAATGAAACTGCAGTTAATTCATCATAAATTTTTCACTCGGCAAATGCGAGTTAACTTTAATGTTAATAACATTCTAAACTAAAAAAATAATGGGTTAAAATTATTTTCGTTATTCAATAACGAGTTAAGTATAGCATTAAATAACAAATATCCAAAAAAATTTTATAACAATTAATAAAGGTTTCTGTCGTATTTCGTCAAATCAAAATTAAAAACTACATTCATAACACAATTTTAAAATTTTAAATTTTATCTTTTACTAAACCGCTTACACTTTTGCATTTATTGTATAAAATTTACAAATACTAGATTAAAATATTTGATAAAATCTTCAAATTCATTACAATATTAGATGTTAAAACTAAAAATAATTATCATTGAAATTTTGTTTGGTTTTAAGTTAAATCTTTAAATCCAATAAACTTATGGAGAAAAATATGAGAAAATTTACTATTTCAACTGACTCAAATTGCGACCTTTATGCTGACGAAATCAAGGATTTGGGCATTTATGTAGGACATTTAAACTACACAATCGAAAAAAATAAACACATTGACGAATTTGTTGATGAATTTACAGAACGCAAACAATATGTTGATTTTTACAATGAACTTAGAAATGGCGGAGTTGCAAGAACATCTATTCTTTCACTTCAGGCACACATTGATTTATTTACAAAAATGGCTGAAGATGGTGTTAAAACGGCACTTCATATCGCTCAATCTGCGGGACTTTCCCCAACAATAGACAATGCTAACAAAGCCATTGAAATTGTAAAAGAAACCCACCCAGACATCGACTATAAAGCAATCGAATCAAGCACGACAACTATTGCTGAAGGCATGCTTGTTAAACTCGCTTGCAGGCTTTGTGACGAAGGCAAATCTCGTGACGAAGTTTTGGAAGTGATTGAAAATGAAAAAATGAATATCCAACACTTTGTTTTGGTTGACGATTTAATGTATTTAAAACGTGGCGGAAGAATCTCAGGTCCAAGTGCAGCGATTGGCACTTTGCTTTCTATTAAACCTATTATTGAATTTACAAAAGAAGGCAAACTTGAAGTCATTAGAAAAGAAAAAGGCTTGAAGAAAGCTTTAAAAAGTATTGTTGACGAATTTCCAAAATATGGCAAGAGCAAAAACTTTGACATTGTTATTGTGCATACCGACAACGAACCATTAGCTCTAACCCTTCAAAGCATGCTTTATGAAGCTTATGGCGTAAAACCTGAAATTCGTATCATGGGACCTATCATTGGTGCTCACGTTGGCCCGGGAGCTGTTGCTTATGCATTTTTGAGTGCAAGTGAAAGACCTTATTAATAATAAATTATAAATGAACCTGTATGGGTTCATTTTTTTTGCACAAAAATAACATTTCCTGAATATTATAAACTAGACTTAACTAAGGAGGTATTATGTCACAAACTATAAATAACAGTGCAACAGCTGAATATACATTAAATGGAGAAACAAACACAGCCACATCAAATGTGTTACCTATCAATCTGCTTACTGATAGCGGTTTAACAATTACAAAAACAGCTGACAAAGAAACTTTTTCAGCTGGCGAAATTATTACTTATACTGTAACCATCACAAATTCTAGTTCTCAATATTTAAATGGTGTGAGAATTATTGATAACCTAGGCGGAAACAATCTAGCTTATGTTTTGTCAAGTGCAAGACTATCTGTGGGTTCAACATCTTATGCCGTAACACCAGTAGCCACAAATCCATTAACCTTTACACTTCAACAACTCTCCGCAGGAGCAACAATGACATTGACATATAAAGCTCAAGTCATCTTTAACCTGCCAAATACAGTTTCACTTATCACAAATACAGTTCAAGGCATTGGCTACCCCGCTTCTGGCACAATCACAGGATATGCAAACAATACCATTGAAAAAAAAACGGAATCTAGTTTCACATTAACAAAATCTTCCAGCCTTACTGATGTTACAAAAAATCAATCATTTAACTATTACATAACTTTAACAAATAATACATCAAGCATTGCAACTGTAACATCTATTACAGACCAACTACCTAGCAATTTCTCTCCTACCAGTGGAACGGTTAAAATTGGCTCTAATAGCCCAGTTACATTACTTTCTAGCGATTATACACTATCTTCTGGAAACACATTGGTTGTATCTAGTTTAAATGGCGACAGTATAACTGTCCCTGCTAACAGTTCTACAATTTTAACAATCACCGGCAGTTTTAATTAAACAATTTAAATTCAACAAAAAAGTCACTTAAAATTTCTTCATAGTGACTTTTTTGTAATTTATTTTTTCTTGTTCCATTTCGACTTTTCTTCTTCTGTGTCATTTCGAGCGGAACGCAGTGCAGTCGAGAAATCCCCTATCTCGAAGACGTAATGTTTTCACACGGATAGTTCATGGAGAGCTCTCCACGCAGTCGTTTCACTCCTTTGGTCGAGATGACACACTCTTTTTCCGTGTCATTTCGACTGGAGCATTAGCGGAATGGAGAAATCCCCCATCTCCTAAACACAACATAATAACCATAAAATACAATTTTCTCTACTTCACAATTTTGATTCTCTTTATTTCGTCAAACTGAATTTCAAAAGCTCCAACATAAATCCTTTGAGCATAAACATCAAGTTTTGCCACACCTGTCAAATTAACAATATGCCCATCTCTAAAAAACTCAATTTCAACATTGTCATTTTTTTCTAAAGAACTGAAAACATTCGAAATCTCCTTGATTTCATCTTCACTTTGTTCTCCCCTAACAATTCTATCATGCTCATACTCTTTTATTTTTATTGCTTCTTGCAAACCTTTTAATGCATCAAAAGGAGCGAATTGTTTTGCTCTATCTAGCCTTGACATTTTTTCTCTAACCATTATGACCCCCAACCATTTGATTACGTTCTTTTTGAGTTGCATTTTCTTTTAAATCCAAGCCTTTTAATACCGCATTTTTGCCATATTTTTCTTTTATACCCAAAACACTAAAAACTAATTTTTTTTCTTTTTCAACCTTTTCTATATCCGTAAATAAATCATATTGTTCGGCATTCTCGCTAACCAAATCTCCGAAATCATAACCAATTTTTCGCACCATTTTATTTCTATCTTTATAGATTTTATCATACAAATCATCAGCATATTTTCCAATAATTGAGTAAAGATTTGTAGTTTCACTCATTCTCATTGTACCTTTCGCACCAACCTTAAACTCATCGCCAAAAGACAAATAAATATGCAATAAATTAGTAGAAAAATGCTCATCTGAAAGTCTATAACACCCTTCCTGTATCATTTCTTTGAGAACTAATTTGCCATCGCTATACGAATAATTACATGGCAAAATTTGTGAATTAGAAATTGATTTAGATTTGGATTTGTAATTTTTTATATCGCACATTAAGCAAGTTTCTCTGCCCCACGCATGGTCTATCAAAAGCTCGGCATTAACGCCAAATTCATCATATAAAATATCTTCACTAGCTCTGGCAATTCCAGCCATATCATGGATTCCAAACTTGCTAAGCCTGTCTCTCGTTCCAACGGAAATCCCCCAAAAATCAGTGATTGGTTTATGATGCCAAAGAGTCTGAATAAATTTTTCTTCAGTGAGCCAACCAATTCTATCTTTGCTATGCTTTGCTGTAATATCCAAAGCTATTTTCGCTAAATACATATTTGAACCAATACCAGTGGTTGATGGAATACCTAAATTATCCAAAATTTCCGTCATGAGTTTTTTTGCAAAATCTTTTGCCTTCATTTTATAAAGTTTCAAGTAATCCGTAACATCAATAATACATTCGTCTATCGAGTAAACATGAATATCACTTTTATCAATATATTTTAAGTAAATAGCATAAATTTCACTGGCATACTCAATATATTTTTTCATTCTTGGTTTTGCTATAATAAAATCCATGTTTTTTGGTATTTCATAAAGCCTACAACGATTTTTTATACCTTTCGCTTTTAGTGACGGAGAAACAGCCAAACAAATAGTTTTATCAGTTCGTTCTTCGTCAGCCACAACCAAATCAGTCGTCATCGCATCAAGCCCACGTTCAGCACATTCAACCGATGCAAAAAACGACTTCATATCAATCACAAAATAAACTCTTTGTTTTACCGTCATTAATAAAGTATCCCCCTTATGGTTTTATTCTAACTATAAATTACATTTTTGGCAAATAAAAAAAGATGTAAAACTTACACCTTTCTTTCAAGTTTTCCTGAATCGTAATCATTTTCAAGCTCTGCATCAAATGGGTTTATATGAACCAAACAATGCTTAACTTCTGTTAATTCCGATTCCATTTTATCATGCACACTTTGTGCAATTTTGTGTGCTTGCTTTAACTTTAGTTCTGGGTCGCAAGAAATTTCCAAATCCACATAAATCATACTATTTCCAAACTGCCTTGTACGAAGCCTATCAATTTTTATTACCCCATCAACACTTTGAGCAATATTTTTTATCTTTGTTTGCATTTCTTCATTAGCTGATTTATCAATTAATTTGTTAACAGCATCAATAAATATATCAATAGCAACCTTTAATATCAATATACAAATAACGAAACCTGCAATAATATCCAAAACTCTAACACCAAGCATTGCCCCCAAAATACCAATAAAACTTCCAATAGATGAAAGTGAATCTGACAAATGATGGAATGCATCTGCCTTCAATGCCCCTGATTTTGTTTTGTTTGAAGCAATCTTTGTTATAATGAACATCACATACTGCATTACAATCGAAAGAATTGCCGCAATTAAAGCAATGGTTTTTGGAAGTTCAGCTTCAGCATAAGACCCTGTAACAAGTTTCTCAATAGCACTATAACCAATAAAGACACCAACCACAAAAAGCATAATTGCAAGCAAAAGTGTTGCAACGCTTTCAAACCTATCATGCCCATAAGGGTGTTCTTTGTCTGCCTTTTTAGAAGAAATCTTAACACCAATAATAACAATAACCGTTGTAAACACATCAGAAAAAGAATGAATTGCATCTGCAATCATTGCATAACTTAACCCA
The DNA here is from genome assembly GCA_964646345.1 of uncultured Lachnospiraceae bacterium. Lineage (GTDB taxonomy): Bacteria > Bacillota > Clostridia > Christensenellales > UBA1242 > RGIG1681. The sequence continues at coordinate 8,058 of CAZYDU010000006.1, forward strand.
ACAAGCCCAGCAATAAGTTTAAATATAGATAGCATACTATTGCAAATAAGGCTTGTAAATGATACCTTCATTGCAATCCTTTCATTCTCTTTTACAAGTGCTTCTTGTTTATTTTCTTGAATGTTTTTAGTTTTTATTTTCATAATACACCTAATTTTCTTAAACATTTTATGTTAAAAATCGCAAATTAGTTACATTTTTATTAAAAAATGGTTTATTTTAACATAAAGATGCGGAGACTAAATCTCCGCACCCTGTTTTTGATTTATTTTTTATTTTTTTATTTTGAGTTTTTTTCAGCATTTTTTGAAGTTTTTTGCGTTTTTTTCGATGACGTTTTCTTAGTCTCTTTTTGTGTTTCCTGAACTAACTCTTTTTCATCATTTTGTTTATTAATTACATATTTTTCATCAAATAATTCCGCATTTAATAGCTCTGGATAATATTCCATATTCTTTTTTTCTGCGATAATCTGTTTAGATAATTCCAAACCCTTGTCATATTGTTGTTGTGTTATTTTTTGTATTCTAAGCAAATAATCTGCATAATAATATTCTTGTTCTTTCTCTTTTTCGTTTCTCTTGTCTTCTTCAGTGTTAGCATGAGACTCGCCCTTGTTTGTAAACACAGTTCCAATAGTTTTGAAAATGATTTTTATATCAAGCCATAAGCTAACATTTTGATTATAAAACTTATCTTTCTCAAAAGTTGCTTCCCAAGTATTTCTATTTCTACCATAAGCTGCGGCATAACCAGTGATGCCTGGACGTAATACATATTGGTCAAAAACTTCTTTTTCATAGAAAATCACATCTTTAACAAGTTTTGGACGATTTCCGATAAAACTCATATCGCCTTTTAAGATATTAAAAAACTGTGGAAGTTCATCAATAGAAAGTTTACGAATAATTTTTCCCCAAGCTGTGATTCTTTGACTATCAGGAAGAAGATTTCCGTTTTTATCTTTTTTATTATTCATTGACCTGAACTTGTAAATATAAAATACCTTGTGATTTTTTCCTGGTCTTGCCTGTTTATAAAAAATTGGATAACCATTGAATATCAAAGTTAACAATGCAAATAAAATTAAAAATGGTGACAAAATAACTATTGCTAAAAGCGATAAAATTATGTCTAAAAATCTTTTAAAAAATATTGTATAAAACGAATACTTAATACCAAGTTGTTTATATAATTCTTTTGTTTTCATAACGCTCTCCGTAAATCATTATAAACCAATATAAAATAAAAATCAACCATTGAAAAGCTAAAAAAAACATTAATCATTGACAAATCGACACTTTTAGTTTATCATAAAATGGATATCATGGAAATAAAGAAAGCATTTGACTTTATGAAAAAATATAAAACCTTCATTTTTTTGCCAATAATTTGCATCATGCAATTTTTGGCATGTTTTTTTCATGCATTTTGGATTATCGCAACAATCCTTGCAATAATATTGCTTTTGCTTAGCGATTTTGCAGAATTAATATACTACATGTTATTTTTTCAAATGTTTTCTTCACTTGGAAATTTTTCCGTAATTTGCACATTTGTTGCTTCTGCCTTAATAATTATCAAATATATAATTGGGTTAATTAGAAAAAAAGAAAAATTCTATCCAGTTCCATTTATTTTAACATGTGTGATTTGTTTGCTAGGTTCAATACACTTTACCAAAATTGATGAGCTTGGAATTTATCAAGGGGCATCTTTAATTGTAGCTTTGTTTTTGATTTATCTACTTTTCACTTATCGTGATAGATTTAAACCTAGCAAATGTGCAGACTTTATTGTTTGTGGAATATTAGCAACAATCGGAATTTCTTTATTAACAATGCTCTTTGACGGCAGAATTATTCAACTGTTTGACATCAATGGCGACCTGAAACGTTTAAAATTATTAACAGGCAACGAAAATTCACTTTCAATTTATTGTTCATTTGCTTTGTCAATCTTTGTTTCAAGAATTGTTAACGGCAAAGGTAATATATTTAAAAATATCATATTTAGTATTGTTACAATCGCTGTTGGGCTTTTAACATTATCAAAATGTTTCCTTATCGTTTGCATAATCATAGTTATGTATTTATTTATTATGTTAATTGCTAAATACAAACTCAAATCCTTTAATTTTATTATACCAGCAATTCTTATATTAGGCTTAATTAGTCTAATCATGCACTCAAAAATTGATACAATATTTGAAAGATTTTTCATAGAAACAAGCAATAAACTATCCCTAAATGTTTTAACAACTGGAAGGTATGACCTTTGGACGATGTACATAAACAAAACAAGGTCTTCAATAAAAAACATGTTAATTGGTGTCGGTTTCTTTAGCGAAAGAATTGTAGATATCGGTCCGCACAACTTATACATTCATCTTTTATATCGTATGGGTTTTGTTGGCTTACTTATGCTTGGAATTTTAGCTTATTATTACTATCAAGCATCAGAAAAAACCATAAAATTAACCTATAAAAACTGCTTGCCACTAGTCGTCTTTTTAATGATTAGTATGGTTGAAAGCTTTTTGTAAAAATAATCAGAATGTCTCAAAATTTTGTAGATTATCATAAAATATTATGCTATACTTAGTTTATATTTAATTAAGGGGGAATACTATTATGCCTGTTGGTCCATCTCATAGTGGAAGAAGCGGTGGCGGAAGCCACGGCGGTGGTTTTGGAGGTTCTCGTGGCGGTGGTGGCCCACATGGTCCACATCATTCAAATTCATTTGTAAGCGGAATGATTGGCGGAATGATTGGTGCATCTATTGCCAACAGGAGACGTGAGCGTTTTGAAACAACATATGGTGTTCGTCCTACTGACGAAGAATATAACTCTATGCCAAGGCGAACAAAACCAACCGCTTTTCTAATTTTATCAATTTTTATTGCTTTTTTCATGCTTTGCACATTTTTTATGCTTGCTTCAGCAAATAGCAATATCAAACTTTATAATGCAACGATTGCAACAATGGAGTCTGACTATAAAGACTACTATAAACCAATGATTGACACAGTAACATCAACCGACTACTCATACGGAAAAAATGATTACTACAAAACAACAGCCGAGTTTTCAACACTAAAAAGAACTTACTATAACAGCAATCCCTCAGCTCCTGCTTGTTATGAAGATTTCACAAGAAATAATGTTGTATATTACTTTATTGTCTATGAGTACACAGATAAAAATGGTGAAACACGCACCGGCACAACCTACACGCAATTCTCATCAAGTCAAATCCCATCAAATGGCAGAATCGAAATCGCCTACTATGATAAAAATGGCGAACATTACTCTATCAACCTAAATTACGAACTTGATAAGTGTGAAGAATATCTTTACTACAAATCAGTTTTAAGCAATAACAAATCAAGCAAAAAAGGCGTGATAACTGCACTTGTTATTGAAACAATTATTCTTGCATTATTTGTTACACTTTACGTGTTACGAGTTAAAAAATACTACAAACTCATTGCTCAAGATGAAGAAATACTTTTCCAAAAGAAAAAAGCTGAAGCCGAAAAAGCAACAGCCGAAGCAAACGAAGTTAAGTCAAAAACAAATAAATTCTGCAGATATTGTGGTTCAAAGTTGGAAGCAAACACAACGAAATGCCCTTCTTGTGGTGCAAGACTAACAAAATAAATTCATTATAAAAAACACGGATTAATTTCCGTGTTTTTTGTTTTTATTCTTCTCCAGGCTGAAAACCAGTGGTTGCTGAAATTTGATTATGTTTTTCCATTCTTCTATTAAATTTATCAATTTGTGAACTATATTTTATTTTCTTTCCAGAAAAGTACTCTTGTTTTTCAACCGCAGTTTCTTTATTTTTTAGAGTTTCTCTTAATTTACTCAAAACACCTTCTTGAACTTCAAGTCTAACAAAACCTTTTGGAGACTGAAAAGATATAGTTCCATCTTCATCATGGAAAACAATACCCAAATCATTATCCTTTCCATATCTCTGATAATATAATGCAGGAAAAAATGAATCCAACTTTTTTATTCCGTACTGAATAGTTTTTTGCCTAAAATGTTCATGGAGCACTTCGTCTTTATTTAATTTTTTAGGAATAATTAAGTTATTTCCTTGATAGTATGGTGCAAGTAATCTTTCTAAAACATAATAATCTGGAATATCGTCTCTTGTGTTAATATCTAGAAAATTTTCTACAATAGCATCTCTTTTCCTTGAAACACCATCTAACGTGGTTTCTAGTGGTAATCTTCTGATATTCATCATTGCATCACCAGCTAGTGCATATCCACGAAGATATGGGTCATGGTCATTTATTGACTCAATAAAATATCTTTCTTCTCGAGAAATTTCAAACGAACAGATTGCCGCCATCTTAGCATCTCTTTTAATTCTTGGTGTCATTAAAATATTTTTAATGGCTGTTTTTTCATCTTCAGCATTTGCCGTGAACATTATTGGAATATAATATCCTTTCCCGCAATGTCCACACCTAGCAATAACAGCATAATCTTTTCCATTTTCCGAATCCATTGTTCTAACAATGCCACCATGGGCATCAATAACATTATTCCCCTTAAAACTTAACTTGTTTGGCATAAATCATCTCCCCCCTAATCTAATTATACATGATATTTTGTTTTAAATCAATACTATTTTAACAATTATGTGTGATAGCTTTCTATGCTGTCAAACATAATTTTGTCTATTTTCAACATGAAGTATATAATTATTTTTATTGACTGAAAATATATTTTTTCTATATAATGATTAACGTAGAAAGGAGATATTTTATGAAGAAAATAAACAAGTTTTTTGCTTTTATTATCAGCTTTTGTTTTTCTATAGGCTTAATATTTGGGATTCTCCCAACCATTAACCTAAATAACACAAAGGCAACAAACACTAAACAATACACCGCCACCACAAAAGATTATTACTATAATAATCTTAGCAAAAAAGCAAAACTATTTTATCTCGCTCTAAGCGAAATGGAAGAAAGTTATTTCAAAACCGGTAACGGCAGATATGACCTTGTAGCAAACAATATCGTGACAAAATCTGAAATTAAAGATTTCCAAAATGGTAACAGCCAATTATTTAGAGATTTTGCCGAAGCTAGAGATGCATTCATGCTAGACAATCCACAATTATTTTATGTTGATTTCGACAAAGTTACACTAAGTTTTTCGTCAAGAAACTCAGAATATTTCGCAGTCATCGACTCCGGCAGAGATGATAACTATTTTGCTAATGGATTCACAAGCCAAACCGAAGTTGAAACAGCCATTTCAAACTTTGATACCGCAGTTGAAACAATTTTAAATAATATTTCTAGCTTAACTGATTACAAATCTATTATTGAAACTGTAAATCAAGCATTATGCGATAACATCACTTACACTTTTGATAGTTCTAGCATTAGAAGTGCTTATGGTGCATTATGTGTCAATAAAGCTGTTTGTGAAGGCTATGCAAAAGCCTTTAAAGTGATTATGGACAAGAAAAATATCCCTTGTGTTGAAGTCATTGGCTACACACAAAGTGATTCAGACAGTCTTGAACCACATGCTTGGAACTATATACAATTAGATAATAAATGGTATTTAGTTGACGTGACATTCAATGATAATGAAGATGCCGATGGCTACTATTTACTTCTCGGAAAAGAAGATGCAGGCAACCACATAGAAGACGGATTTATCTCAAATAGTGGCTATGAAGTAAATTATCCAAACCTAGCAACTTTCAATTATGGCACTGAAGAAATCACAACCATAGTTACATATGAGCAATCCGGAACCCCTTATCAATATATTGAATATCAATACAGAAACTATACATCAGCAAATGCAATGAAAGAACTTGAAACACCACTATATCTAATTGTTCGCCACGAAATATTTGATGATGACAATTCCTATGCCGGCTGGGGTAAGGCTTATGCTTTATATGCATATGCAGGTTCAAGCAACGTTTTGCCAATAAATCAAAATGTATTCAGCACTCAATTTTTGGTCACAACTCAAGCACCAAATCAAACTAATATTTATGAATCACTTGATGAAAGCAAAATTATTGCAAGAAGTGATGTTATTTACAATGATATTTTCAACCCAACAGTGGCAAATTCTGCAACGCTTCTAGAATCTTCTCCAAGCTCAACAAGTGTTCATGATGCGGACAATACTTACGAAGTAACATTAACCTATAGCAAGAACTTAAAAGTAACAAATGGCAAAACTGCAAACATAATTGTATATAGCACAAAATCAACAAATCTTTCAGTGTTTGTAGATGTAAAAAATGTTAAAGTTGAAAACAATAAAATAAAATTCACATTAACTCCAAGCAAAATGTATGAACACGATAATCTCGCCTACTCATTCATGCCTGAAAATATCACTACTGTTGATGACTATTCAGTTCAGCCTGCAAGCTTAGTTTTTGCTAGACCTTGGACTGTTTGCTCTAAAATTTATAATGATGGAAGATATTATGTAAATGCATATGCTTCTCCTACTCTTATTGATAATCAAGACTTATCAATGACCGGATTCACACTAAACGGCGAGCAAGTTGCAGAAAATCAAAGAAGTCAACTTGTTTTGGTTGCTAAAAAACCAAACGAAGACCTAGCACAAGATATGAAAGAAGATGTTGAAGATAAATTAAATGATAATTCAATTCTTTCAAGTTCAACCTATGAAATTGACTTGCACATTTGTGGCGGAGTAACACAAATTCCAAGCGGTTCTTATGTTAAAGTTGCTTTTGGTTTCCCTGAAGGTTATTCTGCTAAAGATGCTGGTGTAACATTTAAAGTTTATCATTTTGTTAAAGATATAAATGGAGACATTGACCCAACACAAACTCAAGAAATTGATTGCGTAGTAACCGAATACGGAATTGTTGTTACTATTGATAGTTTCAGTCCGTTCATGGTTGTTGCAACAGATGCACCAAAAACAAACAAAACTATTTATTCTAAAACAATCGCAGGCGAAGGCAGTGTTAGTGCAAATATAACAAACAGCTCAAGTGCAGGTCTTGAAAAATCCCTTTCTTCTCTTTCAAGTGGACAAACAATAACCTACACAATCGCTCCAAAATCAGGTTATAGAATTGACTATGTTTTGGTTAACAAAAAGCTCAAAACAATCGAAAATAACATGTTAACACTAACATTTGATGAACTTGAAAGCGATAACGAATTAATCGTCTCTTTTGTGGCAGATTCTGTCGCTAATCGAGAACAAGTTAGCCATTTAACATCTTTAACTCGTGAGTTTATCCAAAACGAAAAGTATGAAACTTCAACTGATTCCAAACCAAACACACCTTCACTTCCCGACATTACTCCAAGTACAACAAAAAATAGCAACAAAACACTAATAATCATAATAATTATAGTTTCTGTTGCTTTGATAGGTGTTTCTGCGGTTGCATTGATAATCGTAAAAAATAAAATACCAAAATAACTAATTACAAATAAAAAATAAGTCTTTGATTTTCAAAGGCTTATTTTTGTTTTTAATTTGAAGATGGAGCTTCTTCATCTTGCTCTCTAAGTTTTAATTCTAAATCAAACAAAGCGTTTTCTAAATTCAAATCACGTTGGTCTTTTGAAACAAGTTCATTATATATTGCATAAAGGTCTTGCAAATCATCTTCAGTGCAACAATTATTTAAAATTCTTAATTGCAAATCTGGATTGATATATGGAAGATAATTAACTTGTTGCATATTCAAAGAACCATCAGGACGGTCTTCAATCTCAACTAAGTCTTGCTTAGTAACTAAATCCGTTTTTGCTACTTGTTTTGGCTCATTTATTATAGTTGTTACCTTGACTTCTGGTTTATAAATATCTTTATTAGATTGTCCTGCTAATTCGTCAAGATGTGTTAAATCAATCAGAAAATTTGCATATTTATTTAAGAACGCATCATTTACAACTTGATTTTCAAAATCTTTTATACTAGTTTTCATATCATTTGTAACAGCAAATTTGCTTATCCTTGATGCTGGAACAACCTTTCCATAATAATTTGCTTCAATATCTTTAACTTCATCTCTCACTAATTCAGTAAACAAGTGAGCAAGTTTTTTTGCATAGGTTTTGTATTCCCTTGACTCTCCCAAATAAAACTTTTCATAGTTTGCTTGCGAAACATGTTTAGAATTTGGAAAGCATGGCAATTTTAATTGCTTTGCACATGACTGAAAAGTTAAATAATGCAATGGCTGTTTTTTTCTAATCATATCTAGAACTGCACTTTGATAGTTTGCATAATCAATCATACGCTCATATGTTATTTTCTTAGCAGGCTCATCAATCCATGTGTCATATACTGAAACACCTGCATAAGCTTTGTTAAACACACTATAATATCCCCTTGGTTCAACTCTAAATAAACCACGGAATCTTGTTTTATTTTTATCTGAAATTTCAGTTTTAACAGCACAGGCAAGATACATTCTTTGTATAAAGTCTCTGCATTGTGATGGCATTTTGTCAAAGGAATTGCCCGTTTCTTTTAAAATACCAACCAAGGTATTGAGCCTTGAATTTGTCATTGTATCAATATTTCTTTCAAACTCATAAGGGAGTCTTGACATAAATGAAGTGATTGGTTCAGATAATTCAGTTGCTGATGTTTTTAAAAGTCTGGAAGCAATAATATCAAAAGTAACATCAGTTATTCTATTGATATCTTGACTATAAATCCAATCAATATAGCTTGAAAAAACTGGCAATTTGATTGGAGCGGTTTTGCTTTCAAGCAATGAAAAATACAAGTCAATTTGACGTCTGAAAACTTCTTCAGTAACTTCGCACGCAGGGTCAAACATCTTAGAAAGTTTCACTTGCGATGCATAATCCAAATTTGAAATGTCTGCCTTTCTTAAAACTTTTTTAAGTTCACCTGTTTTTTTCGAGCTGTCATTTAAATAACTTTTAACTTCATCAATCCATGGAACTAACTCTGTTTTAAAGTTCATGTAACAATCCCCCTTTTCCCCACATCTTACATTGTAATAAAATTATAACATAACAATATATTAATTTCAATATTTTTTTAAAATTTTTTTTAAGAAAATCATTTTATAAAATTTTTATAAACTTTATTTGATTTTGGTATTGAAAAAGTAGAATTTGTGTGGTACTATTAAATTAACAAAGGGGAGAATATGGAATTGGAAAACGAAAGAATAAAAGACATTTCGCTAATCTATCGTTACTTGTACAAAAATCAAAAAGGTGGGAGTATCCACCGCAATACTCTAAAAAAAGAGTTAATTAATAGTGGGAAATTTTCTTCAAAAGCAAAATTTTCTTCAATTTTAGAGAGTTTAATTGCTCTAGGTTCAATCGAAATGGACGGAGAGTTCGTTAAACTTAATCCTAGCATAATAAAAACATGCACACTTCAAAAAGACGGAAATGGTTACTTTGTTACAACCAATGTTTCAAGAAAACATTTACCTGTTGACAAAAGTGTTGCAGCTGGCTTCGGTCTTGGAGAACCACTTGACGTTATTGTTGAGTTCCATGACAAAAAACCTAGCGTAACTGTTCTTGGACATGGCAAGGAAATTGTCCTTGAATCAAAAAAAACTAAAACTCAACCACAAAACAATAATGAATATGTTTTAGAAAAAACAAAACATGAAAAACCTTTACGTCCTGAATCTTATATTGAAAAAGACAACAGATTGCTTGGCCGTGTTGTTAAAGTTGGCTATGATGATTTAGTTTTTATCCCAAATCGCAAAAACATACCATTAAGACATATTCCAATTAATAATGATAAGCAAGAAATTGCAAATTTCCAAGATAAAATTTGTGTTATCGAGCTTGATTCATTAGAAAATCCAATACTTGGTGGGACAATTATCGAAGTTAAGGGCGATGCCGGAAATCCTATTCATGAATATGATGCCATTGCTGAAAACTATGGCGGAATTATGAGTTGGAGTGACCCAGAATTAGTTGAAGAAATCAAAAAAATTCCTTCAAATGTTGATGTAACAAAACTTGATTTAATCTCAGAAGACGATGCAATGTTTGAAAAACGTGGCAAAACTGTGGATTTAAGGAACATTCCATTTGCAACCGTTGACCCTGCAACTTGCAAAGATATGGACGATGCTATTTACTCAACAATCAACGAAGATGGTGATATTGTTTGTTATACAGCCGTTGCAAACGTTTCAAAATATGTTGACCTAAATAGTCAAATAGGTCAACGATATATGAATGGTGCTTTCACAATTTATGCACCAAACAAAGCTTACAATATTTTACCAACTGCCCTTTCAACCGGCATTTGTTCACTCAATCCACACGAAGATAGACTTGCTCTTGTTGTAAAAACAACTCTTGACAAATCTACTGGAAAAGCAAAAGAAAGTGAAATTTATGATGCTATCATTCAAAGCAGAAGAAAATACAGCTATGAAGAAGCTCAAGAAATAACTGATAGACTTATGCCCACAATTTCAAAAGATGATTTACACACAAAACTTGCCATTGGTCAAGAACTTTCAGAAGAAGAACAAGTTTTAATGAACTATTATTCAGCTGAAACAATCAAAACCGGATTTAATCAAAGAAAAATGATTAGATTTACAGCTAATCGTGAACGCAACATCGAGTTCGACAAAGATATGAAAGATATCGTAGACATTAAAGTTGCTCCACATTTGATGTATCACGAAGTTATTGAAGCCTTCATGATTACCGCAAACGAAGCAACAGCAAAAACCGCAAAAGATAAAAAATTAGACACTATTTTCCGTATTCATGAAGCACCAGCACCAAGAAAAATCGACCGTGCTAACGAATTTTTTGAAATACTCGGAATTCCTATGAGCGATGATTTATCAGCTCAAAGCACGATTGAACTTCTAAACTACGTTAAAGGTTCTGTAAACGAAGATGTTATCAATGATTTCTTAATCAAAATGCAATCACGTGCTATTTATAGCAATAAACTATTTTCTGACAAAAAAATCCAAAATCTTGATATATATAGTGACCCTGTTTCGCACTATGCACTTCAATCTCTAAATTACTCCCACACAACATCACCTATTCGTAGACTTGCTGATTATGTCGTGCATTACAATTTACTAGCTGACATGCATGGCACAAAACCTATTTCAAAAGACGATATTTTAAACATTGTTGAAATATTAAACCAAAGACAATTAGATGTTGACCAAGCTGAAAAAGATTTCGATGATATTTCAAGTGTTATTTACTGCGAAAAACATATTGGCGATACACTTAAGGGTAAAATCACAAAATTCAGATATTGTTCCCCTACTGAAGGCTATGAAGATGAAATTGTAGTCATTGCAAGAAATGAAGAAAAAGGTATTTCTGTTGAAATTCCATTAAGTCAAGTTTTAGGAAGAGTTGCTCAAGATTGCATGATTTCTGAACAAGGTTGTGCTATTTACGATGCACGTGGCAATGTCCTTTTAACTATTTGCAAACCACTTAATTTTATTATTGACAGAGCAGATAGAAAAGCTATGACCGTTGTTGGAAAAACAAACAAAGCTCTAGCAATGATTGCTGAGTCTAGCACAAATCAAATTAATAAATATTATTTTGGCGACACTGGCTTTATTGATAAAAACAAACGTAGAGTTAAACACAATAACAAAACAAAACACAAACATGAAGATAAAAAAGAAAAAGGCGAAAATTAAAACACAAGCAGGAATGATTAGCACATTCCTGCTTTTTGTTTTCATGACACTAAAAAAAACAAGTTCCTTTCGAAACTTGTTTTTTTAATTGGTGACCCCAAGCAGATTCGAACTGCTGACTTCACCGTGAAAGGGTGATGTCTTAACCGCTTGACGATGGGGCCAAATTTGGTAGCGGCAATAAGATTTGAACTTATGACCTGCCGGGTATGAACCGATCGCTCTAGCCAACTGAGCTATGCCGCCATATATTTGCCACATAAATAACGATATTAATATAATATAAATTTGAATTTTTGTCAACACTATTTTACAAATTTCTTAAATTTTATCTAAAGATATTTTATTATCTTAATAATTTATATCGTTTTTATTGCTTGGCAAAGTATATTTTTTACATCATTTCTTTTTTATTAACAAATCCAATTTCTGGACGTGGTTCATTAAAATTGTGAAAATCCGAACCCACTGTCACAATAAGATTTTTTAATTTTGCAACTTCATTCCACTCTTTTCTATCGTCGTGCAAAACATTATTCCTATCAACATACAAATAATCGGCCTCCACACCATCAGCGTTAATTTCGTCCAATAAATTCATTAATGTTTCTTTGCTAACACCATCTTCGTAAATATATGCCATTGGGTGTGCTAGCACCACTTTTCCGCCTGCATTATGGATTATCTCACTTGCTTGAGCTGGAGTTAACGCAAACTTTTGCATAAACGCTGGACACCCTTCGTTCATCATTGTTTCAATAAATTCGCCTTTCCCAGGAATATAACCATATAATTTTTCAAACAATTCCTTGTTCTTTGGATTTGAAACGATATCCTTTGCAATATGAGATTTTGTAACAACGTGAGCTTTTGAAATTTCATCAACATTAACTACAAATCCAAGACTTTCCAAAACCAAAGAGACTTCTGCAAAATAGTTCAGTCTTGAAGCATTCAATAACTCTAAAGACCTTTTCAGTTCTTCATTTTCAATATCAAAACCATAACCCAAAATATGAACACCAAAGTTTTCATAATTAGTTGAAATTTCAACACCTTTTATTAATTCAATATTAAGTTCTTTTGCCAATTTTACTGTATTTTCACTATAAGCCGAAATTGTATCGTGGTCAGTGATTGACATTTTTTTCACGCCATTTTTACTCGCCATTTTCAAAATTTGTTCAGGTGTATAAAAACCGTCTGAAAAACTTGAATGAATATGTAAATCTACATTTCTCTCCATGATTCTATCCTTTTATCAAATTGTTCTCTAAGACCTGGTGCTTTTTGTCTGTTAACAACAAACTTAGAACCAGTTTCAAGCATAAATTTATAAAGTGTATCTAATGAATATTTTTTTGCAATATATGTTCTAGTTTCATTTAATGCATCTTGAATTTTAGGGTCAAAATTAAACTCAGTAAAGCTATACAAATAATCATGCACAAAGTTATAAGCAGCATCATCTTTCTGCCAATCTTTTCTAAGTGAATATGGGTGAATTGGCAAATATGGAATTTTATCATGTCTAAAACAATGGTCCAAAGTGTCAGGAATTGCACAAATCAAGGTATAAAGAGTAACATTATCAATAACATGAGTATCTATTGGCAATTTCTTTTTAGGCATTTTTTCTTCTTTTAAAGCCGTAACAATTTCTTGCATATCATAAATCGTTGCAATAGGGTCAACATCTGAAGTTTTAAAACCATTTTTATATAATGCATCTTTCAAGTTATTTGCAACTTTTAAAATATCTGAATCACTGCAAACCAACCACATATCAAGGTCTGGAAGCCTTTTCATTATTTCACGTGGTTTTAATGCCTTATCCATACCTGGACAAGTTTTACAAATTTGCTTTAAGTCAGGCATTGTTAGATAATTATCTTCCAAACACCTTGCACATCTCCACTTTTCAAACTTAGATTTATAAGAATTCTCAATCAACTCATTATTAAAACGAAGTTGTTCGTCAATGATTGGCAAAGCACCTGTCAAATCTTTGTTTAAAGCGTAAAATGGATATCCAGTTCCAAATGTTCCTGCATTCCCATTTATCATGCTACCGATTGTATTATATAAAATAATATTGCTGACAATGTATTGTCTTTTCAAATCTGAATTGTTAAGTTCAAATTCATTAGACGCTTCAGCAGCCTTTCTTACAAAACCAATATCTTTTTCCATAATATCCCCCACACCTTTTATTATCTTAATAATACCACAAAATGTAAAGCACGTCAAGGTTATTATTTCAAAACTTATATTCATCAAATACAATGTTTAAATTTACAAGCAAATTTACTTGTAATATCTTATTATTGCTTTTAGGTCTGTCCTTTCTGAATTTTTTATTGTAATGTTATAAAATTCATCAGTTTCAGTAAACAAACAAAAACATTTCTCGTCAAGTTTTATCGCATTTCTATACATTATCTCAAATTCCATTGGCTCAAGACTATCAAAAACTTCTTTTGGAAGCACTAAATTAGCTATTTTTAAATAAGCAACATTATTTACATGATTATGCACATCAATAAAGTTTCTATCAGCCTGAAATTCTACTTCAAAATCAACTTTTTCGCACTCCTTTAATTTCTCAAGCCACATAGAACTAAAATTAGTTTGGTCTTCACTTTTATAAGCTTCCGCCATCTCGTCTGACACTCTTTCGATTTTTTGCGTATTTTTATTAATCCTAATCCAATTCGATATTGCCGAAACCTCTAAATTCCCGCTATCATCTTTAATTTCAAACTCTCTTGAAGCTAAAAAACCTTTTATACCCCTGCTCCAAGTTGTAAGATTAAACCAGTTTTCATACTCAGGACGTTTTACAATTTTTACTTTATAAGCCGTTAAAAACCAGCCATAATCTGTTGTTTTTAAACTATCTCCAACACTATTTCCATGAATAGTAGTAATATCTTGAAAATAGTTTAGTAACGCAATGTTTGAAAGTTTAAAATCTTTATTAATCTCACTGTATCCTACATAGAATTTTTCCGTAACCATAATATCTCCCCGAATAAATAATACCCCCCATTTTAACATAAAGAAAAAAATTTGTTAAACATCTTAAATCATTTTTTCATTGTCGTTACCAACTAAAAAATTTGTAACATTTCACAATATTTTATATATTGCATTAAAGTTTTATAATTTTTCTAAATACCGAATTTGACGGACTTTAAATATGATATTAGGTATTGACAAAACAAACAAAATATGTTATAATTTTATTACAAAAATAAGGAGGTGTGGTATGGGAAAATTCTATAAGATATTATTCAGAACATTCGGAATAATCATTATCGGAATTGCCATTGTTGTTGGCTTGTTTTTAACAGGTGCTGTTGAATCTCCAGTTTTTCTCGACATTTATAGCACAAAATCTTACGACCAAATGCAAGAAGAACAAACTCAAGGCAATAAAACTAAAGAAACTTCTCTAACAAATCAAAGTTCAGTTCCTTCAGCTTTAAATATCACACTTTCAGGAAAATATTTAACAGCTTATGAAACTGCAATGCAATCACTTAGCGATGATGATTTAAAATCAAAAATGATAATTAAAATCGGTTTACAAATCTTACAACAAGGCGTGATTACCTATGAGCTTGACTACCACTATTACAGCATTACATACAAAAATAGCGGTAACACCGCACATGCTCAATTTTACAACCTTAAAAACTGTATTGATTTAATCAATAAAAAACAAAAAATATACACCGATTGTTTCGGTTTTGCTAGATTAACTTACTCAATCGCATGTTACACATTAAATACTAGCAATCCAGCTGGTGTTGAAGGTTTAAATCAAATGTATGGCTATCAAGGTGGCTACGGAAATGGTGCTTACATCACAAAACTTTCAAGCCTTAAAGGTGGAGCAATGTTATATGACACATTAACCGGTAGTGGTTCTTCTAAAAACAGACACGTTGCAATATTCTTATATGCTCGTGATAGAAGCGTAACTTACATGGACCAATCCGGTATTCATACTGGAGAATTTACTACAAGCAATTATATTTATTATGCCAAATCAAGCAATCCTTATAAGTTTAATAAATTCAGAGTTTTCTGTTAATTAAAACAAAAACACTTCTTGTTAATCCAAAAGATTAATTAGAAGTGTTTTTATTATCTAAACATATATGAAAAAATAATTGAACTAAGTTTCAAAGTATCATGCTTAACCGTTCCATCTTCAGTTGTTATCAATTTTGACTTTATAACTTCACAATGCATATTTTTTAAATTTTCTTCGTCCGTGCGAACGAACTCTTTGTTTTCTTGTTCTCTATATTTTCTTATAAAGTCATCACTTATGCTTTCGTCATTAACAATTACACAATCAACACTGTCTTTCCCTAAATAGTTTTCAATAACATTCACATGGTCACTAACCGTAAAGTGGTCAGTAACTCCAACTTGCGTTACCAAATTACAAATATACATAACCTTAGCTTTTGATTCTTTTATTGCAGTGACAATTTCAGGACAAATTAGATTTGGTATCAAACTTGTATACAAACTACCCATGCTTAATAGTATCAAATCAGCTTGCTTGATTTTTGTTAAAACACTTGGCGTTATATGTGGAATTTCTTTATAAAAAATTCTTTTATATTTTTTATTTGCTTCATCAATCTGTTCTTCGCCTTCAATAATTTCACCATCAATGGTTTCCCCAGCCAATGTGAGCAGGTCTTCTGAAATTGGCAAAACAGTTTGCCTAACACCCAAAAGTTTACTCATATATTTTATGCTTTGTTCAAGAGACATCGTCTTTTTTAAGTATGCTGTTAAAACCAAGTTTCCAATAGCATGCCCATTAAGTGAACTTGTTGTCTCCAGTCTTTGTTCCATAACATTTTTAACATCATCAGGAAGCGGAGATAAACTTGTTAACACCTTTCTAATATCCCCCACTGCTGGAATCATAAATTCTTTTCTAAGTTTTCCAGTACTGCTACCATTATCTGAAACACTAATAACCGCAGTTATATCTATTGGCATTCTTTTTAATCCGCTCAAAAGTGTTGATGTGCCAGTGCCACCACCTAAAACCACTACTTTTTTTCTTTGCATAACTATTCCTTTTATAACTTTATATTTTTAAACGATTTAATTTCAATAGGCTCAAATTCTTCCAACACTACATTCGAATATTTAGTTCCTTCTCGAATAATTCTATATATTTGAGTGCTTTTCACCCCTGCTTTAAACAAACTTAAAAGTTGTTTTGGATTATCATCAATAAAAATTCCATTTTCATAATCTAACCACAACTCGCCTTTTGGCTTTGTGCAAATTATAATACTATCAGTCAAATTTAATAATCCAGAACCCATTATTTTTTTCATTTGATAATCTTTATTATTTTTTGAACTATACGTTAACAAATTCACTTCAAATTCTTGCTCTTGCAATTTTTGCAAAAACGAAACACTATCTTCAAAAAGAAATTTTTTATCTTCTAGCAAAAACTCGTCAAGTTTAGTTTTTAAAGTTCCATTTGCAAGCTTATATTCAGTTTCCAATTTTTCGCAAATCTGATAATAATTCAAATTATCAACTTTTCTGTAATTAATAATTTTTAACAATATATCTGCCGAATTTTCTTTCGTTAACTTTTTCATGCTCTCTGAAAGATAATCATTCAAAGCAGTTCCCATTTTATCCGTATCAAAAAGAGTTCCGTCAAAATCAATGTAAAATCGTTTCATAACCACTCCCACGAAAATATTAACACTAATTTTATATTCCGTCAAACATAATTTTTAGTTCTTGACAATTTTAACACTAAGTGCAAAAATAAAGATGTGGTTTTATAAAACTAATATATTTTATGAAAAACTCAAAAATAATGATAAAGAAGAATACTATGAAAACAGAATTACTTAAACCCTCAACCGAAGCAATAGAACTTGCATGCACCCTTTTAAAACAAGGCGAAATTGTGGCAGTTCCAACAGAAACCGTTTATGGATTAGCCGGCGACAGCAGAAACCCCAATGCTATCAAAAAAATATTCGAAGCCAAAGGCAGACCTGCAGATAATCCGCTAATCGTGCATATTTCAAGCATAGATATGCTAGACGGCATTGTTCGTGAAATTCCAGAAGACGCTAAAATCCTAGCCGATAATTTTTGGCCAGGTCCACTCACTATTATCATGCCAAAAGGTAATAAAATTTGTAATGAAACTTGTGCTGGTCTTGACAGCGTTGGAGTTCGAATGCCCTCTAATCCAATAGCAAGGAAAATAATTGAAAAATCAGGAGTGCCATTTTCCGCACCAAGTGCCAATATTTCAGGAAAACCCAGTCCAACAATAGCAGAAGATGTTTTTGCGGATATGAATGGCAAAATTCCGATTATTATTGACGGCGGAGAATGTAATGCAGGTGTCGAATCAACCGTTATTTCAACTTTAACCGAAACTCCTATAATTCTTAGACCAGGAGTTATTACAAAGGAAATGATTTCCAAAGTTCTCGGCAAAGAAGTTCAAGTTGCAAAGGCGGTAACCGAAGGTGTTTCAAATGGCGAAAAGGTTTTATCTCCTGGCATGAAATATAAGCATTATGCACCAAAAGCAGAAGTTACAATTTTAAAAGGCACAATAAACCAGTTTGTAAAATATGTAAATTCGCAAAAAACTGGCAATACATTTGTTCTATGCTTTGACGGAGAAGAACATTTATTTGATGTGCCAACAATAAGCTACGGCAAAGAAAATGACGACGTTTCCCAAGCTCATAAACTTTTCTCCGCTTTAAGACAACTTGACAAAACCGATGCAAAAATCGTTTATGCAAGATGTCCAAATACCAGCGGAGTTGCTCTTGCAGTTTACAATCGACTAATTCGCTCTGCCGGATTTAAAATTATTGAATTAAATTAATTTTCAGCATCAAAAAAGAACCTATTTAAGGTTCTTTTCTTTTTAACTAATTATCAAGACATTCGTCAAGAGCTTTGAATATTGCTTCCTTGTCCATTTTTTGTCCAATAAATACAAGTTTAACCATTCTATCACCAATGCCGTCTTGCCAATCTTTCATGATGTCAGGATTTTGCATAACATAAACTTTCTTTTGTGGTTCAGGCAACGCATCAATCCAAAAATCAGCTTTGTAAGATGTTTTCTGTGGACCAGCTTGCTCAAAGATGTACATATTATCATTATCGTTTGAATACCAAACAATACCTTTAGAACGGATAACATTCTTTGGCATAGAATCAACAAATTGTCTAAATTTTGAACGTACTAAAGGTTTTCTTCTATAGTAAACAAATGTTCCAATGCCATATTCTTCCACTTCTCCTTCGTCATGATGATGGTGATGATGATGTTTTTCTTCTTTATGCTCATGTTCTTCATGATCGTGGTCATGCTCATCTTCGTCATGGTCATGATGATGCTCATGATGTTCTTCATGACCATCATCTTCTTCATCGGCATCTTTTTCGATTTCTTTAAGCCAACCTGCAGACATGCAAGCCTTGTCAAAATCAAAAGCATTTGTTCCCATAATTTTATCCATTGGAACTTTACCAAATTCTGCTTCAATAAGTTCAGCATCTGGTTGAAGTTTTTTAATAACAGTTTTAACCATGTTTTTTTCTTCTTCCGAAACTTGGTCAACTTTATTTAGAATGATTTTATTACAAAATTCAATTTGTTGAATGATTAAATTTTCAATATCTTCGTCTTCAATATGTTCTTTAACAAGGTCATTTCCGCAACCAAACTCTTTTGCAAGTCTCAAACAATCCACAACCGAAACAACATTATCAAGTTTGCAAGTGCTTGGCAGTTTGTATTCTTTGCTTGCTTCTTCAACCATAATAATAGATTGTACAATAGGAATAGGCTCACAAATGCCAGATGCTTCAATCAAAATGTAATCAAATTTATCACTAGCAACAAGCTCTGCAATTTGTTTCATTAAATCTTGTTTAAGTGTACAACAAATGCAACCATTTTGAAGCGGAACTAAGCTATCGTCTTTTTGAGAAACAACATTTTCAGCACCAATCAAACTTGCATCAATGTTAACTTCCCCAATATCGTTTACAATAACTGCAACTTTGTAATTTTCTTTATTATTCAACACATAATTTAATAGTGTCGTCTTTCCTGCCCCCAAATACCCAGTGAGCAGTGTAATAGGTACAACTTTTTTCATTTTCTTTCTCCTTTATCTTAACAAAACTAATTATACCCCGCTAAAGATAAAAATACAAATACTTTTTTAAGTAAAAATTTTCAAAAATAATAAATTACTCTTTTCTTTTTTATTTTTTTGTGCTAGAATGAAATTATGAAAGAAGAATATTTTAAAAATCCAGAGCAAACAAGAGCTGTTTTTCAAATTCTCATCAAGAAAAGAAAATCGGCACTCGAACTTGCACTTGCTAATCGAAATCGCAAGGGTAATAAAGCATTACCCCCTGATGAGTTTGCCGTTTTTGAAGCAGAAATGGCTTTAAAAGATGCTAAACAAAGACTAGAACAATTTGAAACAGAATTAACATTATTAAATGCAAGTCCTGAAATGGGAGAATAATTTATATATAAAAACTATCCAAACCAAACAATTCTTGGTTCGGATAGTTTTTATTTTGTTACAAATTTAGTTTTATTTTTTATAATTTACACCAAAAATGATTTGTACAAACTAAAAAAAAAGATATAATTAAATCATAAAATTAACAAGGAGAACTCATTATGGGATATTTAAAAGGTAAAACAGCCATTATTACTGGTGGCGGACGTCCAACACCACTTGCAGATGGCACAGCTGGTTCTATTGGATACGGAATTGCAGTTGCTTACGCAAAAGAAGGTGCAAACCTAGTTTTAACAGGTAGAAACATGCAAAAACTTGAAGATGCAAAAAAAGAACTTGAAAAATTATACAAAATCAAGGTTCTTGCAGTTCAAGCAGATGTTAATGCAGGAGCTGACAACGAAGCCGTTGTTAACAATGTAGTTAAACAAGCTATTGATAAGTTTGGCAGAATTGATGTTTTAATCAACAACGCTCAAGCATCAGCTTCAGGTGTTTCGCTTGCAGACCACACAACCGACCAATTTAATCTCGCTATGTATTCAGGACTTTATTCAGCATTTTATTACATGAAAGCTTGTCACCCATACCTTAAACAAACACAAGGAACTGTTATTAACTTTGCTTCAGGTGCAGGACTTTTTGGAAACAAAGGTCAATGCTCTTATGCAGCTGCAAAAGAAGGTATCAGAGGCTTAAGCAGAGTTGCTGCAACTGAATGGGCGGTAGACAATATTAATGTTAATGTCATTTGCCCACTTGCTTGGACAAGCCAACTTGAACAATTTGAAAAAGCTTATCCTGACGCATTCAAAGCAAATGTTCATATGCCACCTATGGGAAGATTTGGTAACACTGAACTTGACATTGGCAGAGCATGTGTTTCACTTGCTTCTCCAGACTTTAAATATATGTCTGGCGAAACATTAACCTTTGAAGGTGGAATGGGACTTAGACCATAATTTATTTTAACATATAAAAAACTCTACCAAGTTGGTAGAGTTTTTTCTTATCTTATTTTTATCTTACAGGTTCGTCTTTTTCATCAACTTCAACTTTTTCAAATATAACTTTCTTAATAACTGAAGATGATTGAGAAATTGAACTAACACCTTTTTTTACTACAGATTTATCCACAGAAACACCAGTTCTTGTTACCCATTTATATTTTACTTCTGGTTCTTCAGGAACAACGGTAACAATAAGTGAGCCATCAATTTCTTCAGGTTCTTCATAAATTTCATTATCAACTATTGGTACTAAATCACCCGCCTTACGTTTAGGTAGACTTACTCCTTTTTCAGATTTTGGCAATACAACCAAATCAGTGCCTTTATCATCAACAGGATTTAAATGATGATTCCATTGATAACCATTTATTCTTCTAAGATAATCTTGATATGTACTCAATAAACTATCTCTGCCATCTTCAAAAATTGGAGCATCTGTTGAACTTCTCGTTGAACTTGGAAGCAAGTAAACAGGTGCATCATTATTTTGTTCTTCTTGTTTTTTATCAGCTTTAACCTTAGAAAAACTTAATGGATAGTTAGCTGTGCAATAGTCAACAAGCATTTGCATATCCCTTGCCATATTTTCAGTGCCAATAGAAGCATAAGCTTTATTGCAAAGTTCTGCGATTGATTGAAAATCAATGCCACTTTCTTGTACTCTATCTCCAAATGGAGCTGTTAAATAATCAAATAATTGTTCATTTGTTATTTCATCGCCATGAACTGCAATAAAATTCACATCAAAATGGTCTCTACCTTTTCCAACTGAAACAACCAAACCTTTTTCATCAATTTCAGGAACAAAAAATCCGTTTCTATCTTTTTCCAACAATGTCATGAGTTGTTTTCTTGTTCTTTTTACTCTTGATGGAAGTACAGCTTCTCTCCCAACAAAACCACCCTTGACGTAATTATAATTGTTAAGACCAAACAAATATAAACATTCTTCATCAGGAGAAAATGCAGTTTCATAAATTGAAGTATTTTTTATTTTTTGACCTGACAAAATCTTGCCAATAGCTGTTTTATGGTCTTTATCTGAAAGTGAAGTCAACGAATTTCTATAAACCGTTGCAATCACACTAGGATAATTTTCCATAATAAAATTAACAACCATCTCATGTCTGTTTTTATAATCAATAAATTGTTCATAAGTATTGATTTTAACAAGTTTTGAGTTTGGAACTAAATTTCCATTTTTATCCACATCAAAATCAGGAAGCTCAATGCAAAACTTTCCAGTTTTCGATTCTTGAAGTCTCCTTGTATATTCACCATCACGATTTGTTATTTTGTATTCTTTTTTATCCATTTAAGACTCTCCTTAAATTTTCAAAATGATTTAATAGAATTACTTTTCTAATTCTATTACCATATTATAGCATAACATAGTTATAAAATCAATACCTATTTGAAAATTTCTTGCGTTAAACTTCCAGATTAATTTCCAACAAAAAAGCAGTTGAGTTTGCAAATTTTCAACTGCTTTTATTTATTATTTACTCTCCCCTTTGAGAAATTTGTCTACTAACATTAAATCTCGCTCCACTCAAAACGTTTATTTCTCCCGTCTTGCTAACTTCAATTTCTGCTTTCTCAAAGTTAAACCCAATATCAAGCTCAATAATGCTATTATTGTCTAATAGCACCAAAATCCTACCATTAGAGCAAAATATAAAACCATCTTCTATAGAGAAATAATATTTATTATTACCAATATACAAATTCTCTTTATCAATAATTATGGCATCATTTTCATTGTCGGCAAATTTAAATCCAAACATCTTTTCTTTTACATTTTCTATGTTTTGATATTCATAGCCATTTTTAGCTAAATATTTTCTAACGAAATCCGCACAAACTACCTGCGAAGAAGTATTTCTATCAATTCTATTTGTTAATTTTTCCATGCCTTCAATTTCTTTTTCATATGCTTCTTTCGAAATCATTTCACTCGTTATACAATAGTTAACTGCCAATTTACCATTTTCGTCATATTTACAATATACCTTTACAAGACTATCTTCGCCAATTTTCACAAAAACAGCATTCTCAGTGCAAGACACTCCATCAATAATGAAAAAATCTTCATCTAATTTATAATCTACTATATCATTACAAGCTTCACTTAAAAATGTTTTTATTTCAATTTTTTCATTGTTTTTCACACCGTCATAAAATATCATTTTATAAGTATAATCACCATCTTCTCCCGAATTAGCAGATAAAGTTGTTTTACTTCTTATATAAAATTCGCCAATGTCTTGGTATTTAATATCACTTGTAGTTATATAGCTTTGAAGATTATTTTTTTCTACATATTCATGATAGAAATTATCTTTTACAAATTCAACCTGTTGCTGTATTTTTTTATACCAATCCTGATTAGACAAATATTCATTAATTTTCCTTTCCCATTCGTCATAATTTGAATCATTTGAATACAGCGAAAACATAATCATAAGGTCTGATTTTGAAAAATATCTACCTTTGTTATTTGCATATTCCATAATTGTTTGATAGGGATAATCTTCAAATTTATAGGCGTCTTTCATTGAAGCCAAGCCATGTCCAGCAATTTCATGACATAAAATATATTTAACATATTTAAAAAACGTATCATCATTTCGGCAAATGGATTCGCAATAATCCAAATCTATATCCACATCAACAGCATATCTTCCTATGCCATTTTTTGTGTAATGATATTGAGTTCCTTGTGCATAGCCAACTGTTCTCGATGTTTCAGTTTCTTCACTGCTCATATCACTTTCGTATAAATTAAAGCAATAAAGTTTATCAAACCCACTTGGGTTATATTCAATTTCAAGCCTGTAGTTTGGATTAATCATATTCAAAACATCATTTATTTCATCAATAGAACTTTCTAAGGTTTTAATAAATCTATCACTACGTTTTTCTTCTGGTATAAACACATTAACCTTAACCTTTCCACTTGCAGGAAAAACAAACCTGCAATCTTGATACCAATTAATATCGGTATTGTATCCAGTTGCTTCCAAATTGTCATTAGCTTCATCAAAAGGAGGCAAATCATTTGTATAAGTTCTATATATCAACGGGTCTGCAATGAAAGTATAAGAAGACAGCATTAAACCACCTGCAATAACACCCGCAGAAACGGTTCTTCCTAAATAACCTAAAACTTTGTGTTTTGTGTATTTATTCTCAAGGTTTTTTTTGTTTTCTTTTTTCATAAATTGTCTTCCTTATTTTTGGGTAAATAAAAAAGCTTCAGATAAGCTTTTCTTTGAAAAATAAAACGCAAAGATGCGTAGCAGAAACCCAAGTTTCCACCGTGCTACTTTGCGTTTGTTTTTCTTTTCTTTTGCGAAGAATTTTTATTTTCAAGTTTTTTGAGTTCTTCAACAGCTCTATAGATAATATTTGTAACTTTCTTTGTGTCTCCTTCACAAACAGTATCAACATTATCAAGTTTCTCTTGAAGCATAGCCTTTCCATCTTCTGTGATGTTATAGAAAATCTCACGTTTGTTAGACTTGTCTTTGTGAGACTCTATAAGACCGTCTTTAATCATTTTTTTAGCCAAGATTGCAAGGTTAGACTTTGCCATATTAAGTTCAGAGATAAGTTCTTTTGGAGTAACTCTTTCTTTTCTTGTTAAAATATACAAAATTTGATAAGTGTTACTAAAAATACCCGCAGACTCACCCTTACCTTCTGCAATACGGTCAGAAATAAGCTTTAATTCAATAATGCCTTTTGAAAATAAATTTCTTTCTTGTGTGTTCATTTGTTCCATAAACCTTATTATAATTACATAACATTTTTTGTCAACCCTATTTTTAAAAAAAATTATGATTTTATATCAAAAACCCCTTTTCTCTTGGGATTTTTTCCACATCTTTCCAGTCGTTTTTGCTAAAAAGTATGGCGAACAAAATTTCGATAAAAAGTATGCAAGTTTATTAATAAAGCCGGGAATTACCATTGCTTTTTTACGTTTTAAAGCTTTTAGCCCACACCTTGCGACCTTGTCAGTTGAAAGCGTTGTGATTTTACCCTTAAATCCCATAGATTTAATACTTTCCTGCATTTCCTTTGTCGTTGCCATACCACTTGGACAAACGGTTGTCACAACTATATTTTTATCCTTCCATTCATATTTTAATGCAAGCATCATGCTTGTTAAAAATGACTTGGTTGAAGCATATAAAGCCATATGCGGAATCGGTTGAAAAGCAGACTGGCTCGACACAGTCAAAACTTCAAATTTTTTAGCATCATCTCGAATTTCTGCTAGCATTTTAGTAAGTTCTAATGTTCCAATACAATTAACTTGTATGGTTGTCTCAATTTCTTCATTTGAAAATCTAAAAATATCTCCTTCAACAATAGACCCGGCATTATTAATAAGTTTATTAACAACCAAACCGCAAGCATTGCTTTCATCAATCAAATTTTCTCTTGATTTTCTTTTCGACAAATCACAAACAAAAGTCTTCACAAAAATATCTTTTAATTCCGCATTAAAATCGCCCAAAAGAGCGTCCAGCTTAGTTTGACTAGTGCCAACTAAAATTAGGTTTTCTTTTTTCTCTGCTAAAATTTTAACAAAAGCCCTTCCCAAGCCCCCGCAAGCACCTGTTATAAGAGTGCAATACTTTTTTTCTTCCATTATATTCTAAGCCCCCTTGGATACAAATTTTTCAATCTTCCACCACTTGCTTTCGCTCCGCCAATAGCGTAACCATTTCTCGTCACAACAACATATCCTTTGATGTTTTCTTGCGGTCTAAAAATTTCTTCTCCATGCAAATATTTTTTTAATTCTTCATCAGATAATTCTATTTTATACTTGAATAAATTTTCACATGCCATAAACAAGTTATGATTTGGTTCAAAGCGATTTTTTTCAATCGACCCAATTTTAACTCCAACCAAATTGAACCTAAGACTCTCTAGAGCCATTCTCATTTCCCCGTCAAAAGCTTTTGGTGCAAGATATATATTATCCCCAGCTCTATAAAGTTCTCGCCATGAAAAATCTTGAATAAGATTATTTTTAGAAAATTCCAGAACGAGTTTATTTTCACTTTGACCTATTTGAACTAGACACTTTCCATGTTTTTTTGAATATAATTCATTTTTTACATCACTACCTTCATTTTCAAACACAGCTATAAATTGTCCCTCGCCTGGAGCTTTATATGGCAAAAACTTTCTCGCCTTTTCTCCAAGATTATTTTCTAGATTTGACTGAATTGTTACACTTTTAATTTTTTCATCAATATCTAAAAGTTTAAATTTTCCATCATTTAGAATATGCCTTACAATTTCTTCATCTTCCTTTTCATTAAAAGTACAAGTTGAATAAACAAGTTTCCCACCAAGTGCAACCAGTTGTTTTGCGATGTCAACAATTTCTTTTTGTCTTTGATGACACAACAATACATTTGATTCACTCCATTCTGAAATTGTTTCTGGATTTTTTCTAAACATTCCTTCGCCAGAACATGGACTATCCACAAAAACATAATCAAAAAAACCTTTAAATATTAACAAATCCTTTGGTTCTTCATTCAAAACTATAACATTTTTAAATCCCTGCCTTTCAATATTAGATTGCAATATATCAGCCCTTGACTTTATAATCTCATTCGAAAATATTATGCTTTCTTCGCTAACTCTACATGCAATTTGACTGGTTTTGCCACCTGGAGAAGCACATAAATCTAAAACTTTAAGGGGTCTCGTTTCTTTTCCTATTTCACTTGAACAAACCGCCAGCATGCTTGATGGTTCTTGAATATAAATAAGTCCCGATAAATGCTCATCGCTTACACCTATTTTTTTGTTAGTTTCAAAAACAAATCCGTCATTTGCAAACTCAATTTTTGTCAAGTTTCCACCCAATGTATTATGTTCTAAAAATTCTTCAACGGAAATTTTTTTAACATTAACTCTCAAGCCACGAACAGCAGGATTATCCATAGCTTCAATATAACTTTGATAATCTTCTTTTAAAATATTTTTCATCTGAGCCAAATAATTCTCAGGTAGTAATTTACTAATTTTATCCATACAAAAAATATACAATAAATTTTTAATTTCGTCTATAAAATAGAATAAAATTATTAAATAAATATCAATAAAATAAAAAAAATAATTAATTAATCTAGACAAATAAAAATCAAAGTGCTATAATTTGTGAGTAATTTAAAAACAAACTGCAAGGTTTGTTTATTTTTTTGTAAATTGGAGTTTATTATGGAAGAAAATCAAATTAGAAATATTGCAATAATCGCCCACGTAGACCACGGCAAAACAACACTTGTAAATGCACTTTTGAAAGAAGGTGGCGTTTTTAGAGACAACCAAGCAGTTCAAGACAGAGTTATGGACTCAAACGCTTTGGAACGTGAAAGGGGTATTACAATCTTTAGTAAAAACGCCTCGCTTATGTATAATGGCGTAAAAATCAATGTTGTTGACACACCAGGACACGCAGATTTTGGTGGCGAAGTTGAACGTGTACTCAAAATGGTTGACGGCGTACTTTTGGTTGTTGATGCATTTGAAGGCACAATGCCACAAACAAGATTTGTTCTTGAAAAAGCACTCGCTCTTGGGCTCAAAGTTATCGTTGTTGTTAATAAAATTGACAGAAAAGATGCAAGAGTAAAAGAAGTTATTGATGAAGTTTTGGACCTTTTGCTAGACTTAGATGCAAATGAAGAACAACTTGACTCTCCTTTTGTTTTTGCTTCAGCAAGAAGCGGAATTGCTTCACTCGACCAAAACACTCTTGGCACTGATATGAAACCACTTTTAGACACAATTATTTCACATATCCCAGCTCCAACATCTGACCCAAACAAATCATTTAAAATGCTTGTTTCTTCATGTGAAGCCAATGATTATTTAGGCAAACTTGCAGTTGGCAAAGTTGACCAAGGTTCTGTTAAAGTTAACGAAACTGTTAACATTGTTAACTATCACGATGCAAACAAAAATAAAACATTTAAAATAACAAATATTTTTGAGTTCCAAGGACTTAAGAAAGTTCCTGTAACTGAAGCAAACCCTGGAGACATAGTTTGTTTGTCTGGTTCTGATGAAGTTACAATCGGAGACACAGTTGCAAATGCAAACGACTTAGAACCTATCCCATTTGTAAAAATCAGCGAACCATCTATTGAAATGGAATTTTCAGTCAATGACTCTCCACTCGCTGGAACTGAAGGCAAATTTTTCACTTCTCGTCATCTTCGTGATAGACTTTTCAAAGAAGCTGTTAAAGATTTATCATTAAAAGTTTATGAAACTGAAAGTGCTGATAGATTTAGAGTTTTAGGCCGTGGCGAAATGCATATTTCAATTTTGGTTGAAAACATGAGACGTGAAGGCTATGAATTTCAAGTATCAATGCCAAAAGTTATTTTCAAACAAGAAAATGGCGTAACGTTAGAACCTATCGACAACCTAACAATCGATGTTCCTGAAACCTGTGTTTCAACAATCATGGGTGCAATGGGTGTTAGAAAAGGCGAACTTTTAAATATGTCGCCAAAAGGAAGCAGAATTAGAATGGAATTTAAAATTCCATCACGTGGATTATTTGGTTACAAGAGCGAATTTTTAACACAAACAAATGGTGAAGGTATTATGAGTTCAATCTCAAGCGGTTACGAACCATTTAAGGGAACAATCAACACCAGAAACTATGGTGCACTTATTGCTTATGAAAGTGGAGAATCTATTGTTTATGGATTATTTAACACACAAGAACGTGGAAGACTTTTAATTGGTGCTGGTGTCAAAGTTTATGGTGGTATGGTTGTTGGTATCAATCCAAAAGCTGAAGACATTGTTGTTAACGTTTGCAAGAAAAAACAACTAACAAACATTCGTTCAAGTGCATCTGATGAAGCATTGCGTCTAACACCTATAAAACCATTAACTTTGGAAGAAAGTCTTGAGTTTTTAGGAGAAGACGAACTATTGGAAGTTACACCAGAAAGTTTGAGAATTAGAAAGAAAATCCTTGACCACACAATTCGTGGCAGAGAAACATTTAGAAAAAAACAAGAAATGAATAATAAATAACAAAAAAATGAACCCTACAATTAAGTAGAGTTCATTTTATTTTGTAAAATTAATATTCTTCTTTTTTTGTTGGTTTAATATCCAAATAATAGTCAACATAATTGACCGAAAAATCATCTACACCTTCAGTTGGCTCGCTAGTCTCACTTGCAATAATTTGCCAAGTTCTAACAACACTTTCAGTTTGGTCTTCATACTCCCCAACTGGGAAATTCCATGTGCAATATTCAGGATATTTTAATGTAAACGTTGTATTATATGTTCCAATATCCGTAGCCGAAACATCTCCCGAAACTGTAAAATAGTCACTGCTGATATTTGTTCCTTGTATATTTAATTCAGCCCCAGTGTGAGTTTGATTTGTTAATACCGGAACATCAATGCTTCGTTTAGAAATTATCCAAGTAGCATGTGTGGCAGTAACCGAACCTTCATTAGTTCCATCATTCCACGCAAACTTGTTTGGATTTTTTAAACTAAACGTAATAGAATATGAACCACAAACAGAACCACTATCTTTTAAATTCGCATGAGTCATAGTCCAAATGTTTTCATCAAAATTATTTAAAACTAAATAATGATTAACTGGTTGACCCGCCGAATCAATTTCAAAATAAAATCCATTACAAATTGCAGAAATAGCAGGTGCTTCAACTATTGTTCTTTCAGGTTTCCAAGCAGTCGTTGAAACCCATTCACTTGCCCGATAAAATTCTGTATTGCTTATAGCTCGAACCTTGTAGGTCGCACCCCACTCCAATGAAATAGTTGTTTGAGTTGTTGTTTGAATCTCTCCAAATTCTGCCGTGTCATTTTTTAGAATTTTATATTCATAAGCCGTAGCCTTTGCAACCGTCTCCCATGATAGAATCTCCAAATCATCATCAAAATTCAAAGCAGGAGAAGCAAGGGTTGGTTGGTCAAAAATAATCTTAACCATATATTTTGAATATTCTTTATAGAAAAACGAAATTTCATATTCACTACCAATTACTATATTATTATCATTAGGAATATTACTTTCAATTTCAAATCCAACAGAATCGCCATCTTTTTTAGATAATTTTGCAGTAGTCCCATCATCAAAACATGCTTTAATCACAAACAAACTATCAATTTCCAATTCATCGTCAAAAATAACATGAATTGTTTCCCCGGTTTCAGAAAGTTTTTTATCTCCATAAAACACAGAAAATCCAATTTCAACCGCTTCAGTTTTGCTACAACCAGTTACAAGGAAAAAACAAGGCACAATAACACAAAACATCAATAAAAACAAATTCTTTATCCTTTTCATCAGTCCCATTCTCCTTATATCCATCTACACAAAAGTATACATTTAAAATTTAGAAAGTGTCAAGCATAATGAGTTTTAACAAAAATTTTTCTTATTATAAATTCTTTAATTATTATAAGTAATTTTTGATAAATACATACAACGAAAACAAAACTAATTTAAAATCACAAAACATATAAAACTTTAATAATTTAATGTCTAAATGTAAATATTTGTAATATTTTTACTAAATTTTACATTTTTTAATCAGTTTTTTATTAATTTCTATTCTAATCAAAAAACGCAATTTTTATTAAATTATTTCGAAATTTATACATTTTACAAAAAGTTATCAATGAAATACAAAAATCAATTACTTAAATAACAAATCACAAACACAAAAGTCGACAAACAACTATCACGCAATTAATAAACATTGCATAATATGATAATGGAAAGAATAGCACATTTTACCTTTTTCAGCTAGACTTTCCAAAACAACAAAAGACAACCCCAAAATCACCAAATGATAAATTATTTTGATTTCGCTATACAAATCAATAAGGACAAGCTAACAGCCTGTCCTTATTTTTATTTTTTCAAAATATCCATAATATGAGAACTTGCTCCCAAAAGCTCAAATCTTTCGCAAATCGAAAGTTGATATTTTTTATAAATCTCAAAATCTTCCTGCGATAACTTATTTATATATGGTCTTATATAATCTGTTGCACCGTCAACACCAATAATCTTAAGTCGTTTCAGCCCCGCATCATCTTTGAGTTTATCAATTTCTTCAATACGAACATAACTATATAAGTCTTCTGGTTTTGTTATGCAGTTAAAGTTCTCATCAAGTTTATTTTCACTTAAAACTTTTTGCAAATTTCCTTCTTTTATCGCATAGGTAATAAAAGCATACTCATTAGTTAAATACATGATAAATAAAATGCCATCTTTTCTTAATACCCTTTTAGCTTCCATTATAGCTTTTAATTTGTCTTCATGCGAAAACAAATGGTAAGTAGGTCCGAACAAAAGAGCAATATCAAAACTTTCATCTTTAAATTTTAGATTTAAAGCATTACCCTGTTTTGCAATAATGCTTTTATTTTTTAATTTAATCTGACTAACATTTTTATTGACAAGCTCAACCGCCGTAAGCTTATGTCCAAGCTCGGCAAGAGCTACAGAATATCTGCCAGTACCTGCACCTATATCCAAAATATCTAAATTTTGTCTTTCTCCAATCACTTGTTTTATTTTTTCAAGTGCAACAAAAAACTCAACTTGACCATGCCTAGACAATAATCTTTTATCTTCATTAAATTTGTTATAATACTTTTCAAGTAAATCCATAATTAGCCTTTATCTTCTTGTTTGTCATTTGACGAAATTTCAAAATCTTTCACTTCTATTGAATTATCTGAATTAACAATAACTTCACCGGTTTCTTTGCTGTGGTTTTTTTCATTTTTTACAATTTTAATAAGCTCTACAAGTTCAAAACCACCATTAATCAAAAGCATTACACCTATAAAAATTGATAGTATATTTTTAGCAACATTAGTTCCACTTAAAATAGCTGTCACTAATGCTAAAGTTGTTACAATAATTCCAATAACAAATTCAGTTACCCAACCCTGCTCTTTTCTTTGCCTTTGTTTTAATGCAGAAATAATCAAACTAACACCACTATAGCATATTATTGCAGACAAAGCGATACCAAAAAATCTTGGCCACAACAACATAAAAAAACCTATTACAACCGCAATAATACCAAATGCCAGCATTCCAAAACTCTTATCATCAACAGACATTAACGAATAAATTATGATACAAACAATTCCAGCCACAAGCAAAATATAGCAAAGCACATATTCAACAAAATTGAACATTTTGGATAACAATACACAAAATAAAATACCAAGCAAAATATAACAAAATGTCAAAATTGTCTTTTTAAAATTTTCTTTTTTAAATAATGTTTTCATCTACAAATCTCCAAGTACATTTTATAATAAAAAATTGCATTTGGCAACAAAAACAAATATAATTTTAACTTGCATCATGTCTCAAATAATGATAAAATAACAATAGGTGTAAAATGATAATTGGAATAACAGGAAAATCAGGTTCAGGAAAAAGCTATTTATCCACAATTTTGGCTGAAAAATTACAAGCCGAACACATTGATGTTGATAAAATTTCGCATCAAGTCCTTTCTTTTCCTGAAACACAAAAATTCTTAAAAAAAGAATTTGGTAATGATATTTTTGACGAAGAAATACTCAACAGAAAAAAACTCGGAAAAATCGTGTTTTGTGACCATGATAAACTTAATTTGCTCAACAAGTTCTGTAAAATTCAAATAGAAAAGAAACTTGATGAGTTAATAAAAACCGAAACAAAACCATTAATTCTTGATTATGCCCTTCTGCCATGGCTAAAACAATTCAAGCTTTGTGATGTAAAAATTTTGCTAACGGCAGACTTTGAAACAAGGTATAGTAGAGTTAATTTACGTGAAAATATTACAAAAGAGTATTTTAAATCAAGGGACAATTCAGTTGAGAATTACAATGAAAATTTTTTCGATTATGTTTATAAAAATTTAACACAAAAATCAATAGATGAGCTTATTGAAAAGTTAATATAATCAGCAAAAGGAGTTTTTATGATAAGGAAAACAGTAATTATAACCGGCGGATTTGGAGATATTGGCAAGGCAACTGCTAGAAAATTTGCTCAAAATCACTACAACATCGCATTGGGATATTACAATACTTTCAGTTCAGAATTTATTGAAGAATTAAAGTCTTATGGAATTGAAATACTCGCTCTGCCATGCGACCAAAAAAACGAAAATGATATAATAAATTTTGTCAATTCGGTTTTTAAAGAATTTGAATATGTGGATTGTCTTGTTGCAAATGCTGGAAAATCTGAACCAGTACAATATTTAATCGATAAACAAACAGAACTTATTGACGAAATCATTGACACAAATTTGCGTGGTACAATTTTAATTAATCGTGAAGTTCTCAAACATTTCCAAGCACAAAAACATGGAAACATAGTAAATGTTTCTTCAATTTACGGTATTAGTGGCGGAAGTTTGGAATCCGTTTATTCTTCATGCAAAGCCGGAATTATTGGTCTTACAAAATCGCTAGCTGTTGAAGTTGGTCCTTTTGTAAGAGTTAACGCAATAGCACCTGGTTGCATTGACACAAAAATGACAAGCAATTTATCAAAAGTTGACAAAGAATGCGTTATTGACTCAACACCACTAAATAGATTAGGCATGCCTGAAGATGTTGCCAATGCAGTATATTTCCTAGCATCTGATGATAGTTCATTTATAACCGGAGAAGTTTTAGAAGTAACAGGCGGAGTTTCAAGATTTTAAAAACTTAAAAACAAAGTTACAATCATAAAAATAAGTCACAAAAAACAACCAAGTTTTAAATCAAAGAATTTTCTTTGAAATAAACATGGTTGTTTTTTATTAATCATTATTTGACTTTGTGTAAACAATTTTTGTCGTTACACTTTCACCACTTGTTCCTGTTTCTTTCTTTTGCATAATGCCAGTACAATCTGCACCTTCAATATATTTAACACTATCACTAATGGTAACATTACTATCATCATTAATTAGCCAAACAAGTTGGAAATATTGAGTTTTATCACTATATCCATCATCTGAACCAGTAACATAACAATTTAAAACAAAACATCTTTTTCTGTTTTCATCGCTTTCAATGCCACACTTAACAACACCTTTCCATTCCGTATAACCACCGGTTGAAGATACACCCGAAATAACCTTAACATTAACTCTCGCAATAAATCTTATTGTTCCATGGTCATTAAATACTTCAATTTCCGTATTTTTTGTTCCATGATTTTTTATTTCATCATAATCTTCATCTGCTACGGTTTGAGCAGTGTAAGTTCCAAAATAATCAGGAAACTCCCATTTTTCAAGTGTTGAAATAACATTGTTAACTGATACACTTATTGAATTTTTATCTTCAGCAAGTTCGAAATTATATTTTGTACCATCATCGCAAAGCAAAACATAACCTCCGTCATAAATTAATTTACCATCTTGAATATATTGATTTCCTAAATAAAATTTGCTACTAAATGCTATCTCAATAATACCATTATTGTTAATTGGAAGAACACTAAATTCAACATAAGCATCACATTCTTGATTTGAACCGGTTATCGAATAACCCGCTTCCGTAACAGTATAAACATCATCTTTAAACGCGAAACCAGCTTCCCCAGCCTTTGAATAAAGTCCATTATCAACATTATCAATAAATAATTTTGCTATGGCTTGAGTTTCGCCATAATTTTTTCCGTCCCCCGAATACTTAACCAATACATAATATTCCGAAGATTTAACACTTGTTGGTGCGGAATTTAATTTTATACTAAGTCCATCTTCTTGCGAATAGTTTGAATAATATTCAATTTCAAGCTCTCCATTTTGCAAAATTTCGTCATTTGCACCCACAATCGTAACATATTCACTTGGATAATTTATCGCACTGCCCGTATATAACGAATAACAATTTCTTACACTCATTGTTGGAATTATTGGATTAATTTTCACTTGAACCGCACCAGTTTTATTATTGTGATTTTTATCTCCTTTTGCAAAATAATAAACAGTATATGTTCCAGAATTTTCAAACTCGATTGGAGTTTCAGAAGCTATTGATGTATCTTGATAATTTTCTTCGGTTAGCTCGGTAAGTGAATAATATATCTTATCCACACCAACCCCCGACACACTTGACGAATGTTTATCGCCATCATAGTTACCTGTGTATTCATTTGCAGAAATAACCAAATCAACTTTTTTTATTTCGCACTTAACAGTCGTGGTTAAAGAATCGTCATCTTCAGCCCATCTACAATCATTTCTATAATCTTCTTCTATAGTTAAAGTTACATCATACTTTCCAGCATCTTCTTCAAATTTTGATTCAACCGAATAATAAACACTAGTTTCAACATTTAATTTTTGTGGAGTGCCTGTATAAAACAAAACATCGCTTGTTTGACTTGGCTTTGGAATAATAAAATAGCCAACCTGTTCAATCGTTGCGGTACAACTTAACAATTTATATGTTATTGTAACCTGAGTGTCTCCTTGATGCAAGCACGTATCACTAACATATCCGATAGTGCAATCTTTAGCATCAACTTGCACAGGCACAACCTTTCCGGCATTATATATTTCGTTTATTGTTAATCCACTACATTCAAAAGTATCGAACGCTTTATATCCTGATGTTTTAGAACATGAAACAAACTCAATTCTATCTAAATATTGATCTTGCATCTCAACAGAATCATCTAGTGTTATAGTTCCAATTTTCTGCTTAAAGTTTGAATCAGTTGGAGTAAATAACCATTTATAAGTTTTTACACTTTCAGAAAATGTTTCATCAGGATTTAACCATTCAATTTTATAATAACCATCAGAAACATTTGTTGAGCAAGTTAATCCCACGGTTGAAAGTTTTGCACCTTTATAAATAGATTTAATCGTATCTCCAAATACTATTTGCACATCTGTAACTTCAGGCTCAAGTTTTGGATTTTCTGCTGAAATTGTAATTGTTCCGGTCTTACTGTTATATAAATTTGTATTTGTTGGAGTAAAAATCCATTTACAAACATTATCGCCACTTACTAAAACATATTCTTCATTTTCCCAAGCAAGATTACCTTCAGTGCAATTTTCTCCAACAGAATATAAGGTTATATTTTTTAATTTATCGCCTACATACCAGGTTAAACGTCTATCAATATCAGCTGAAATTATTGAGTTTTGTTTTGTTGGCTCAGTAGAACCGCCACTTGAATTATCGGAATCTTGTTTTTTTCCACAAGACACCATACACAAGCAACTAATCAACATAACTAAACTTAAAAATAATCTCTTTATTTTCATAGACGTTACCTTTATTGTGTTAATATACTTATTATAAGAAAAATGGAAAAAAATATCAAATAATATCACATTAAATTAAAATTAAATTATTTTTAATTAGATATTTTTTAAGAGATCTCTCCACCGCAGTCGAGATGACATATATATGTCGTGCCATTTCGACTAAGTAAGCCACTACGGCGAACGCATGGAGAAATCCCATAGCTATCACACAAACAATTTCAATATTATAAACAAAAATCAATCTCATCGTCACGATTATTAAATATTTTTATAACAAATTTTGCTATTGTTATGATATGCTAACAACCAATCGCCATAAAAGCTTAAATTGATTGAAATTACAATTTCCGCAACTAAAATTACCCTAATTTTGTTTTTTCTTGATTTTTATGCAATTTGACCAAAAATCACAAAATGTAGTGTTTAAAATTGAAAACCCTACACAATATGTTGTAATATCTTAATCGTTAAAACACACAATATTTAGTGTAAAAAACCAAGG
Source organism: uncultured Lachnospiraceae bacterium (assembly GCA_964646345.1). Lineage (GTDB taxonomy): Bacteria > Bacillota > Clostridia > Christensenellales > UBA1242 > RGIG1681. The sequence goes on from CAZYDU010000006.1 coordinate 45,250, forward strand.
AGTAGAAAAATGAAAATTATCAAAAGAAGTGGTGAAGAACAGACGTTTGATGTTAACAAAATTATCAATGCTGTACACAAAGCAAATTTATCAGTTGATGAAAATCACAGAATAACAGACGAACAAATCGATACACTAGCACACAATGTTGAAGCTCGTTGCAGAAAGACAAAACGCATCGAAAACGTTGAAGAAATTCAAGATATGGTTGAAAACGAAATCATGTCACTTGGTGCTTTTGAACTCGCTAGAAACTATATTACTTATCGCTATCAAAGAGCACTTGTTAGAAAAAACAATACAACTGACAAACAAATTCTTTCACTTATTGATTGCAATAATGAAGAAGTTAAACAAGAAAACTCTAACAAAAACCCAACAATCAACTCTGTTCAAAGAGATTACATGGCTGGCGAAGTATCAAAAGACCTTTGCGAAAGATTTTTAGTTCCTGAAGAAGTTTGGACAGCTCACAAAGAAGGCTTAATCCACTTCCATGATTCAGACTATTTCGCACAAAGAATGCATAACTGCGATTTAGTTAATCTTGAAGATATGCTTCAAAATGGCACAGTAATTTCTGGAACAATGATTGAAAAACCACATTCATTTTCTACTGCATGCAACATTGCAACACAAATCATTGCTCAAGTTGCATCTAACCAATATGGTGGACAAAGTATAACACTTACCCACCTTGCACCATTTGTTGATGTATCAAGAAAAAAGATTCGCAAAAAAACTGAACAAGAATTTAAAGACCTTGGAATTAATGTTTCAGAAGAACAATTAACAACCATTGTTGAAAGCAAAGTCCGTGAAGAAATCAATCGCGGTATTCAAACAATTCAATATCAAGTTGTAACTCTCATGACAACAAATGGTCAAGCACCATTCATAACAGTGTTTATGTATCTTGGCGAAGCTAGAAACAAGCAAGAAAAACATGACCTTGCAATGATGATTGAAGAAACTTTAAAACAACGTATTCAAGGCGTTAAAAACCAAAAAGGAATTTACATTACCCCAGCTTTCCCAAAACTTATTTATGTTTTGGAAGAACAAAACATTCACAAAGATAGCGAGTTTTATTACTTAACAGAACTTGCTGCAAAATGTACAGCAAAAAGACTTGTCCCTGATTATATTTCAGAAAAAATCATGAAAGAACTTAAGGTTGATGCAAATGGCGAAGGTCATTGTTACACATGTATGGGTTGCAGAAGCTTCTTAACTCCATTTATTGATGAAAATGGTAAACCAAAATATTACGGCAGATTCAACCAAGGCGTTGTGACTGTAAACCTTATCGATATTGCTTTGTCAGCAAACAAAGATATGGATAAGTTCTGGAAAATTTTTGACGAAAGAATGGAACTTTGCCACAAAGGTCTCCAATGCCGTCACGAAAGATTAACTGGCACATTATCTGATGCCGCACCAATTCTTTGGCAACACGGAGCTTTGGCAAGACTTGAACCAGGCGAAAAAATTGATAAACTCTTACATGGTGGCTATTCAACAATCTCTCTTGGCTATGCTGGACTTTGGGAAACTGTTTACGCTTTAATTGGCGAAAAACTTACAAGCGAAAAAGGCAAAGCTTTAGGGCTTGAAATTATGCAAAAACTCAACGAATACACCGCTAAGTGGAAAAAAGAAGAAAATATTGACTATTCTCTTTACGGCACACCACTTGAAAGCACAACATACAAATTTGCTAAATGTTTGCAAAAGAGATTTGGAATTATTGAAGGTGTAACTGATAGAAACTATATCACAAACAGCTACCATGTTCACGTTTCAGAAGAAATTAATGCTTTTGATAAACTTAAATTTGAAAGCGAATTCCAAAAGCTCAGCCCAGGCGGTGCAATTTCATACATTGAAGTACCAAATATGCAAAACAACATTGAAGCTGTACTTGAAGTTATGGATTTCATTTACAATAATATCATGTATGCTGAACTTAACACAAAATCAGACTTCTGTCAAGTTTGCGGATTTGACGGAGAAATCGTTATTGAAGAAACTGAAGATAAAAAACTCATTTGGAAATGTCCAAACTGTGGAAACACAGACCAAACTAAAATGAACGTTGCAAGAAGGACTTGCGGTTACATTGGAACTCAATATTGGAACCAAGGTAGAACACAAGAAATTAAAGACAGAGTCCTTCACTTATAGGAGAATTATGAACTACGGAGCATTGAAAAAAACAGATGTCGCAAATGGCGAAGGTGTTAGAGTTTCTCTATTTGTTTCAGGTTGCACACATCACTGTAAAAATTGTTTTAACCCTGAAACCTGGAATTTTTGCTATGGCAAACCTTTCACTCAAGAAACTGAAGATGAAATCATAGAAGCCCTAAAACCAAGTTATATAAAGGGTTTAACATTGCTCGGCGGCGAACCATTAGAACCACAAAACCAAGAAAGATTGCTTCCACTTCTAAAACGTATCAAAAAAGAATTTGGCAACAGCAAAAACATTTGGTGTTATACCGGTTATACCTTAGATAACGACCTGTTAAAACCAAGTAGAGCGAGATGTGAATACACAGACGAAATGTTAAATCATATCGACACCCTAGTCGATGGTGAATTTGTAGAAGAACTCAAGGATTTAATGCTCAAATTTAGGGGTTCTTCAAACCAAAGAATAATCAATGTTCCAGAAACATTAAAATCAAACGAAATTGTTTTAAGAATGGCTTAAATATAAAAACACCTTGAAAAAGGTGTTTTCTTTTTATTAAAAAACGGCATGGAAATTTCTCCATAGCCGTGATTTTTTATTTGTTTTCATAAAGAGAATTGTCAATAAATTCAGGGTCACATGTAATATTTAATCCCAAATTTCTCAAATTATTCTCATCACTTGTATTCAGAATACAAGTTGAATGTAATTGACAACCTTTTAGTAAGGAAATTTTCTCTAAACATTTCTTTGCTAAGTCACTAGTATTGCTTGCAATCGCAAGAGCAACTAAGGCATCTTTAAGTGTAATAAAAATGTGTCTCGAATTAATGATAGTCTTTTTCAAATCAATCATTGCTTCAATGATATTTTTTGGTATAAGTTTTATATCATCATCAACTTTGCAAAGATATTTTATAGCATTTAATACAGCACCTGCTGGAGCTGACATAAAATCTTGAGTTTTACCAGTAACAATCGTTCCATCATCAAGTTCAATAGCCACACTGTGCCTACCAGTGGTTGTTAATTTTTCAACGGCAGAACTAACACATTTTCTTTCACTAATATCAATTTTAAGTTCATTCATCAAAACCTTAACATTGTTAGCTGTTTCAATAGTATTTTGTCCTTTTTTTGCTTCAACCAAATATCTATAATATCTTCTTATAATCTCTTGTCTTGCAGCCTGAGAACATACTTCGTCATCAATAATAGCAAAACCAGCCATATTAACACCCATTGCCGTTGGAGAATTGTAAATATTATCTTTTCCAGTAATTTGTGTTAAAATCTCTTTTAAAACCGGATAAACCGCAATATCACGATTATAGTTAACTGCAACTTTTCCAGTAGATTCCAAATAGTATGGGTCAATCATGTTAACATCGTTAATATCTGCCGTTGCGGCTTCATAAGCCACATTTACAGGGTGCTTAACTGGTAAATTCCAAATTGGGAAGGTCTCATATTTAGCATAACCAACAAGTTTTCCACGTTTATGTTCATGATAAAGTTGACTTAAACAAGTTGCAAGCTTACCACTACATGCACCAGGAGCTGTAACCAAAACAATAGGTCTAGTAGTTTCAATGTATGGGTTTGCACCATAACCTTCATCGCTAACAATCGTCTTAATATCAGATGGATATCCTTTTGTGAAAGTGTGAATATAAACATTTTCCCCAAGGCTTTTTAGTTTTTCAGCGAATTTTTTAGCAGCAGGCTGATTGTCATACAAAGTTATAACAATATTTCCAACATGAAGGCCTTTTCTTCTAAGCTCATCAATACCACGCAAAACTTCCAAATCATAGGTTAAACCATTATCGCCACGGATTCTGTTCTTTTCAATATCTTTTGCACTAACGCAATACAAGATTTCAACATCTTCTCCGAGACTCTTTAAAACCCTAAGTTTAATGTCAGGATAAAGTCCTGGAAGAACCCTTGATGCATGATAATCATCAAACAATTTCCCGCCAAACTCAATGTAGAGCTTATTATCAAACATCTTAGCTCTTTTTAAGATTTCTTCAGTTTGCATTTGAATATATTTTTCACTATCAAAACCAATTTTCATAATTTTTACCTACCATAGACTATTTTATTAAGTCTTAATTATTTTGTCAATTTATTGCGAATATTAGTTCAATTTCATAAATAATTAACAAATTTTTTGTATTTTTAAAAATTATTTTTATCAAATTGACATTTCTAAATTTTCATCAACTAAAAAAAACCATAATATAATTTATGGTTTTACTCTCCCAATTCTTGTCTTGCTTGTTCTGCAAAGATTTGTTTAATTTCATCAACTGTTAAATCTGAGTGTTCATCAAAAATAAAATCCACTAAACAATCAGGACTTATTTTTTTCACTTCAACCGCAAATTCTTTCACTCTTTCAACATCACAATCATATCCGCCACGCAAGCAATCATAAGTACCAATACCCATTTGAGTTCTTAAAGTTCTAAGCGGAATATTAAATTTACAAATAAACTTGCCTTCTGGACTTTTTGCAAAGTTTTGAATTAACGGAAAATCCCTAAGATTCTTGAAAAAATGCAAGTACCTTACATTTTTCTTGTATTTATGAGTATTTGTTGGCACATCTACATTATACACTGAACCAACCTTGCTTAGATTTCCAGCAAGAATATTTTTTAATTCTTCACTTGTTAAATATCTATAAACTATCATGCCAAGATAATACACCAATTTTTTATCCAATTCAAGAGCTAAAGAAAAATTTTAAAAGAAAAACACCAAGAAAATCTTGGTATTTTACTAATATTCAACAACATTGATAAATGATTCAAGCATTTCCTTGTTTTCCGGCTTACATTTTTTCAAATGAGCACCTGCAACGATAGGTATCCATTTTTGAACATAATGCATATCTGTATTTGTCTTTTCGCAGAATAATTTAAGATATTTTTCTGCCAGTCCGTCCATTTTATCCATTTTCATTAAAAGGTATGACATAGCAACGTCTGCAGATGCATTGCCTTGGGTTGCATGCGACCAGTCAACTACATAAACTTTATTGTTTTTGTCAATCATAACATTGCTAAGCTGATAATCCCCATGCAAAACTTTGTTATGTTTTTTGAGTCCTGCAAGTTTTGATTTTAAATCAAACTTAACACTTTCACCCAAATCAGTTTCATCAATTTTATCAGCCATTTTGTCATGAAGTTTTCTTAACAGTGTTGACCTTTTTGAATGCATTTCAATCTGAGCATCAACAAAAATATTTAAATAATAATCAGTTTGTTCTGGGTGTTCGCTAATTAATTGCTCGATTGTTTTTCCATCAACATAATCCATAACAATAACCCATTTACCTTCAATTTTTGTAACTTCTTGAAGACTTGGAATATTTAATCCAGTTTCCATAATTCTCGCTTGATTTAATGCTTCGTTTAGAACATTTGCAACCGAGTATGTTTCATCAAATAACTTAATTAATTTATTCCCATCTTTATAGATAACTTTATCTTTGCGTGATGCAACTTTTTCTTCTAAATTCATAAACATTTCTCCCTTATTTTCCGTAATAAGCTTTTTTATACATTTCCTTAATTTCTTCAATTTTTGGATATCTTGGATTTGCCCCAGTACACTGGTCGTCAAAAGCTTGCTCACTCATTTCATCAAGTGTAGCCAAGAAATCTTCTTCAGAAACCCCGTATTCACGAATAGTTTTCTTGATACCAATTTTCTCTTTAAGTTCATCAATGGCTTTGATTAAGTTTTCAAGTTTTTCATCATCATTATTACCACCAAGACCTAAACTTTCAGAAATTTCCGCATATCTTCTTTTTGTTCTAGGACTTTCATATTGTGGGAAAGTACCCATCTTAGCAGGAGTTTCACTTGCATTAAATCTCAAAACTTCGTCAAGCATCAATGCATTGGCAATACCATGAGCAATATGATGGAAAGCACCAAGTTTGTGTGCCATTGAGTGGCATACCCCTAAAAATGCATTAGCAAAAGCCATACCAGCCATTGTTGCGGCATTAGCTGTTTTTTCACGAGCTTCTGGGTCATTTGCTCCATTTTCATAAGCACGTGGCAAATATTCAAATAGCATTTTCAAACTTTGAATAGCTAAACCATCAGTAAACTCTGTTGCCATCATAGAAGCATAAGCTTCCAAGCTATGAGAAACTGCATCAATACCAGATGCCGAAGTCAATCCCTTTGGAGCATTATCCATCATATTAGCATCAACAATAGCCATATTAGGCAATAATTCATAATCAGCGAGCGGATACTTAACACCCGTTTTTTCATCAGTTATAACAGCAAAAGGAGTAACTTCACTACCAGTTCCTGCACTAGTTGGAACTGCTATAAAGTAAGCTTTCTCGCCCATTTTTGGGAAAGTGTAAACTCTTTTTCTAATATCCATGAAACGCATAGCAAGGTCTGCAAAGTCAACTTCAGGGTGTTCATACAATACCCACATAATTTTACCAGCGTCCATAGCAGAACCGCCACCAACTGCAATAATACAGTCCGGATTGAAAGCTCTTATTTGTTCAACACCTTCCTTTGCACAAGCTAGTGTTGGGTCAGGTGCAACGTTTGAGAAAACACTATATGTAATACCCATTTCAGTAAGCTTATCAGTGATAGGTTTTGTGTAACCATTATTAAATAAGAACGAATCGGTTACAATAAATACTCTCTTTTTATTTAATACATTTTTGAGTTCTTCCAAAGCAACAGGAAGGCAACCCCTTTTCATATAAACCTTGCTAGGTGTTCTAAACCACAACATATTTTCTCTCCTTTCTGCAACTGTCTTAACATTCAATAAATGTTTAATTCCAACATTTTCACTAACACTATTTCCACCCCAAGAGCCACAACCAAGGGTAAGTGATGGGGTTAATTTGAAGTTATATAAGTCTCCGATCCCGCCTTGAGAAGCTGGAGTATTAACCAAAACTCTGCAAGTCTTCATACGATTATAAAACTTTTCTAGTTTTTCTTGCTGTGTTAATGTATTAAGATAAATTGTCGAAGTGTGACCAAGCCCGCCATCTTCAATGAGTTTATCGGCTTTGTTGATAGCATCATCAAAGTCTTCTGCATAATAAAATCCAAGAATAGGACTAAGTTTTTCATGAGCAAAAGCTTCTGATAGGTCTGTACTTTGAACTTCGCCAATCAATATTTTTGTTTCAACTGGAACAGAAACACCTGCAAGTTCTGCAATATAATGAGCTGTTTGACCAACAATTTTTGAGTTTAATGCACCATTAATAATAATAGTATCACGAAGTTTTTGAGTCTCATCGGGACTTAAAAAGTAACAACCCCTAACCTTAAACTCTTTTTTTACTTCTTCATAAACTTCTTTGCAAACAATAACTGATTGTTCACTAGCACAAATCATACCATTATCAAATGTCTTTGAATGAATGATAGAGTTTACTGCAAGTTTAATATCGGCAGAACTATCAATGACTGCTGGGGTATTTCCCGCACCAACACCAAGTGCTGGGGTTGAACTTGAATATGCCGCCTTAACAAGTCCTGGACCACCTGTTGCCAAAATAATATCCGATTCTTTCATAAGAAGACTTGTTAAATCAAGTGTTGGTTCATCTATCCAACCAATAATATCTTTTGGAGCACCAGCTTTTATTGCAGCATTCAAAACAAGTTTTGTTGCTTCGATTGTGCATTTCTTTGCTCTTGGGTGTGGGCTAATGATGATAGCATTCCTTGTTTTTAAAGCAATGAGTGTTTTAAATATTGCCGTTGATGTTGGGTTTGTTGTTGGAATAATACCACAAATAACACCAATAGGTTCTAAAACCTTTTTTATACCATAAATTTTATCATCTTCAACAACACCAACCGTTTGAACGTCTTTATATTTATTGTAAATATATTCTGCTGCAAAATGATTTTTTATAACCTTATCTTCCACAAGCCCCATACCGGTTTCTTCGACCGCAAGTTTTGCAAGTGGAATTCTTGCCATATTCGCTTCTCTTGATGCTTCAAAAAAGATTTTGTCAACTTGTTCCTGTGAAAACTTTGCAAATTCTTTTTGTGCATTTCGAACTCTTTCAATTAATTCTTCTAGCGATTCTTGTGAGTTAACTATATCTTGCATTAAAAAATTTCCCCCTAAACTCTTATATTTCCTTAATTATTATACGGTCAATTAAAATTTTGGTCAAACGAAATTATACCCATTATGCACAAAATTAAATCAACGACAAAACCAACTAAAAATAAAATTATATATCCTAATTTTAAATACATCTTGACTAATCCGTAAAAAATCTTAAAATAGTAATTGGAGAGAACAATGAATCACACATATTTAGATAATTGGAAACAAAGAGCAATAGCAAAAAGTGAAGGACGTGGCAAATTTTTAAGTTTTGCATTTGAAAAACCTGCTGGGAAGTTTGATATAACAGTGGATATGCACGGACACACAGAAACATACTCAGACGGCAAACGTTCAGCACAATTTTATGCTGAAAAAGCCAAAAAACTTGGAATTTTTGCAATTACTGACCATGACAGTATTGGAAAAAATGCCCAAGAAGCCAACGAAATAAACGGCGTTGAAGTCACTTGCAGACTAGACCCAAACAATGAAATAGAAATATTGGTTTATGGCTATGACTTTGATAAAGCTAACCAACTTATTCACGATGGTTCTTTTCCCTTTTTAGATAAAACCTTTAAGCTTTCGAGAAATATTGAACTTGCAAAACGCAGACTTGAACTTTGCAATAAACTCAATCTCACAGACAATCCGATAAGTTTAAGTGACGTACTGCAAATTAAAGTGATTGACGATAACGGCAAAACGAAAACACTAACGCTAAAAGAAATTGGGGTTAATGCAAATGACATTATCACATTTGGAAAACCATTACCTGAAACTGTTGAATATAACGGAAAACTTCATAAAATAAATTATGATTTTTTGATTAGAAAAACTTTTAATTTAATTCATGGTAGCAAAAATGGCATAAAGTTTTTAAACGAAAAAGCAAAAAAGGATAATTCTTTTAATCCAGACTCAGCTGACCATTTCTTAAAAAAAATCATTTCAAATAAAAAGGGCGAACTCTATGTAGATGGTTCTAAATTTTGGCCAACAGCAAGCGATGTTATTGAATTTGCAAAAGCAACTGGCGGTGTTGCGATTCTCGCTCACCCATTTGGATACAATAAAAAAATAAATATAACAACCCTTGAACTTCTTGAAATAGCAAAACATCTCGGTGTAGATGGAATTGAAGTTTGGCATGGTTTCAACCAAAGCGATGAAATCGAGTTTTTATATAAATATGCTTTCGCAAATGACTTACTTATAACAATGGGGTCAGATACACATGGTTTTGTTTCCACTCAAGGAGACGAAACCGCACCAGGAATATTTCCAGGTGTTGGTCATGAATCAAGATTTACAAAGAATAACATTAACAACACTATTGGAAGTCTTTATAATCTGCACCACTATGGCTCAGGCGAATGGCGTAACGAAAAAGAATTTGATTTAGACAACCTTCCAACAAGTATTGTAGAAGTATTTCAAAATCAACTAACTCAACTAAGCAAACATGGTAATCCTTCACCCCCACAAAACAATAATCAAAAAGAAATAGAAAAATAAAAAGGAGATAACAATCTCCTTTTTATTTATACACTTCACATAAAAACGCAAACTAAGCAAAAAAAACAAGCAAAATTAGCTTTATTATCTAACTTTTGCTTGTTTTTATTATGCATTCATCATTCGAATATCACAATCAAAGAGCGAACCAATTCTGGCAACTCTAATGATTTGATTTGCTTCGCTATCAAAATCTACAGATTCATAAGCATTTTTAACTTTCTCAGTTTTAATTTCATTATCAATTTTTAGAGCAGAAACTTCTTCCTTTACTGCATCTTGTTTTTTTGCTGTAGTCTTTCTAGCAGTTGTCTTTGCAGTGGTAGTTTTTGATTTTGTTACAGATTTTGCGTTTTTTGTTGTTGTTTTTTCATTCTTTTCACTTAAAATTGCGTTTTTTTCAACAACATCTTTTCTAAACGAAAAATCAAAATAGTCTTCCACTTGACTTACCTTAGATTTAACAGTTTTCTTTGATTCACCACTAACATTTTTTTCGAAACCACGTTCAACATTACTCTTAACTTTTTTTGCACTACTTGAATTATTAATTTCAACAATACCAAATGTTTCGATTTCTTTTTTTTCTTCAGGTTTTACTTTTTTTGAAGTGACAGTTTTTGCCGAACTTTTCAAATTTTTATCTTGAATGTCTATTGTAACTAAATTCTTTGTCATATCAATTCCCCTTATTATATCTCAACAACCATAAATAACTTTTATATGTGTTATTTATGGTTTTTATATTTATAACCATATTATAAAACAAATAATCAAGTTTGTAAATAGTTATGAAATAATTTTTTTGAATTTTTTTCAATTCGGTAAATTTAATAACTTATGCAAATTCAATTTCGTCAATTTTATCAAAATTTATACTATAAATTGTAATTTTCTTACCTTCAACTACAGCAAAAGCTTTAGGACTAGAAAATCTTGGCGAAGCAATCGAACCAGGACAAAAACGAATAACACCATCTCTTTTTTCAATAAAAGGTCTATGGACATGCCCTTGCATTATAACTTTCACCCCATATTTTCCTAAATTCATATCGTCAAGCTTATGCCCGTGACATGCAAAAGCCAAAGTTCCATTTAAATTTACAAACGTATTTTCTTGAAATAAAAATTTTGCATTAATTGGTTCATAATACCAATCATTGTTTCCCTTAACAATTTCGAGTTTGTCGGCAATCGTATTTAGCTTCTCAACCATTTTATTCGCATCAACACCAAAGGTATCGCCCAAAATAACAAGCTTATCAGCCTTTAATTTTTCAAGCAATTCAATGGTGTTATCGAGTGCTTGCATATTTCCATGAATATCAGAAACAATTAGTATTTTTTTATCATTCATAACAATCTCCACAAATTTTACGAAAAGAAAAATGCTCCATTTGGAGCACTCTCGTTACTTTCGCTCCCCATTATTTCATTAGTGGGAATAAAACAACATCTCTAATAGATTCTTGACCATAGATAAGCATTAAAAGTCTATCTAGTCCGCAACCCAAACCTGAGATTGGTGGCATACCATGTTCCATAGCAAGCATAAAACTTTCATCTAAATCCATAGCTTCATCATCGCCTTGATTTTTAGCAATAAGCTGGTCTTCAAAAGCCTTTCTTTGTTGAATAGGGTTAACAAGTTCTGAGTAAGCCTTGCAAAGTTCAGTTCCCATAACAACAACTTGAAAAACATCAATTCTTCTTTCATCTTCGTCATTACGGCGAGCTAGCGGAATTAATGATGCTGGATAATTATAAAGAATTGTAGGTTGCACAATGTTTTCTCTAATTTTCTTTTTGTAAACAAAATCTACAATTTGACTAACTGATTTATAATCTTCCAAATCAGACATTGTAAACAAACCTTTTTCAACAATTCTTTTCTTTAAATTTTCTGGGTCATCTTCAGCCAAGAAATCAAAACCAAAAATTTCACGCATAGACTCAACATAATTGATTCTGTCGAAATTTTCTTTGCCAAAATCCAAAACTACACCATCTTTTTCAATGGTAGCTTTGCCAGTAAGCTCTAAAAGAAGATTTTTGATAAATCCTTGGAAAAATTTAATATTATCTTCAAAATCCCAGTAAGCCGCATACCACTCAACTTGAGTAAACTCTTGCAAGTGTTGAGTATCCATACCTTCATTCCTGAAGCATTTTGCAACTTCAAAAACCCTATCAAAACCACCAGCAACACATTGTTTTAAGTATGTTTCAGGTGCAATACGAAGATTAAGTTCTTTGTCTAATGCATTATGATGAGTGAAAAATGGTCTTGCACTTGCACCGCAAACTGCAGTTTGAAGAATTGGTGTTTCTACTTCCAAGAAATCATTTTGACCTAAATATTTTCTGATAAATGCCAAAAGCTTGCTTCTGCCCAAGAACACTTCTCTTGTTTCTTCATTAGAAATAAGGTCAAGATATCTCTGACGATATTTTGCTTCAGTATCAGTAAGTCCATGAAATTTTTCAGGAAGTGGGCGAAGTGCTTTAGAAAGTAATGTAACCTTTTCAGCCTTAACTGTTACTTCACCAGTTTGTGTTGTGTAAACTTCACCTTCAACACCAACAAAGTCGCCAATATCAATCATCTTTTTATAAAAATCATAAGCTTGTTCATCAAGTTCATTTCTGCCAACTGAAACTTGAATTTTAGACTCAAGATTTCTGATTTGCATAAATCCAAATTTACCCATAATACGTCTGAAAACGATACGGCCAGCAATTCTAACTTTTTCACCTATCTTTTCACGTGCTTCAGATATTTTGCAAGAACAATCAAACTTGGCTTTATAAACAATCTCGCCATTTTTTTGAAGTTCGTCAATTTTAGCTTTTCTAACATCAAGTTCACTTGATAAATTTTGTGTTTGTTGTTCCATAATTTTCTCCTTAAAAATGTATTTACAACCGAAATGTCCATAAATTTCAGCCTTTACACCGCAAATAATACCACAAATTAGCCCGCTAGTCAATGAAAATTAAAATTTATCAGATGATTTCACAATTTTAACAACTTCTGTTTATTTTTTAACACCATTTCATACAAAATAATTATTTAGTTTTTATCTCAATTTTATATCTTTTTGCCAAATCATTTCATGCAAAAATAATTTTCTATTACTTCATTTCCTTTTCCATGTCATTTCAAACGAAGTGAAACGTAGCCGAGAAATCCCCCAACCCGAAGAAATACAACTCTACAAATGGTCATTAGATTCAAAAACATATAAAAGCATATCTTGTTTCCCGTCAACGAACCCAAAGTAATCACTTATGATTTTTTCAAATTTTAACCCACACTTTTCTAAAACCCTTTTAGATGCAATGTTTTTTATAGCACAGCCACCTTCAAATCTTTTTACTTTAACTTTTAAAATAGCATAATCCATTACACATCGCAATGCTTCACTCATGTAACCATTTCCTGTATATCTATTATCAATGGCATAATTAACCCGAACGGTATCACTATCAACAATCTTTAAATTTACCGAGCCGATAATTTTGTTACTTTCTTTCAAAACAATCGCCCAATTATAAAAATCTAATTTTTCATATTTCTCTTGAAACTCTGTAAAAATTTTTTCTTGCTCAAAATGACCAATTTTTTGTTTTCCAGCATAATACAAAAACTCAAGTTGATTTCTATATCCGCTACACACTTCTTTAGCATCTAAAATCTCAAATTTTCTTAATAACAATCTCTCGGTTTCAAGCTTTTTAGTCCCCAAATTAATCATAAACACTTTTTCCCATAATCTCAAAACAGAATAATAATTTTATAGCAAAACTATAAATTTATAAATATATAATACCAATTAATTATAATTTTATCCACAACTCTTATACACACTAACCCTTAATATCTTATTTTCCCAAAAACCTATCAGCACACCCAAATACAACAATTATCATGCTATACTATTCGTCACCACAACCAACAACCATAAATTAACTAAATATGTTAAAATATCTTGACAAACTACACTTTGTTTTATATAATTTTATCCGTTAGTAACCTAAAATTTGCTAACAAATTAATCTATAAACAAACAACATTAAATCAATGTTTGCTAATGTAGCACTGACACAAGCACCGCATTGGTAAAATTAAAAAAGCACATTTTTACCACTCAAATTTATCACAAAATTTAATCAAAAATAGCATTATGCTACTGTGGCTCAGCGGTAGAGCACTGCCTTGGTAAGGCAGGGGTCACGGGTCCGATTCCCGTCAGTAGCTCCATTAATAAAACCCTTGAAAAACCTAGAAAAAATAGGCACTTTCAAGGGTTTTTGTTTTGCAAAAAATAGAGAGCACTTCCTTATCTAGTGGAGCAAAAAGTGTAGTGATTTTTACAAAAAAATAGACCGATAGTCAAAATTTCAACTATCGGTCTTATTCTTTCTAAAACTACCCCAAACTGATACATTTGCTGTCAATTGCTGTCAAATTTTATAATATTAATTATACTCAAACTCGAGTTCGGTTTTGCGGTCGTATATTTCGCCTTGTGGGGGTTCATACATTGTGGTCGGTGTTTTCTTTCTTGCGTAACAATAATTGCATTTATGTTTGCAAGTATCATATCTACCGATATCTACAGCTGGCATGCAACCACAATTCTTTCGTTGTCCGTCAAGTTTGTTATTTTTCCTTATAACTTTTATTCCTATATCTTTGTATTTTTCAGTCAAAAGTTCTTCAAAAATAGCACCATCAATACATTTACTTGGGAATATCCCAAACTCTGACCAGTCACCAGAATCCGCACAAGTTTCGATAAAAATGCCATTTTTTAACGCAATTTTAAACATTTCAGATAGTAATTTGCGTTTTTCAATCTCGCTTGGTGCATAAACTTTTTTTGAACACCCCGAATAACTTTCAACCACAAAACTAATTTTGCAATGTCTTGTATATCCTTTTAAACTTTCGCATAAAAAATTAAACTTTTCCAAATGCCAATTTATATCAATACCATTAGAAAGTAAAATTGGGTCATAACGCCAAATTACAGGACAATGCTTAGATAATTCTTTAAATGTGTTTATCCTTTCTTCCAAAGACGAAAGTCCGCCTTCAATACACTCAGGATAAGCATTCAAAGTGTAGAGAAAATAATACGTAAATCCGTCTAATTTTTCAATTTTGTTTAGCATTGGTTTTGGATTTTTTGACCAAAAAACCATGCCTTCAATATTACCTTTAGTTTCCACGGTTTTGTCTCCAATTAAATTTGTAGAAACACTCGTTATTTCAAATTTCGTCAGTGGAATTTTTGCTACTTTGCTTGGACTTATTGGATTTGGCACAAGAACATATCCTTGCTCTAAACAATCAAAAAACCAATCGCTATAAAATGCCGGAATATCCGTTCGTCTTGAAACACTTAATATCATAAACAACCCCTATCAATACTTGCTTTTTATTATAACCCGACTAAACATTTTTGCAAAATAAATAATTCTCTATTCTATCAATTTAGTGCAGTAAAAAACACTAGGCACAAGCCTAGTGTTTAAAAATTAATAAATTATTTCTTTTTCTTTTTCAGCGTTAAAGAACCATAAATTGTTCCAGCAAGACCAACTACAGCCATTGCACAAGCAACTACCATGATTGTAACATTAAGTTTGCAAGTGTAAGCTTCTTTGTTATCGCTGTCTTTTGATGTAATTTTGAAAGCATTGATCTTGCCAATTTCTGTTGATACACCAAGAATTTTATATGAAAGTGTGCCTTTATTTACAATATACTCACCAATTTCCTTATCTTCATACTTTGTTTCACCATCATATTCCAAGCTTGAGTACAATTTGTCACCCTTCAAAGTAATTGACATTACAGTTTTCTTGCCATTGTCATCAGTGTGTGTGTAAGTGTAAGTTTGTCCATGTGGGATCACAAGCAATGCAACCATTGCCACAACACCAACAACCATTAATACAAACGAAACAAGATTTAATGGCTTTTTAAAAAATTTCTTCATAAATATTCCCTCCTAAACTCATGTTACAAAATGTGACACCTTTTGTCAAATTATTCCAATAAATTTCTTAAAAAAGTAATCTATTAACATCTTTAATCACACCACGCACAAATGCATCTCTTGAATACACATTATGTTTTAATGAAAGTTTCTCATCTCCCAAGTCAAATACAATTTCATGCTCGCCCATTTCTTCACCTTCACGAATTGATGTAATTTTTATCGGTTTATCAAAATACCCACTCAAATAATTCGCAATTTCAATGGCTGTTCCACTGGGTTTATCTTTTTTCAAAGCATGATGTTTTTCGATAATTTCAATATTTTTTGGATTTAAACTTAAAATGTTTTTTGCAATCTCTTTTAACTTTTCAATACCGCAAGAAAAATTTGCTTTTCGAATAATTTTTATTATTTTCGAAATTTCTTCAAGTTCTCTTAGTTCATCAGTTGTTTGTCCAGTTGCACCAATAATAAGCGGAATGTTTTGTTTCAAACAAAATCTTGCACTCTCAATCGCGCTTTCATGTGACCCAAAATCCACTACCAAACTAGCATCTTCATAATCCCACAGACAATCTTGTTTTTCAACACCTTGCACAAAAAAATTCTTTTGAAGTTCCTTTGTGAGCAATGATCCCATTCTTCCTTTGTAACCCACTACCAGAATTTTTTTCATAATTCCATTATATTCAAACCATAAAATTTGTGACAAAATTCTCAATAACTAATTTAATTCTTAAGTTCCGTATGCTTTTTTTCATTTAATTTTAGTTCTGCGTCTTTCGTGATTATTGTGTTTGGACTCTTATACTTACCATTAACTCTTTTTGCACAAATAGCAAATAAGCAAATATAATATGAAAATGAATAAGGGTCAAGACAACCGAAATAATGACACACAGTAACCACAGCAAGCATTACTGCAAACATAAACACATTATGCGATGAGAATTTTGTTTTAAATATTCTAACAATCAAAATAATCAACATTGTTAAATATAGTGCCAAACAAATCAGACCATATTCAAGCCAAATTTGAAGATAAACATTATGCACACGAATATCATAGTTATATCCAGCACCGCCACCAAACAAGAACATTTTTGCATTAGATGTAATTTCTCTTAATGCGTCCAGTGTTAATGCATTTCTATCCCAACCATCGCTACCAGCAACACCATCAATAATACCAGTATGAAAAACCCTATCAAAAAATGCAGAAATATCTCTAACTAAATTCGTATTAAGTTTGTTATCAATCACTCCAAGGGCTTCAAACATATAATTCGCACCCGAAGTCGAAACTCCTTTAATCCAAATATAACTCGCTCCGATTGAAAGGCACAAACAAATAAGCATTCTCCAAGGACATTTTTTATTTTTAATCCATAAATAAATTAGTAAGAACAACTCGCCAACAAACATAGCAGTTTCAGCTGAAAAACACCCATTGATAAATAATGCAACATTCAAAACTACAAAACACAACCCAAAAACTATTTGTTCCCAAAGTTTTTTAAATCTATGCAGTACCAAGATACACAACATTATAGCCATAACAGTGATATATGCCGAATAATTTGAGTTCATAAACTGCAGGCTCATAGGAAAAGTATTTTCTGAAAAGCCTGGCATATAACTATTAGACAAATCACACATGCCCATAATTGAACAAGCCGTCATTGTAAAAATAAAAGTATATAGAAGCAATTTATAATACTTTTTATCAATTCTACCCAGGGTTAAAAATGCAAAAAAGAAATTTAACACAATCACAAATGTAGCTAAATGCGAACCCTTGTTCAATAAAAACTCAACATTTATAATTGAGCTTATCAAAAACATTGCAATCAATGCTAGCCCGATAATTTCAAATAAATCAAGTTTTCTAAACTTAATAAACCTAAAGTTTATCGAGTAATATATAACTCTGGTTAAAATATACAAAAAGCACAAAATGAGATATACATTCAAAACGTCCATTTCTATTCCAATCCAGCAAAAAACCGAAGCGATAAGTGGAGCTAAAATAATAGCCATCGCATAACAAATATTCGCAATATTAAACACATTATTTAAATAATTATTGTCTTCTTCTTTCCAGTTAAGTTTAGTTTTTCCCATAGTAATTTCCTTTACACTATCCATAATAAACAAAAAGAGCTTTACTCGCAAACAAAATCGAGTAAAACTCCTTTATTTTATTAATTTCTCTAATTTTCTCTAAGTGCAATAACAGGGTCTTTCTTTGCCGCCGATTTAGCAGGAATGAGACCAGCAATAAATGTTAAAGCAACACTGATTAACACTAAAACAATGCTACCTATTAATGGAAGTTGAGCTAGACCACCAATTCCTGTAAAGTGTTTTAAAATTAGATTTATTGGAAGTATCAAGATAAGCGATACACCAATACCTATCAAACCACTAGCAAGTCCAATAATAAAACTTTCTGCAGTAAACACACGCTTGATGTCTTTTTTAGATGCACCAACCGAACGAAGAACACCAATTTCTTTTGTTCTTTCAATAACAGAAATATAAGTAATAATTCCAATCATGATTGAACTAACAATGAGCGAAACACTAACAAAAGCAATCAAAACATAGGTTATTGCATTAATAATTGTTGATACAGTGCTCATAATCAAATCAACATAATCTGTATATGTGATTTGGTCATTTTTGTCAGCTTGCGCATTATATGTTTCAATGAATTTCTTAACATCATCTTTTGAATCAAATGAATTGATATAGAATGAAATTGTGCTTGGGATTTCAAGATTAATTTTTGAAATTCCACTTACAGTTTTACCTTTATCTTCCCATGTTTGAATTTGCTCGTTTCTGTAGCTAACCATTTGCTCGGTAAAATATTTTGTATAAACAACACCACTTGTAAGTGCACCACTGTCAGATGTGTCATTAAGTCTAACAACACCAACAATAGTAAGTTCATTTGTGCAATTATTGTAAGCATCAATCAAATAAGAATAGTATAAACTTGGATTATATTTTTTATTATCTGTTTTATCAGCATTCTCTTTTTGGTTGAAAATTCTAAAGTCTACAATTTCGCCTGCTATTTCCACAAAATAGTCAATCTCATCTAAAACTTTATAGGTTGTGCCAATTACCGAATCAAAATCAATACCTGTTGGAACTTTTTTATTTTCAATAACATTTGTAAGCAATGTCTCCATTTGAGTTTCTGACAAGAGCCCTAAGGCATATAAAACATAGTCATCAAGTTCACTATTTTTGTCAAGCACAAGCATAGCTTCATTTGCATGTTCTTTGTCATTTGAAACAAATTTACCTTTTGTGCCAAGCAAATCATATTGACTTTTTACAAAATCCAAGTTATCAATCATTTCATTAAAAATTGACATGTTGCCAAGCATTGAAAAACTTGATGATCCCATTGATGTTGTGCTACCAAATCCCATGACCGCAAAAACCAGGTTCAAAATTTCAGCTTGCGATAAAGAATAAGTTTCACTAGATTGCAAAGCTACCGCAATATACTCTAAGCTACTATAATTATTTTCATAAATGAATGGATACTGTTCTTCTACTGGCTTTGAAAGGTCAATATCTGTTGGTCTATGTAAAATGTAGCCTGAATCAGATTTTTCTGCCCAAATACCAGTTTTATCTTCAAAATATTTGAGCGCATAAATGGTTACCATTTGCATAACAGCATTACTGTTTGGTTCAACTGCAAAATTAGTTGCAAAATTGTTATAATCCGAAACGTCTAAATTTGTTTCGCTAGATTTGTATATTTCCAAATCCAAGTCATAAGTATAACCAACCGCATTAACATATTTATCCAGTTCACTTTTATGTTCATTAATATACTTATAAAATTTCTCCAAATTATTTGTGCCAAGATTTGACCCCACACTATTCATAAGGCCCGAAATATTTTCATTTGCATAAATTTTTTCGCCATCATTTTCACTTTCATTATTTCCACGACTCAAAAACATAGATGTTATAACTGATGTGAAATCAACTTTTTTAGACTCAATCGTTATTGGATAAGTTGAAAGGGTGTCTTCTTGCATTTTGTTTATATATGTTGAAAATCCACTAGACACCGCCAATATCAAAGCAATACCAATAATACCAATAGAACCTGCAAAGGCGACTAGAATTGTTCTTGCTTTTTTAGTTAAAAGATTCTTAAAAGAAAGCGAAAGTGCTGTCCAAAACGACATTTTCTTCTTTTTTTCACGTTTTTTGCGTTCTTTTTGCGTTATTCCTTTCTTTTCTTCACGAACAAGTTTCTTTCTATTTTTCTCTTGATTCTCTAACACTTCTAGGGCTTCTTCTTCAGCTGAATATGGAGCTGTATCCCCAACAACATTACCGTCCAAGAGTCTTACAATTCTAGTTGAATATTGTTCAGCAAGCTCTGGGTTGTGCGTAACCATAATGATAAGTTTGTCTTTTGAAATATCTTTTAGAAGTTCCATGATTTGTACACTTGTTTCAGTGTCAAGTGCACCAGTTGGTTCATCTGCTAAAATAATCTCAGGGTCGTTAACCAAAGCTCTGGCGATTGCAACTCTTTGCATCTGACCACCTGATAATTGACTTGGCTTATTTTTAAGTTTGTCTCCAAGTCCCACTTTTTCAAGAACCTTTGTTGCCCTTTTCTTCCTTTCTTCTCTCGATACACCGGATAATGTTAAAGCAAGTTCAACATTTTCTAGAACCGTTTGATGTGGAATAAGATTATAACTTTGAAACACAAAACCAATAGAGTGATTTCTGTAAGTATCCCAATCACTATCTTTATACTCTTTTGTAGACTTACCATTAATCACAAGGTCACCGTCTGTATATCTATCAAGTCCACCAACAATATTAAGCATTGTGGTTTTCCCGCAACCACTTTGTCCCAAAATTGAAACAAACTCACTTTTTCTGAAGCACAAACTAACACCCTTAAGTGCTTCGACTTTTGTATCTCCCATTTCATAGACTTTGGTAATACCATTTAATTTTAGCATAGTTTTTCTCCTAAAATTTTTATATGCCATATTATATTGTCATTTAAGAAAAAAGTCAATTACAAGCAATACTTTGAATTACCAAAATTCCACCTAGTTTTGTAAATGATACAAAATCAAGCCTTTTGTTTTATCATCGCCAAAAATTACTAAATTTTCAATAAAAAATAAATTATTTTTAATTTTTTATTATTATTTACTATTTTTCACACAATTTTTATTGCATTTTGAACATATTTTGCGTTTTTTGTATTTATTTTTCTTGAAGACAAAAAACAAAGATAAACTTAAAATAAATAAAATTACAATATCTGAAAAACTCATTTTTCACCAAACCATACTTAAAATTAAATGTGATATACTTGCAAAAATCCAAGCAATAGCTATTTGAAAGAAAACTGTTAAAATAGTTTTCTTTGTGCTTTTTAATTCACTTTTCATAGCACCAATACTTGCAACACATGGAGCAGAAAATAAATTAAAAACCATAAATGCATAACCACTTGCTTTGTTAAAAAAGGAAAAAATTCCATTTGAAAATATATCGCCAGCCACCCCACCTTGCGATAGGCCGGAAATAATTGTCATACTGGACACAACTTGCTCTTTTGCAATCAAACCTTGAATGGCTGAAACCGTAACAGCCCAATTTTTCTCCCCAATAATTGGATAAAAAAACCAACTGAACTTATTTCCAATAAACGCCAAAATACTTGTTTGAATATCTTGAGAAAAACGCAAATTTAAACTAAAAGAAGATAAAAACCATACCAAACCCGAACAAATCAATATAATTGTTCCCGCACGAGTCACAAAATCCTTAGTTTTATCAAACACATCTCTTGATATATATTTAATGTTAGGCGATTTATATTCAGGAAGTTCTGAAATAAAAGAAGTTTGTGTATTTTTATAAAAAAATGCTTTAAGAATAAGTGCTGAAACCAATATCAAACAAATGGATAAAAAATATAACGATGCTGTAACCAACCCGCTTTGATTTGGGAAAAAGTAACCAACAAACAATGCAATAATTGGTAACTTTGCACTACAAGGCACAAACGGTGCTAAAGCAATAGTCATTTCTCGTTCTGAATTTTGTTCAATGATTCTTGTAGAAGAAATTGCAGGCACGGAACAACCCGTTCCCACAATAAAAGGTACAAGGGATTTTCCGCTTAAACCAAACCTGCGAAATAACCTATCAAACATAAAAGATATTCGTGACATATAACCAGTTGTTTCTAGTAAGCTGATAAAGAAAAATATTGTAACCAGTTCAGGCACAAAGGTTAAAACTGAACCCACACCTGCAATAATCCCATCGCACAATAAACTCACAAGCCAGTTTGATACATTAATTTTTATTAAAAACCTTTCCAAGCAAAAACTTAATTTTTCAAATCCTGTTTCAATAAATCCAGTTGTATATCTCCCTACAATTCCGATTGACAAATAATACATCAAGGTCATTATACAAACAAATAGTGGAATTGCAAGAAACCTATTCAAGAAAAACTTATCAATTTTATCAGAAACTGTTTGTTTTTTTAAATGTTTAACTAAACATGCATTTCTAATTCTTTCAATATAATCATAACGTAACCCTGCAAAAATTTCTTCCAAATTATTACCATAAATTTTGGTTAGCACATTCCTAGCATGTAAAACTGAAGCATCAAAATTTTCTTCTTTAACACCAACTATACACTCAATTATTTCAAAGTAATTTTGGTTTATTTTGCTTATTTTTACGTTTTTAAGCTCTTTTTCTACAATTTTGGGATATTTTTCAATATAATTTATGCTCTTTTGCGATTTTTGAAATTTTACCTTTTGTATTAACTCGTCAATCCCCAAACCAGTTTTAGCCGAAACCCTAATAGCATCGAACCCCAAATCTCTCGACAATTTTTTCTCATCAAGCTCAAGCCCATAATTTTCCAGCAAATCACACATATTTAAAGCAACGATTGTTTTCACACCCAAATCCATTAATTGAGTAGTTAAAAATAAACTTCTTTCAATCGATGTAGCATCAATAACATTAATAACTAAATCCGGTTTACTATTTAACAAAAACTCACGAGAAATATTTTCTTCTTCAGTATATGGCGAAAGCGAATAAACTCCAGGCAAATCGACAATCACAATATCCGTTCCACGAATCATACCTTCTTTTCGTTCAATAGTCACTCCCGGCCAATTTCCAACTTTTTGATTAGACCCAGTTAATTTATTAAATAGCGAAGTCTTACCTGAATTTTGATTACCAATCAATGCTACATTCATATTATTTTTACCTTTATATTCTTTAATTCATCTTTCCTTAAACAAAGTTCATATCCACGAAGTTTAATACTAACAGGGTCGCCTAACGGTGCAATCTTTTTTACACAAATCTCAACTCCTTTTGTTAAACCCATTTCAAACATTCTTCTAGAAAGAAGCTTATTATTTGCCACTATCTCAGCAACCATAGCTTTGCTTCCTACTTTTAATCCATCAAGTCGATTAAAACCCAATCTTTCGCCAGCTTTATCTAATTCATTTTTCATCATTAAATTTTATGCTCACAATTTGCCAATTATTTATGCAATTAAAAAAGACAGAACAATAATTCTATCTCTCAATGTAACAAAAAAAGAAGAAATTAATTTTCTTCCTTTTTATCTTCGTCAATATTTTCTTTTGTTTTATCGTTTTTTTCTTCAACAATTTCTTCTTTATTATTTTCTATTTTTTGTTCGTTTTCTGCTTGAATTTCTTTTTGCCTTTCTTGATTTCTTAAAGCTCTTTTGTGAAGAACTTTTAATTTTGGAGTGTTATATCTTAAAATCATAGTTGAAAGCAGATTTAAAAACACGTTAACAATCGCAACCGGCACACCAACAACCCAAGCAAACCTTAACGGAAAAATAAATACAACCGAGAAACCAGCAATCATTCCAAAGATATGGTCAAGTTCTCCTTTATAACTTTCAATCAAGAACCTTTCGGCATACTCTGGATTATTTGGGTCAGACAATTTTGATTTTCCAAAACCGCCAAGCGAACCAAGTTCCAATACCTTGTCTTTCCATTTTTTTATTCCGAGTTTTTCATAAAAATGTTGTTCTTTTTTTGACACATCAAAGAATTTTTTATCTTTGACCCACTTTGCCGGAATTTGATTGCAGATAATTGCAAAAATTGCATCTACCGCAACTTGATATACGGTTGATGCAATTACCGCAAGTACAAAAAACCAAGGCGATACGTCCATTATTGGACACATAACAAGAATATCAAATCCACAAATCAAAGCAACAGCGATACCAATCACTGACAAATACAAAACCATTTTATTTACCTTCTTTAGTGTTATATACTAATTTAGTATTATAAAAATTTTCATAAATGTCAACACAAAATTGATGATATTTTTCAGAAAGCATGTTGATATTTTCTTTTTGTGATAAATTTTTATCAGGATAAATAGTCTTTCCAATATTAACAGTATAAGCTTGAATTGGGAAACCATCATCGCCAATATTTTCAGTATCTTCCATTGTGATAAACATTGGTATTACTGGAACATCATTTGTAACAGCAAATTTAAATGCTCCTGATTTTAGCGGTCTAGGTTTTCTATAATTCCACCACATCGCTTGTTCCGGATAAACCAAAACCTTATCTCCACGTTTTAAAAGTTTATTCACTGCATCAATAAAATTATGCATCGTTTCACGGTTACTTGAAAGTGGCAAAGTGTCGCCATATTTCATAAACATTTCAAAACCTTTTGGTGGATTTGTGTAGTTACTTTCCTTAATAACCTTCCAATATCTACCTTTTTTTAAGCTTGGCATGAGCCCTTTTAAAATAATATAATTATCAAAAGGGTGGAAGTGATTGCATGTTACAATCGCACCTTGTTTTTTATCCGGCAAATTTCCCACCCCACGAATCTCTTTTATAATAAGATTACCAAGCTTCATCTGTCCTTCAAAAAACTTACCACCAGCTTTAAGTGTTAAACTTGTTAGAATCTTTGTTTTTAATTTTTTATGTAAATAATCAATTTGATTTGGCAAAAGTTCAATATCTTCAGGGTCATCTTCAACATCTTTATCAAACAATCCCTGTCTTTCAAACTCGTCAATCCTTGAAAATACTTCTAATCTTTCCTTGGACTTCTCCATTGTTCAACCTTCTTATTTATTTAATCTTGCTTCGTATTTTTCAACTAAATCTCTAATCTTTTTCAGTCTTGCTTTGCTAAATTCAACATCTTCTGCTTGTCTTTTAGTATTAGCAATAAGATTTTGAGTAACCTCTAATTCTTTTTGCATCATTTCAGGTGTTCTTGCAGCTTTAATTGCACAAATTCTATCATAATATTCAGTTCTCTTTGCAAAATCCCAGAAATATGATTCATACATAACATCATTAATAAGCCATGGCTTAAAGTTAAGATTATAGTGAATAAGTTGAATTTCATTTTCAGAAATAGTTTCAGAAATTGGCATCTTATTCCATTTTTCATCAATATGCAAAATTTTATTTTTGAAAATAGCATTCAATAAATCTTGGTCTGGAGCAACATCAAAAGTTACCACTGACAAACAATCCACAAACAATTCTTCAAAGTGAAGCTCACGCAATTTTTTGGTATTTAAAAGCAATACCCCTGAGTTGATATAGTCAGAAAATTTATCAACACCAACACAAACTTCAACATAGTCTTGAAATTCTTTAATACATGGGATTGAACCATCAGAAACAGCACCAAAATAATTTTCGCCTAAATCCATGTTAAACAATTTGCTAATATCTCCCTTAACCGCAATATCACAATCAAGATAAAGAGCCTTATCATATTCTGGAAACATTTCAGCAATGAACAATCTATAATAGATTGCCTTTGAGTAATAGTCTCTAGTATACATTTTGTGATTAATATCAGATTGTTTTGTTGATACATCTACAAATTCAATATCAAAATTATCTGAATTCATTTTATATAATTTTTCCATATTCTCATTAGAGATGTTATCTTTATTACAAAGAACTGCAATTTGATAATTGTATTCATCACTACAATTTTCTCTAATTGATTCTATAGACACAGCCAAAAATGGCACATAGTTATCATCTGATGCAAAAAAAATTGGAATAATTGGTTTTTCATTTTTAAAATTTTTCATAATTTTCTCCTTGTTGTTTGATTTAACGCTGTTATCATAGCAAAGTATATACAAAACAGACAAGGGAATTAACAAAAATCATTCCCAACTTAAATTTATGCTATGGGAATTTAATTTTAACCATTCCCATATTATGGGAATTTGTTACAAAAACACTGAATTTTCCACTATATTACACTTGCATAAGTGTTATTTTAGTGATATAATGAACTAGCAAAAACAAAGGAGTAATTATGAAAGATATAAAAGATATTGTTGCAAATAATTTGATAACACTCAGAAAAGCAAACGGATTAACTCAAAATGAACTTGCAGAAAAACTGGCCTACTCGGACAATATGGTGTCCCGTTGGGAGCGTGGAGAGATTACTCCAAGCATTGAAACACTGCAAAAAATTAGCGAGTTTTACAATATACCAATAACTGCACTACTTCAAGACAACGCATTGGAAGAAGAAAAACAGGAAACTAAAATGCAGGATATAAAAAAATTCTCAATTATTTTATTAATAGTATCTGCATTGTGGCTTGTTATAACAGTAATGTTTGTCTTGGCAAATTCAATACACCACACAAATATTTGGAAAATTTTTATCTTAGGTGTGCCACTATCTTGTGCAATAATGCTACTATTCAACGGAAGCTGGAATAAGTATATTTATCGTTTTGTTGTGCTAACCATTCTTGTTTGGTCATTTCTAGCCTTTTGTTATTTGCAATTTTTAGAATATAATATCTTCTTTATATTCTTAATCGGCATTCCTTTGCAAATCGCACTTGTCATCTGGGCATTTATCAAACCTAAAAGAAACAAAACCAAATAAAAATAATACTAAAAAAATACCGACTTGGAATGCCAAATCGGTATTTTTTATTAATATCACAAAAAGTTTATTTATTTTTTTCTTTAATGCCAACTTCACAAAAGCGATAACCCCTTCAATAACGTTACGCACTTCTATTTAAACTCAATGTAAGTTTCATCGCCATCAACCATTCCAAGTTTGTCACGAACTTGAGTTTCGTAATAATCATATGTTTTACTATTGACAGATTTATCAAGTCTTTCTCTTTCAAGCGTAAGTTCCGCAATTAAATTATCATAATTTTCATTTTGTCTTCTTGCCTTTCCAAGTTTAACAAAAGAAGTAATTGCAACTACTAAAACCACAACAAAAAGCAAGACTGAAAGTCTAACAAAATTTTCAAATCTTTTTGTTTGTTTGTAATTATCCATTTTTAATTCGTCCTTTTCTTGAATTAATTTCATTATAAATAAAACGAATAAAATAGTCAAAGAAAAAATCAATACTAATTTTAATAATTAAAACTCCCGCAAGCATTCCCGCAAGTCCAACACCAGAAAACGCAAAATTGTTATAATTTATGCATAAAGTTTCGTAAATTATCCCAAAAGTCAACCAAAACACAAAGACAAGCACATTAACAAGCACTATATTTTTCTTGAAAATCTTGCAAATATTTTTCAGCACTATTGCAATAACACCAAAAACCAACCCCACCCATAAAAATTTTACAAACAAAAATAAGATTTCATTTTTTAAAAACATTATTTAAAAACCTTTTTAAACAACGACTTTTTTGTTAACTTGGAAATATATTTTAATCCATCAATTCTGCCAGAAACACTCAACATCTTTTCTTCAGGAATAAGTTTATTTATTTTTAACTTATCTCCAATAATTTGTAAAATATCCTTTTCAAGCCTAACATAAATTTCTTTTTCAGTACTTGAAATAATTTCAACTGCTTGAGTAACTTCAATTTTTTCTCGTTCAAAAATAGTTAAACTATGTTCCATATAAACCCCTTAAAAATGTATGATTTATATAAAAATTTTATTCAAAAAAAGAAGCTAACTTTAATTAGCTTCAAATATATTTGTATTCTTTTCTAACATTTTTCTTAAATTCGTTCTTCGAATAGCCGAAGATTTATTCATTATCATATAGTAAATATTTGATGACTTACCAATCAATATTACCATTTTTTTAGCACGAGTAACAGCCGTGTAAAGCAAATTTTTATTCATGAGCAACGGACTTCCACCCATTATTGGAATAATAACAACCGGAAATTCACTTCCCTGACTTTTATGTATCGTTATTGCATAAGATAACACAATTTCATCAAGTTCCGCATAGGAGTAACATGCACGTCTGCCATCATCAAACATTACAAACACTTCATTGATTTCTTCATTTATTTCATCAATCTTGCCACTATCTCCATTGAAAACCCCTTCGCCAAAACTAACATTGCCAAAATCATTATATTTTTCCCATTCTTTGTCATAGTTATTTACAATCTGCATAACCCTATCGCCAACTCTAAATATTCTTTTGTGAAGTTCGATTTGTTTCTTGCCTTTTTCGGCAGGATTGAGTTTTTCCTGTATTAACACATTCAAATTATTCGTACCAGCAAGACCAGCTTTCATTGGGGTTATAACCTGTATATCATCGCTTGTTATATCGCCATAATATTTTGGAATTCGTTCAGCCATTAAAGATACAATTTCTTTTGCAACCAATTCAGGTTCACTTGTTGAGCTATAAAAAAAGTCACTGGATTTCTGTCTTAAATCAGGCATTTCACTATTATTTATCTTATGTGCATTTTGTGCTATCATCGAATCCTCGCTTTGTCTATAGATTTGTGTAAGCTCCACAACCCTAAAATTATCCGAAGCGATAATATCTGCAAGCACATTTCCTGCTCCAACACTTGGTAACTGGTCTTTATCTCCAACCATAATTAATCTTGTTCCAAAATTTACAGCTTTCATTAAAGAGCTCATCAAAAACACATCAAGCATTGAAACTTCATCAATAATAATTACATCAGTTTCAAGCGGATTATTTTCGTTATGAACAAATCCCCTGCCACTCCCTGAAAAATTAACTTCTAGTGCTCTATGGATAGTGCTGGCAGGCTCTTTTGTTTGATCTTCCATACGTTTAGCAGCTCTACCAGTCGGAGCCATGAGCATACACTTAAGTTTTTGATTTTTAAAGATTTTCAATATTGCTTTAATGATTGTGGTTTTACCCGTTCCAGGCCCACCAGTAATCACAACCACTGGCTCATTTGTTCCAGCAAGCACTGCTTCTTTTTGTTTTTCATGTAGTTCTATACCCTCCAACTTTTCATATTGTTCAATTTCTTGCTCAGTTCCAAGTTTTGAAATTTCTTCTCCCACACTTAATGAAGTAAGTTTTTTAGCAATATAGTCTTCCATTGTGTAATATTTAGATATCGCAACAGCATCTTGCCCATCAAATTCAATCTTTCGAATACTACCTGAAATTTCCAAATCTACAATAGCATTTTCAACTTGTTCCCTATAGTTTCCATCAAGCTCCAAAGTTTGCAGGGTTTGCTGAATTAACTCTTGAGTTAAAGCAACTGTAGAACCTTGTTTTTCAGCAATATCTGATAGTTCAAACAAAATTCCTGCACGCATTCTTTTTTCACTATCAAAACTAATTCTCAATTTCATTGCAATTTTATCAGCTGTTTTAAATCCAATACCATCAATATCTTCAATTAATCTATACGGATTTTCCGTTAACATTTCTTCAGTTTTATATTTATATTTATCAAAAATCTTAACTGCTGTATTTATTGAAATATCATATTTTTGCAAAAACATTACAGCTTCTTGCATCTTTTTTATATCTTTATAGGTTTTATGAATTTCGCTAGCTTTTTTTGGACTAATACCACGCACTGTTGCAAGCTCCGCCGGTTGATTTTCGATAACCTTTAAAGTATCTTTACCAAATCTTTTTACAATATTATTTGCTGTAACTTCGCCAACTCCAGAAATTAATCCACAAGATAGATATTTTTCAATAGCATTTTCATCAACCGGACTTTCAACCTTAACCGATTCGGTAACAAATTGCACACCATACTCTGGGTGCATTTTGAACTCACCTTGCAATTCAAGTTCTTCCCCAAGACCCACAATAGGAAATTTTCCGGAAACAGTAATTTTTCTAGTTTTCTCGGCAAAAAGCTCGAGAACAGTATAACCATTCTCGCCATTCCTATAAATTATTTTTTCTATTGTACCCGAAACAATCATAATTCTATGTTAACCAAATTTCATTTTATTGTCAATTTTTTAATGTTTAAAGTTTAATGTATTATTTAACAAAAAATGCAAAAACTATTATTATGAAAAGAATATTTTGTTATTTTTTAATGATTTTTGCAGGATTTTCTGCCATTTTTTTACCAAATTGCGTTTTTATTAAACAAGAAACTCACGCAATGTTCACACCTAGACTAGCAATAGTAATCGATGATTTCGGCAGTTTTGATGAATCCGGAGTGCAAAAAATGCTCTCTGTAAATCAGCCATTAACATGTGCTGTAATTCCACTCGTTGATAACACAACAAAACATATTGGATTACTCTCGCAAACCAATCACGAGATAATTTTACATATGCCAATGCAATCACATGTATCTTTGCCGGAAAATTGGTACGGAAACACATATATAACCACCAACGAATCGCAAGAAGATATTAATAAAAAAATCCATAAGTGCCTAGAAAATTTCCCAAAAATCAAGGGCTTTAATATGCATATAGGCTCGGGTGTCAGCAGAAATAAAGAAACCATGAAACATATTTATGAATATGCAAATCAAAATAATTTATATTTCCTAGATAGCAGAACCATTGAAACAACAGCCACAACCAACGCTGCAAAAGAAACAAACTCTATATATTTAGGTCGAGATGAGTTTTTGGAAGCGGATAAAAACAAGTCTTATGCCAATGTAAAATTTCGATTATTAGAAGGTGCTAAAAAAGCAATAAAGCAAGGTTCTTCTATAGTCATTGGTCACGTTGGTGCTGAAGGCGGAGAGCAAACCGCAAAAGCAATCCTAGACACACTGCCAGAGATAGAAAACATGGGAGTAAAAATCGTACCACTTTCCGAAATTTACGAATTAAAAAAGTCTCATCAATTTTAATATAAACACAAAAAACCACTAAATTACTTTAAAATTTAGTGGTTTTTATTGTATTTTTTATTATTTTTGCGTTTTTTATTTAGTTTCAAGACTATGTTCTTGCACAACCATCAACAGATAAGATTTCACCAGTAACATAAGAAGCTTTATCACTTGCAAGATATACAAACGCATTTGCAACATCTTCAGGAGTACCAATTCTTCCAAGTGGAATTGTTTTCTTTATACCTTCTCTCATTTGTTCAGGTAAGTTTGCAACCATATCAGTATCGGTAACACCTGGAGCTACTGCATTCACTCTAATATTATCTTTAGCAAGTTCTCGTGCTAAAGATTTTGTTAAGCCATTTACAGCAAATTTACTTGCAGGATATGCACAACCAGATGGCTGACCATATAGCGACACCACCGAAGACGTATTAATAACAACACCGCCACCATTATTTTTCATAATAGGAGCAACTGCTTTTATCCCATAAAATACCGCATTAACATTTAACGCTATAACTTTATCGAAATCAGATGGATTATAAGTATAAATGCTTTCCATTGCAGATACACCTGCATTATTTACCAAAATATCAACCCTGCCATATTTCTTTGCAACTGAATTAATCGCATTTTCAACTTCTGTGTAGTTTGTTAAGCTTGGATACATTCCATCAACTTCATATTTTGAATTTTCTTTTTTTAATGTTTCAAGCGCCTTGTCAACCGACTCTTTTCTTGAGCCAAACAAAACAACCTTAGCACCTTCTTTTAGATATTCACGAACAATAGCGAGCCCAATACCCCTTGTTCCACCAGTAACAACAGCAACTTTATTTTTTAATTCCATATTTCCCCCCTTATTAACCCAAAACTTTAAAAATCTCAAGTCACATGTAAATTATTTACAACTTCAGTATAAAAATTAACCAAAAACTTGTCAAATAACTTTTGCACTAAACAAAACCTTTTTCAACAGTTCTATTTTCGAGCAACATTTAATTTTATTATATAAAAAAGGTGGTTTGTAACATAGTTTCGCAGACTATGTATCAATAAACCACCCATTATAATTGGTGTTCCCAGACGGACTCGAACCGCCGACTAACCCTTAGGAGCAATAAAAAATCATTAAAATAACCTTTCTTGCGTCCATTTTGTGCATTATAATCAAAATTTTAGTCAATTCTGTTCAAAATTTTAACCACTTTGACTAACTTTTCTATTCTTTAATCAAGCCCACTCAAAATCGCGGTGCAGTTTTGGTGCACTTTTGAGCAAAATTCCAGTTTGGGTGCAGTTTGATAAAATCTTAAAATTATTATTCATTATTGCTGGTCTTTATGTTTTAATGTTTAAAATTGTATCATTACAATGATAAAGTATTGTATTTATCTTATAATTAGATACAATTTGATGTCATAGATATTTTATTTTGCTGATATAATGTGATATAATACAATAAAAAGTCGACAATTTATTGCAAAGTGATAACTTTTCTTAAAAAGCGACAACTTTGTATCAAGTTTTCTTAAAAAGTGACAACTTTGTGTTGACTTTTTAATATTTTATAAGTAAAATATGATCAATGGAGGTTATTCATGCAAGAAATCGAGTTAATACAAAAGATTGAAGAAATATTAAAATTAAGATCTGAGACTAAAAATATTGAATTAAAAAAAGGTGCTGGTGGTACAAATAAAGTTTATGATGCTCTTTCTGCTTTTTCAAATACAGAAGGCGGAATAATAATATTTGGAATTGATGAAAATAACGATTTCAAACTTACTAATGTATATGATGTGCAAGATATACAAACCAAGATTTGTGAACAATGCAAAGAAATGGAGCCAGAAGTTCGCCCTGTTATAACACCAATTAATTATAAAGGATGCGATTTAGTTAGCGTTGAAGTTCCTGAAATTGATTACTCATTAAAACCATGTTATCACAAAGCAAAAGGTCAAAGAAAGGGGTCGTATATTAGAATTGGTAATGCAAATGAGCCAATGTCTGAATATGAAATATATAGTTATGATGCTTTCAAAAGACAAATTTGTGACGATATAAGAAAAATAGATAGAGCATTAAATAAGAAAATAGACACAACAAAACTGGACGTTTATTTGGCTCAATTGAAGCAAAATAGGCCAAACTTGGCTTCAACATCAACACAAGATTTATTGGAACTAAACAGCTTCTTCGTTGATGAAACGCCTACTCTAATTTATGTCTTGATGTTTTCAATATATCCACAAGCCATTTTGCCTAATTTATGTGCTCATGCTGTTGTTGTTCCAGGGTTTCAAGTTGGAGAAGTTACAGAAAGTGGAGCAAGATTTATTGATAACAAAAAAATTGAAGGAACATTAACTGAAATAATAGAGGAATCAATTGGTTTTGTAAGAAAAAACATGTCTCACCAAACAGTTATAAACAACATTACAGGACAAAGAACAGATATTCCAGAATATCCTATAGCCGCAATAAGAGAGGCTATTATAAATGCTGTTGTCCATAGAGATTATAGTTTCCATACAGAAAATATGCCTATTCAAATAAATATGTTTACAGATAGAATAGAAATTACTAATCCAGGTGGATTGTATGGTCGACTTACTGTTGATGATTTAGGTAAAATTCAACCAGACACTAGAAATCCAAATATTGCAAAAGCTTTAGAACTTTTAAAGGTAACTGAAAATAGATATTCTGGAATACCTACAATTAAAAAATCGATGAGAGAAGCAAATCTTCCCGACCCCGTATTCATAAATGAAAGAGGCTGTTTTAAAGTTATCTTATATAACTCTAAAAATGTTGAAGAACGAAGAAGTGCTGATCCTATTAAAGCTGTATTAGATTTTTGTATAGAACCAAGGGCTTTGGTAGAAATTCAAAATTATTTAGGATTTAAGTCGTTAAGTTATGTGAGAAACAATTTTGTAAAACCATTAATCGAAAACGGACAATTATTATACACAATCCCAGATAAGCCTGGTAGCAAATATCAAAAATATAAAACAAAGTGATAGATATTTCTCTAAAAAGAAATTCTTTCATGACATAATAGAGAATATCAACCACATGGTCAATTTGCTTATTTGCGAGTTGACCTTTTTATTTTATCATTTTGAAAATATTTATTTATATATGGTTTTATTTAAAATGTTATAGATGCTCGATTTTCTCCAACAAGTGTGATATTACACAACTATCTGGAGAGAATATTCAAATTTTAGGCAAATTACAAATAGCAAATAATTTAAGCACTAATTATGATGTGGTAATTGTAAAAATGCAACTTTCACTTATGATACCTATTGCTAGTTGTAAACCTTGGTTCAACTTTTTCTCCGCCATTGGATTTTATTGAACAATACTTGGCATAGTTTTCGTCATCACTAAAAACGAGCAACATAATGTCGCATTGAATACAACAATACATAAGAACATGCCAGACACCATTGTCATCAACGAACATATCTTCTTTGTATTTGGCAATATTGGGCTCGTATTCGGATAAATGCTCACGGAAAGGTATAAACTCTCGCCTTGGCAAATACAAAACTCTTTCAACCATATATTCAACTTCAAAGCCTTCGCCATTATCAATTTTGTTCCTAAGCAACCTTGCATTAGGAATATTGCCAATAAATCTCGCTTTCATAATATCTCCTTATTTTTGAAATAATTTTTTGCACAATTTGTATGTAACACCAATTGCAATATCAATTTGAATGCCAAATAAATGGCTTTTTTCAATATCCAGGTCAATGTATTCTTTCCATTTATCCTTTGAAAAACCCTTAACAAAAAGGTCTTCCTTTTCACAGATTTTACACAACTGCATATATTCATCACTTGTCATCTTTTTGTCTTCTAGAAGTTCGTGAACCATTCTAACAATCTCTTCCATAAGCCTTTACCTCAACTTAAATATTTCCTTGCATATTTTGTGTGTGGCGACAATGTGGTTGTTGATTTTAATCTCTTCCAATTTATCCCTTGCGATCAAGAAATCCACAAACATTTTAACCTGCTTGTCATTAAGCATTTTTACAAAACTATTAGTAAGTCCAGTTACAAGAGTTTCCTGGTCAATCTCTTCTTTCGTAAATTCGCAATTGTCCTTAACTATTTGCACCAACTTGTTCATTTCACACCTCCTTATAGGTGTTTGTCTTTTACCGTACTTTCAATTCTTTTGCAAGTCATTTTAAACAAATCTCTTAAATATGCAAAAAATGGATAACAAAGCCTTAAAAATATGCAAAAAATGTGTAAAACATACCAAGAAAAAGTGTAAAAAATGTGTTTTCATCATATATCCCCCATATTTACAATTTAAAAGGCTTTCTAGTAATTATTATAATAATCTAAAAATATTTAATAAATTTTGTTAAATAAGCAGCTTTTTAGGAATGTTTATGTTATAATACACACATAGGAGAAAAATGTATGAAATTAGAAATAAAACAACAAGACATAATACCTTATGTTTATTTTGTCAGTAGCATGGCTCAGCAATCAAAATCTGGAATGTTTGGATCTTTAAGTTCAAAAAGTGATCTTGTAGGTGGAATTTTTGATAGATGGATAAATATTATTCCAGAAAGTATAGTGTTTAATCAATATTTCTTACCTGAAGCGGTAAAAAAATTAAACATTAAAAAGAATGTACGAGTTTTTTCTGATTTCTATATGTATGATCCAAAAGTTGTAGGTATTGCACCAGATGTAATTGGTTTACAAATCGAAAACAAAATTGTTCCTTTTGTTAAATATGATGACACAAAAGAAGATACGAAGTTTTGGGTTCCTCAACCAGAATGTCCTCAAATAGAAGTCAAGTCTTTTTTTGGTAAAAAATATATGGTTAGTTTAAGAGATCAACACTATGGAGATAAGTTCCTAGTAATGGTTGGAGCAAACATTGATGTCGACTACCTGCTTTCTTTCTTTGATAAAAATATATTTACAGAAAAGGAAATAAGTAAATTAACGATGCCTAATGATTTTATTGAGTCTGATACTAAAGGCTTAATTTCTAAAACAAAGCAAGTTGAATTTAACAGATGTAGTTTGGGTAGTTTAGAGCTACTTTGTGTCACAACTGCTTCTCAATTTAGAAATATGGCACTAAAACTTAATGCAGGAGAAATTCCAAGATATTTCGTTGATGTAACGCAAAGAAAAGTTAAAGTAAAAGAAAGTAATTATAGTCCAAACTCTTTATTGAGTGATTATTGTGATAAACAAGAAAGTGGACTATATAGATTTAATGACAACTGGTATTCGTTATTTACAACTTCTAAAGAAAAAACATTAGACATTGAAATTGAAAATCCTAATGTTTTAAGAGTTATAAAAAAGACCACTAATTCCATAACTGTACTAGTAGAAAGCGATACTTTCGTTAATGGATACAACCTACAAAAAGGAAATCAATATAATATTAACTTTGGAACTTTTGGCTCAATTGCTGGAGAAGAATATTTTATAAACAAAGGACTATTAAGATATCTTCCAGATATGGAAAGTAAATTAATCGAATCTTTAAGCCAAATAATAAAGAAAAACTAAGGAGAATATACAAATGAAAATATCAAGAGAGATTTTACATTTACCCGAAGGAGATAAAAGGGCTGATGTAACAATATTTGATCAAAGAGATAATGATGAATTGAAAAAAATCTATGATAGTTGGAGATTGTTATGTGACAACTTAAACAAACTAAATGCAAGATCAGTAAATCTCCCAGAGGGATTATCTGAAATTGGTTTTGCAATGGCTAAAAATATGTGGAGATGTACCAGCTCAATAACTGGCGCCAACTCTTCTTTTGATTGTTATGATCCTAACGGTTCTAGAGGTAACAATAGAATACAAGTAAAAGCTTGTAGTGTGCTTCCAGACTTAACTAGTTTTGGACCTCACTCTCAATGGGATAGAATATTTTTTGTTGATTTTTATAGAGAAGGAAACTGGGATAGAACTTTTGATGTATACGAAATTGCTACAAACGATATAGAAAACTTCCCTGTTAATGCAAACCAGACAGTTGCGGATCAAAAAGCACAAGGAAGAAGACCTCGTTTCAGTATTTATTCTGGTTTAATTGAAACTGGAAGATTTATATCTAAAGAAACCTATTGCATAACAGACAATGGTGTTAAATTAATTAATAAAGCAAAATAAAAATTTCACTGGATATTCATTAGAATTTGTGATACTTTGTTTGCTAGAGGAGAAAATTATATGCAAAAATTTAAAGTTGGAAGCCTATTTGCAGGCGTCGGAGGAATATGTTTAGGATTTAAAAATGCAGAATTTGAAGATTATGCATATAGTCTTTCATGGGCAAACGAAATTGATCAATATGCATGCGAAACATATAGAACAAATTTTGAACATTCTGTATTAGAAGGAGATATTAATAAAATTCTCGATACCTCATTATGTACAGAAGACGAAAAAGAAAGATATGAACAAATGCAAAATGAGATTTTATCTAAAGATGTTGATATTCTTACAGCGGGATTCCCTTGCCAGGCATTTAGTATAGCAGGAGAACGAAAAGGATTTGACGATGAAAGAGGCAATTTATTCTTAAGTATTGTAAAATTGGTTAACAAAATGAAACAAAAACCAAGAGTGTTATTCCTGGAAAATGTAAAAAACCTATTATCTCACGATAAAGGACAAACCTACAAAGTTATTAAAAGTGAAATAGAAAAACTTGGATATCATATTAAAGAGAAGGTGTTCAATACAATGGAGATGTCCACTCTTCCACAAAATAGAGAAAGAATTTATATAATTTGTTTCAAAAATAAAGAAGATTATGATAAATTTGATTTCGCAACTATAGAAAAGAAATATAAGAAAGCATATAATTCAGAAGAAAGATCTGCACAAGTTTCAAA
Source organism: uncultured Lachnospiraceae bacterium (assembly GCA_964646345.1). Classification (GTDB taxonomy): domain Bacteria; phylum Bacillota; class Clostridia; order Christensenellales; family UBA1242; genus RGIG1681. The sequence goes on from CAZYDU010000006.1 coordinate 83,283, forward strand.
TATCATAGAATATTCATTAAGGGCAGATAATAAATATTATTATACTGAGTCAAAGTATCCTCATTACTTCAGACATGAGATAGATGGTGAAGATTATGTTAATTTAAATGAGCAGATTACTGAAAGATATCAATTTTATCAATTAAGACGTGGTCTTTATGTAAGAAAGAATAAAAGCAATGTATGTCCAACACTAACTGCAAATATGGGAACTGGTGGACATAACGTGCCATTGATATACGATGGATTTGGAATTAGAAAATTATTGCCTGCTGAAACATTTAGATTACAAGGATTCCCTGTTGGCACAGAATACAAACTTCCAATAAAATTCAAGGGAAAAAATTATCCTGACTCTATGTTATATAAACAAGCAGGAAATGCTGTATCAGTCCCTGTAATTCAATTATTAGCAACAGAAATACTAAAAGTATTCAAGGAAAATAATTAGATGAAAGTTGCAAGCATGTTTGCAGGAATTGGTGGTATATGTTTAGGGTTTAAACAAGCTGGGTTTGATATTGTATGGGCAAATGAAGTTGATAGTGAGGCTTGTAGAACATATAGAAAAAATTTAGGTGATCACTATCTAATTGAAGACGATATTAGAAATATTGATCCTAAAACATTACCAGATTTTGATATTCTAACCGCTGGTTTTCCTTGTCAACCGTTCTCTATTGCTGGAAGACAAAAGGGATTTAAAGATAAACGAGGTAATCTGTTCTTTGAGATTGCTAAAATAATAGATGTAAAAAGACCGAAGATTGTCTTTTTAGAAAATGTAAGCAATCTTGAAGGTCACGATAATGGTAAAACTTTTTTGGTTATATACAATACATTAGCACAGTTTGGTTATGGTGTAAGATATAAAGTTTTAAATGCAAAAGACTATGGAGTGCCACAAAACAGAGAAAGAATATTTATTATTGGATTTTTAGATGATTGGCAATGCAATAATTTCAAATATCCAGAACCAATAAAATCGCCAGAGTCTATTTTTGACATAATAAGAACTTCGGACAAAAAACATCCATTTTATTATTATGACAATAATAGTCCATATTTTCAAACGTTAAATAAATCAATTATTGATGAAAGCAAAATTTATAAATTAACTGACTATGGAGTTAGAAAAAGTAAAACAAGCACATGCCCCACTTTAACCGCAAATATGGGAACATTTCCAGATAGAGTTCCTATAATAAAAGATGATTTCGGCATAAGAAAACTAATGCCATCAGAATGTCTTTTGCTTCAAGGTTTTCCAGACGATTTTCAGTTTCCTAAAAACATTTCAATAGAAAGCGCGTACAAGCAAGTTGGAAATTCTGTATGTGTACCATTAATAAAACTTTTAGCACAACAATTAAAAGTTATTATGGAGATTAAATAGATGAAAGCACTAATTATTAAAAAGCCTTGGATTGATTACTTATTAGACGGTAAAAAGACATGGGAAATTCGTGGAAGTAAAACTAATATCAGAGGCAAAATAGAGCTTATACAAAGCGGTAGTGGTTTGGTTGTAGGTTCCTGCGAAATTATAGACTGCAAAGAATTGACCTTAGATGATTATAAAAACAATACCGATAAACATAACATTCAAAATATTGAAGCTCTTCCCTACAAAAAGACTTTTGCTTGGATTGTATCCAATGCTAAGAGATATGAAATGGTTAGAAAATATAAACGTCCACAAGGAGCAATTATATGGGTACACCTATGATAAAAATTGGAGAAGATAAACTTGATAGGAATAAGTTATTAAATGACTTGTTTAGTATTTTTAATGCTTTTGGAAATCAAGACAATCATGGATTAACAATGGTTATTAACGGAAAGTATGGAACAGGTAAAACAACATTGTTAAATTTTATAAAAGAAAAAAATGAAGTTGATGATCTATTTAATATTGTTTATTATGATGCATGGGAATATAATTATTTTGACAACCCTATAGTTCCTTTAATGTACAACCTGAGCAAACTAGAAACAAAAGGCAAAAAGATAAAAAATGTTACTCAAAAAGTAGTTAAATCCATACCAAAAGTAATTTTGAAAACAATGGCTAACTTAACAAAAATTGATGCAACCGCGATAACCGAACAAGAAGAAAATGTTTTTTCAGAGTATGATAAATATAAAACTGCGATACAGAATTATAAAGATACATTGAAAGATTTTTGCAAAGATAAAAAAACAATTTTTTTAGTTGATGAATTAGACAGGTGTTTGCCTGAATATCAAATTAAGGTTCTTGAATCAATTTATCACATGCTTGATATTCCAAATCTTATAGTAGTGATAGCATTAGATAAGGAACAATTAGAAACATCAATAAAAAATATGTTTGGAATGCAAATGGATACATACGGATATCTTTCTAAATTTATTCAATACGAAATAGATTTGCCCAAAAATAAAACATATGAATATGTTCAATCACTAATGACTTTTACTAGCGAAGATGATTTTGAGGTAAAACAATTAATTTCAGGAATGTTTGAAGCAATGTTTCTCCCTCTACGCGATTGTAAAATTATAGTTCAACAACTTAATCTTATATGTAAAGAAGTATTAGATGGATGGCGACATATTAAACCTTATTACTATTATTATCCCGTGGTAATTGCATTTATGTTGTCGCTAAAGCACACAAACAAAAGAATTTATGATAAGTATTTCAGTAATAAAATAGAAAGAAATTACAATTCCGAAAAAAAGATTTTTAAAGATACTTCTTATATGAATTTTTTAAAAGATTTAGAAGCGTCTCAATTTTTAAATTTAATTGACTTTATGAAATCACAAACTTATGGACAAGCTTCTCTTTTAAGAATAATTGATATGTTTGACAATACGAGATGTATCTCTAATCAAGAATTATCTAAATATATAAACCGACCAGAAGACAATGTTGAAAAATTAAACAATAACGCTCATTTTAATTCTTGGTTCTATCCTGATGCAAGGAATAAAATTATAGATATATTAAAGATTATAATTTAACTTATAAGGAGTAAATAATGTCTAAGAAAAGATTAATTAAAGGTTCTTTATTAAAAGCAGAAACAGCTGATATCGTTAAAGATATAATGAATTCTCCACACGATGAAAAATTTGTCAGCACTTTGTTATATCAAAGGGTTTCTCTTAATATGTATTTGGATGCATATAGATTTAACCATGGTATTAGCAATGATGAAAATCTTCCTGACTATTTACAAGAACTAATAAGAATCTATAAGTTATTTGACCTTTGTATTAAACAATTACCATATGAGCTAATTGAAGTATACTCTTATCTTTTTGAAAAAAATTATTCAATGGATGATGCAACAAGATATTTGCATGCTTCGAAAACATCCATATTTAGATATAAAAATTTAATAGTGAAAACCTTAAAAAACTGCCTGAATACATAGAAAGGAACAAAGTGAAACATAGTGGAACGAACGAGTACCAATTATGGAACACGCACTCATATAATATAAGTAGAGTTCGAATTCAACTAAATAAAATTTAAGAAAGAGAAGGATTGCGCCCCTTCTCTTTTTTTATTAAAAGGAGGTTTATGAAACATCAACAAAGTAAATTTATTCAATCATTAAACAATATGGATTATAAGCAAAAACTTAAGTATTTTAGACATCAGCGAAAACAAAGTAAAAATAAAGTTGGATGGGATTTAATTATAGCATCCGAACTTCTCATTCAGAAATGTAAGAAAAATGAAAAACAAAATTAGGAGGATAATATGCAAGATGCTTTTGCAGAGATTAAAAACAAACTTAATATAAAAGAAGTGATTGAACATTATCTATCAAACAAATTCAAACGAGACAAAATTAATTGTCCTTTCCATAATGATAAAAATGCATCATTATCAATTAAACCAAATACCAATACCTTTAGGTGTTTCGGTTGTGGTGCAAGTGGAAGTCTAATTGATTTCGTTATGAAATTTAAAAATATAGATAAGTTTGAAGCTGTTAAAACATTGAACAAAAATTTTAATTTATGTATAGATATAAAAGAGCAGAAATCATCAAAACAAAGTATAAAAAATTATATATTGCAATGTGAAAAAGATATAGATAAAACGGATTATTTTATTAAGCGTGGTCTCTCAATTGAGACTATCAAGAAATATAGACTTGGTTATGACAAAGCAAAACAGCAGGTAATTATCCCCTATAGTGGTAATTTAGAATATTATCAAGCAAGAAGTGTTATTGATAAAAAGTTTCTCAAACCACAAACAAAAGATGCTGGACAAGAGCCAATTTATAATGAAAACTTATTACTCAATTATAAATATGAAGATCCAATATTTATAGTTGAAAGTCCAATATGTGCAATGAGTATTGAACAATATGGTTCTCCAGCTATTGCAACATGTGGTGGCAATGGTATAAACAAACTAACTGAATTATTTAAAAATAAGAAAGTGAAAAATTCACTTTCTTTTATTTTGTCCTTCGACAACGATGAACCTGGAGCAAAGTTTACAAAAGAACTTAGCGATTATTTCAAAAAAGAAAAAGTTAAATTTATTACCTACAACATTGCAGGAAAATATAAAGATCCAAATGAATGTTTGCAACACAACAATACAGAACTTGTGAAGAATATTATAAAAGCAAAAGAAATGTTTTATAAACAGCAAACATCATATGGCGATTTAAAATCGGTTAAAGAAATTATGGATATGAAGTTTGCGAATACAAGTTGGTATATAAATAAATTGTTTACAAACGGTGTTAATTTGCTATGTGGTTCATCTAAAAGTGGTAAAAGTTGGTTTGTTCAACAATTATGCTTAGCGATTGCAAGTGGTGATGAATTTCTTGATGCAGGTTCTACACGAGCGGAATGTTGGTATATGGCGATGGAAGATGATGAAGAGTTATCGCAAGTCAGATTAAAAAAGATGCTACAAGGCGGAAATGTTCCAGATGGGTTTTATATTTCTTATGAAATTTACCCAATGGATAAAATATCCAACGACAAACCTACATTAATTGAATATTTAGAAGCAAACTTAAGGCGAAATCCTAAAATTAAGGTAGTTGTAATAGATACTTTTCAAAAGATAAGAAGTTCAGCCCTTTATGGCGAAGGAATGTTTGCTCATGATTATAGAGATATATCGACATTTAAGCAACTTGCTGAAAAATATAAGGTGTGCATTATTATCGTACATCACTTAAACAAGATGCGAGATAAAGACGCCGATGGTGATCCATTCTCAAAAATCAATGGGACAAATGGCTTAATGGCAAGTGCTGATTGCATCTTTCTGCTTAACAGAAAACGAGGTGAAGATACTGCAACGCTAACTTTTACTGGAAGAAAAATTGGTGAAGATAGTTGGTCAATAAGACAAAATCAGACAAACATGAAATGGCAAAAAATTGGCACTGCTGAAGAAGAGAAAGTTAAAAGAGAAAAAGAAGAATATGACAGAGATGAATATGTAAATACAATTCGCTCTTTACTGAGAAACAATAATGGAAGTTGGACAGGAACTTGTACAAAACTCTTGGAAGAATGTAGCAAGTTGTATAACCACCTACCTGCTAGAAATATCAATCATATTGGACAATATTTGAACTCAATTACAGATAAACTAAAACAATATGATGGGATTATACATATTGCTCCAAGTAAAAATGGTGGCAAACAAGGAAGGCCTCATACATTCTATTACATACAAACTCAGCAACAGAAATTAAATATATGTTAGATGATTGTTATTGTCGTTATGGTTGTTACTCCCTATAAAACAAAATAACGATAACAACAACAATAACAACAAAAAGATATATAAAAGAAATTAGGAGAAATTATGATAGAAAATTTTGATTATATAAAAGGACAAGAGTTCTTAAATAAAACAGAACAACCACTAAACATATTAAAAGGTGTTAAAAATATCAATCCGATAGATTATAAGCAACTGTTAACAAGTCTTACAGTTAAAGATGATGAATATGGACTTATGAGTTTTATAGGATATCATGATGAAGAACAATTATATTGCAAATTAATGAGAGACAGCGATTATAGTGTTCCTTTTTCATTTATAGAATTAAGGTGCGCTATAAAACTAGTAAATCTATTGCAACATTCATCCCAAAAGAAAACAGTTATAAATAAATTGAAAAAAGCGGGAGCATATAATCAACAAGAAATTGCTTACGCTAACTGGTTAAAAGATTCTTTACTTCATTGTGGATTATAGCCCCCTAGGGGGGCTAAATCTCTAAGCAAAACCCTTTTATGAGCGGGCAGGCAGTCGCACGAAAAAAG
>CAZYDU010000007.1:0-47192 GCA_964646345.1 uncultured Lachnospiraceae bacterium
TCATTGACTACCTAAAAGAATACGAAGCATGGTGGCTAAACCAAAAGAAATATCTAGGAGATCGCCTTGGTAACACGGACAGGTTGTTCTGCACAGAAGATGGCACAGACATATCCCCTGGATTATTTAGAGTGTGGCTACAAAAAACACTAATAAAAGCAGGATTGCCAAAAGTAACTCTCCACTCACTTCGCCATACAAACATCACATTGCAACTGGTTGCAGGAGTGGATATGAAAACAGTGTCTGCCCGTGCAGGCCACTCAAAAGCCTCCACCACCAGCGACTTTTATAGCCACTTCATAAAGAACTCAGACATCCATGCAAGTGAGGTAATTAATAAAATTTTCGAATAAGAAAAGCACTCTAAATGAGTGCTTTTCTTAAAAAATAAGATCTTGTAAAATATTTGTACATTTGTTCGATATGTTGTGTTTTTTGCTTGACATATGTAATGATTTATACTAAACTTCATGTGAAATAAAAAAGACCTTTAGCGGCAACTAAAAGTCGAAGAGCAATAGAAACAGATTGAGTGTTTATATTGACAATATTACTATACACTTTTTCTGTTCCTGTTGTCAACTATTTTTTGTCAATAGGATTTTTTTATTACCACAGAAAAAGGAGGATGTATAGAAATGGCATGTAAATCGAGTTGTAGAAGAACCTCTAAATCGGTTGCTTCTAAGGCCTCTTCTATCCTAAGGAATGGAAGAACAAGTAGCAAAACTAAAAGCGTTGCTGCATCTGCATTAAGTCAAAGAAAAAAATAGGAGAAAACAATGGACAAAATAATTACAAGGCTAGACCAGTTAATTAAATTTTGCTCATCTTCTTCAAATAGATATAGTGAATGTATTTATGAAATTGACGGATTAACTCTTTCAATTGCAGGAAAAAATAGTGATATTTACAAAAACTTATGTAGTGTGTACAAAAGCAGTATTTACGAACATGAAAAAATGCACTATTTGGTTGGAATTCTTGCTTCTTTGAAAAATGAGTTAATAATTAACGGTATTAAAAAAGATACAAAAGATGATATTATTGATCATTTACATGAATTAATAATAAAATCATCTTTGAAAAAATATGAAGATGGTCATTATTCAGACGCTGTAGAATCTGCAATAAAAGAAATAAATGATCGTCTAAAAAAATTGTATCGAAAATACAAAAATGAAGAAAAAGATGGTGCAGATTTATTCGCATTAGTCTTTAACAGTGACGAAACAAAAGCATTATTAAAAATAAACGACATGTCGACAATCTCTGGCAAGGATGAACAAGAGGGTTATAGATTTTTGTTTATGGGCGCTTGGAAAGGTATTCGAAATCCCAAAGCTCATGTAAATACATACCTTTCAAAAGAACAGGCTTATAAGAGGTTAATTTTCACTTCAATGCTTATGGAAAAAATTGATGAAGCAATTAGATACACTGGTCTAACAGAATGATAAAAGACGACTAAATAAGTCGTCTTTTTCATTGCAAATTGGTGCAACCGAGATGATTTGAACATCCGACCTATCGCTTAGGAGGCGATCGCTCTATCCAGCTGAGCTACGGCTGCATATTTAGTTTTTTAATGGTTTTGGTGCACTTTGGGTGCAAATTGTGGTTGGGTGAATTTGTTGTGATTGTGAAATGTCCGTGTTTTAGGGCTGTTTAGAGAGTTTGTTTTAGTCCAAGTCGGTACTTAGGAGGGGTTTGTAATATCCACTTTACTATGGGAACATATTTTTACACAGGCTTAGTATAACACCTAAGATTGTAAAAATCAAGTTAATCGGAAAGACGTTTTTTAATTCTTGAATTAAAAGATATCTTTGCATATAAAAAATATAAGCAACTCTAAATTAGCAAAAATCCGCTCGCATCCTAGTATCAAAAAGATTATTACCAATCGCAAACAAAAATCAATGCCACCAACAATAACAAATCCATTCACAATTTCCAACCTGAAATAATTTCTAAATATCAACAAGACAAACAAATTCGCCACAAATAAAAAATTTTCAGTTCTTGTATTTCCATTTCACATCTCAACATAAAACCAATTAAACACTGTAATCAAAACAACAAAACTCAACATCAATAATCAAGTTATTTCATATTCTCTATTAATTTAAACTTGAGTATAATTATTTTAAATAATTGCATTTAGCATAAAGAAGTGATATATTTGTCTTGTAAAAAATAAGGAGTTTTTAATGGATAATATTATAGAAATTAAAAATTTACACAAAAGTTTTGGCGAAGTTCATGCAGTAAATAACCTTAGCATTAATGTAAAAAAAGGTCAACTATTTGCATTTTTAGGACTTAATGGTGCAGGTAAAAGCACAACCATTTCAATAATGTGTGGACAACAAACAAAGGACTCTGGCGAAATTGTTATTAATGGCACAAACCTAGATGAAGACTTAAACAAAGTAAAATCTGAAATTGGCATAGTTTTTCAATTTTCAGTTCTCGACAAGGTCTTATCAGTTTACGACAACCTAAAATCTAGAGCTAGCTTATACGGACTTAATAAAACACAATTTAGCCAAAGATTAAACGAGCTCGACAAACTATTAAACATAAAACCTTTATTAAAAAGAGCATTTGGCAAACTTTCAGGTGGCGAAAAACGCAGAGTTGATTTTGCAAGAGCTTTGTTAAATAACCCAAAAATTCTAATTTTAGACGAACCAACAACTGGACTCGACCCCCAAACAAGAAAAAACGTTTGGAATGTAATTAATAAACTACGAAAAGATAATGAAATTACCGTATTTTTAACAACTCATTATATGGAAGAAACCACTGATGCGGATTACGTTGTAATTCTCGATAAAGGCAAAATCGTTGCAGAAGGCACTCCTATTGAGCTGAAAAACAAATATACCGGTGACTTCATTATCTTGTATAACGTTAAAAAGGAAGATGTCGAAAATCTAAACTTACCTTATAAAAAAATTGCAGGTGGTTATAAAATTTCTATCGAAAACACGCAAGCTGCAACCAACTTAATAAAAAAACACAGTGAACTTTTTTCCGACTTTGAAATAATAAAAGGAAATATGGACGATGTATTTTTAGCTTGCACCGGTAAGGAATTAAAGGGGGACAACTTATGACTTTATGGGCACTAATAAAGAGAAATACAAAAATATATTTCAAAGATAAGGGTGTATTTTTATCTTCCCTAATCACTCCAATAATTTTATTGATTTTATTTATAACATTTTTAAAAAATGTCTACACTGACAGCATACTCGCACAACTTCCTGAAGGCACAACTTTGTCAAATTCTCTACTCAACGGTTTTGCTGGAAGTTGGCTTATTTCATCAATACTTGCAACATCTTGCATAACAATAGCATTTTGTGCAAACATGATTATGGTTCAAGATAAAGTCACAGGCAGTTACATGGACTTATCAATAACACCAGTCAAGAAAACAACACTTAGCCTTAGCTATTATTTATCAACAGCTATAGTTACAGCGATTGTATGTTATATCACTTTTGCAATCGGATTAATTTATCTAGCATTTGTTGGTTTTTACATGACATTTGCTGATATTTTACTTACAATCTTTGATATCGCTTTGCTTGTAATGTTTGGAACTGCCCTATCATCTATAGTTTGCATGTTTCTAAAAAGTCAAGGGGCAATTAGTGCAGTTGCAACACTTGTTAGCTCGATGTATGGTTTTATTTGTGGTGCATACATGCCGTTATCTCAATTTAGCGAAGGACTTAGAAATATTTTAATGTTCTTACCCGGAACTTACGGAACGGGACTATTAAGAACCCCCATGATGAATGGAGTTTTAAAAGAGCTACAACTCCAAGGTTTGCCTTCCGCTGTGGTTACAAACATAAGCAAAGCCTTTGATGCAAATCTAACTTTCTTCGGAAAAAATGTTAGCGTACTTGCAATGTATTTAATAGTTATTCTTGCAGTTATAGTTTGTATTTCAATTTTTATACTATTAAATTTTGTCAAAAAAACATCAAAAAAATTAATCAGTAAAAAACGATAGCTTAATATAAGTTATCGTTTTTATTTACTCAATTTCAATCTTAGAAAAATCTTTTATAATTTGTATTTATATTTTATATTCCTTTCTTAACCATGACTTGCAAATTTACTTTGAAAGTAAAAATTTTATATAATATAATATTATTAGCAAATTATAAAAGGATTATTATGGAAATAGAAAAATACAATAGTATAATGAATAAGTTTTTCAAATCGCCAAACGAAGCAATTAGCGAAATAATAAACTTGCAAGCAATATTAAACCTGCCAAAAGGCACAGAACATTTTTTAAGTGACCTTCACGGTGAGTCTGACACATTTATTCATATTTTGAAAAACGCATCAGGAGTCATTAGACTAAAAATTGAATCAATTTTTAAAACCTATATGACAAACGGCGAAATTCAAGATTTGTTAACATTAATCTACTACCCTGAAGAACGCATAAGACTCACAAAACAAAACGAGAAAGACATGTCGGGTTGGTACAAAAAAACATTGCTTAACCTAATAAAAGTATTGCGTGAAATTTCAAGCAAGTATACAAGAAGTAAAGTTAGAAAAGCACTACCATCTGATTACGCTTACATAATGGACGAACTAATCAACATGACCGTTGATGCAAACAAAGAAAGTTATTACGAAAATATTTTAAACAGCATCATTGAGCTTAATGAAGGCGACAATTTTATCATTGCTCTCTGCCAAGTAATACAAAGACTCGCCATCGACCATCTGCACATTATCGGAGATATTTACGACAGGGGCAAAGGTCCAGACATTATCCTTGATAGACTCATGTATTATCATTCCCTTGATATTCAATGGGGCAACCACGATATTCTGTGGCTGGGTGCATTTTTAGGAAACCTACCATGCATCGCAAATGTTATTCGAATTAATTGTGGATATAACAACCTTAGCATTTTAGAAAGTTCATATGGTATAAATCTTCGAGCATTAGAAACGTATGCTCTAAAACATTATGCAAATGACGATTGCAAAAACTTTAAAATAAAAGACTTAAACAACAATTCAAATCCTTTTGATGATGTTGGGTTGTTATCCAAAATGTACAAAGCGATTACCGTTTTGCAGTTTAAGCTTGAAAATGTAATAATAAAACACCACCCCGAATGGGAAATGGACGATAGAATTTTATTAAAAGAAGAACTCACAAAAGAAGACCTGTCTTTAATCAATATTTTGAAGCAAGAATTTATGCAAAGCAAGAGACTAAAAGAGCACATTTCATTTTTGATGCGTAAGGCAAGTATGTATCTAGTTTACAACAATAACCTGTTGATGCATAGTTGTGTTCCAACAAACAAAGATGGAACTTTTACAAAAGTCAAAATTGGAGAAAACTATTACAGCGGTAAAGCTCTTTATGATAAATGCAATGAAATCGTGCTAAACGCATACACAAACAAAGATAAGTATTCATTGGATTATATTTGGTATCTATGGTGCGGTAAAAATTCCCCATTGTTTGGCAGAGACGTCATGAGAACCTACGAAACATATATGCTCGGAAAAAAAGTTAAAGAGAATAAAAACCCATATTACAATTACATTAAAAATGAAGCATTTTGTGATAAAGTTTTAGCTGAATTTGGAATATATGGCGAATATTCTCATATAATCAATGGGCACATGCCAGTAAAAGTTATTGACGGAGAAAAACCAATTAGCGGAAATGGAAAACATATAGTTATTGATGGCGGATTATCAAAAGCATATCACAAACACACAGGAATTGGCGGTTACACCTTGATGTCAAACTCACATGGCTTATATCTTACTACACATGCACCTTTCTGCAAAATCAAAGAAGCCATTGAGCGAAAAATTGATTTACATTCTGAAACATCAGAAATTCAAAAATATAAAACACGCATTAAAGTTAAAGATACTGACAACGGCAAACTTCTCCAAGACCAAATTGACGTTCTAAAACTATATTTAAAAAACTATTATCACATGGATATACAATAATAAAAAGCAGATAAAACTATCAAAATAGATAATTTTACCTGCTTTTTTGCTATTTTTTATTGATTTTTGCGTTTAATCTTCACTTTTTTGTTCACGTCTTTCTATGGTTAAGATAACCTTTAAAATCCTGTTATCTTCCACTTCATCAACAACAAATGTTAAATCCGCAATCATAGATATATATTCATTTTTCTCATTTAAAACATCGTCAACAGCTGTGATTTTAACAGTTGTTCCCTGTTCTGGAACACTTTCAGAAAGCTCATAAATCATACCAGCAACAGACGGATAAGTTGTTTCTGGTAAATGCTCTATCTTTAAAATTTCAAACAAACTCTCGACTGAAATATCCGCTTTCACACTATATTTATCTTCAGCAAGCTTTAAAACTGGAGCATCTTCGGTGTCATCATGTTCGTCATAAATTTCGCCGACCATTTCTTCTAGTGCATCTTCCATTGTAACAAGTCCACTAGTTCCACCAAACTCATCAATAACGATTGCTAAATGTTTTTGAGATTTTTGCATATTTTGGATAAGTTCATCAACCTTCATAGCTTTTGTAACTTTTAAAGGTTCTTGCATAATCTTTGCAAGCTCGAATTTTCCACCAGTATATTGCAAGCTAACAAAATCTTTAAAGTTTAAAACACCAACAATATTATCCTTGTCGCCATCATAAACAGGTATTCTTGAGTATTGATATTCAATAAACAATTCCTTAATTTCTTTTTCAGTTGCATCAATCGGCAAGGCAATCATGTCAACTCTTGGAACTAAAATATCATGCACGGTTTTTTCTGAAATATTCAATGCACCATGAATTATACTAGCATTTTCGCTATCAAGCATACCTTGGTCTTCCATTGTATCAACTATATTTTCCAAATCATCTTCAGTTATTTTATTAACTTCCTTGTTTTTAAGCACGAGTTTTTGAAGTCCCAAAAATGGCAAAGCTACGATAAAAATAACTTTTAAAAACACATATACTGCCCCGCTAAACTTTAAAACATATTTTTCAGGATTATGTTTTGCATAGCTCTTAGGCAATATTTCGCCAAAAATCAAGATAACTATCGTCATAATAATTGTGTTTAAGACATTTGCGAGTGTTGCATCGGCAATAAGTTTTGAAAATAGATACGCACAAAGTGTTGTGTTTGCAATGTTAACAAGGTTATTACCAACTAAAAAACTAACTAACGCAACATCAAAATGGTCAATAACATATTGTGCTCTCCTTGCACCTTTTCTTTTTTCATCAACAAAGTTTCTAATATGCATAGTATTAACAGATGAAAATGCTGTCTCGCTTGCCGAAAAGAATGCAGATAGAATTATCAAAATAACAATAAAAACTAAACTAATCAAATTGCTAACATTTAAATTTGTTGTTAATAAAAATGAAAACCACGGGTTCATATAATAATAAATCTCCTAAGAAAATATATTAATATTATATATCATCATGTTAAATTTGTAAATAGTTTTAGAATTTATATCAAAATTAATAAGCTTAGTCAAGATAAAATTGACAATTTATTTTAACTATTATAAACTATTATTGGAGAAAATAAAATGGATATAAATACCCTTAAACAAAAGATTTTACTAAAATCATTTAATTGTGGAATATCATCAAATGAAGTAAATGATGTTAAACTACTTGTCGAGAACAAACTCAAAAATACAAACAAATTTGTGTGTGAAGGTCTTTGGGCGGTTGATAAACTTATTGAAAAAAATATCCCAGTGACTGAATTTTTCTTTAATATTGACAAAATCAATTCAGGCAAAATATCAGAAAAAGAACTCGAAAAAATCGCAAAAATGGTTAATTTTTCCCATAAAAGCTATATAATTTCTGAAAAAGCCTGCAAAAAAATCAGCGACCGTGATGGATATGACGAATATTTTATAGTTGCCGAGCAACCTCAATATTCACTAGATTCAATCAAAAAAATGTTTGATGGAAAAGATAATGTTTTAGCTATCGTCATGGACGGACTTGAACAACCAGGAAATATTGGTGCAATACTAAGATCATTTGATTGTGCTGGTGGAGACTTTGCAATAGTAACCAACAGACAAGCAAAACTAACAAATAGTAGACTCGTTCGTTCAAGCCTTGGTGCAAGTTTTATGCTCCCTGTTCTTGAAGCAGAAATAGGCGATGTTCAGCAATGGTTAGAAAATAACAATTTTAAATGTATTGTAACAGACCTGCAAGCCAAAAATAGTTACCGTGAAGCTGATTATTCTGGTAGAATAGCAATAATTTCCGGAAACGAACACACTGGAATATCCGATTCTTGGCGACATTTAAAAAATAGCGAAAGTATAATCATTCCAATGCTTGGTTCTTGCGAATCATTAAATGTTGGATTTGCTTCAACTTTGGTTTCATATGAAGCGGGACTACAAAAATTTGATAATAAAAAATAAGGAGAATTTATGGATATTAATCAAAAATCAATAGATAACATCAGAGCTATTATCGCTCAAACCATTTCAAATGCAAACTCCGGTCACACGGGGTCTGCTCTAAGTGCGACTCCAATGCTTTATAGCCTTTTTAATGACCACTTGTTATTTAACCCAAAAGACCCAAAGTTTTTAAATCGTGATAGATTTGTATCATCTGCTGGACACACTTCAGCACTTTACTATACTCTTTTGCATCTTTACGGTTACGACCTTAGTATTGAAGATTTAAAAAATTTCAGAAAATATAAATCAAGGACACCAGGTCACCCAGAATACGGAGTTGTTCCTGGAGTTGAAACTTCAACAGGTCCACTTGGCCAAGGCATTGCTAACGCCGTTGGTCTTGCTATCGCAGAAACAATCTTTGAGTCAAAGTTCAATACAAAAGACATTAAGCTTTTTGATAACTATACCTACTGCTATACTGGCGATGGTTGTTTGATGGAAGGAGTTGCAGTTGAAGCTTGTTCACTCGCTGGAACTTTAAAACTAAATAAATTAATTCTTCTTTATGAAGACAACAACATAACCATTGATGGAGCAAAAACCATTGCTAATAACGAAGACATAGCTAAAAAGTTTGAAGCAATGGGCTGGAATGTTTTAAATGTGAAAAATGGTAACGATTATCTTGCATGTTCAAAGGCAATAACTTCAGCAAAACGCTCAAGCAAACCAACTATTGTAATCTTTAAAACAATCATCGGCATTGGCACTAAACTTGAAGGTACAAGCAAAATTCATTCTCACCCACTTTCTTCAGATGAACTTGAAGAATACTTAAACAAGCTTGGCTTCACAAATGATTTTTCTATTGAAAGTGATGTTTACGAAAATGCTAACAAAACCGTTGAATTAAACTTGCAAAAAAACGCAATTTGGCATGAAAACTTTAAAAATTATGCAAAAAATTATCCAAACAACTATAAATTGCTCAAAAATTATCTTTCAGATAAACAATGTGATTACGAAAAAGTATTAACAAAATTAACACACCTGTCCGTAAATTCTGGTAGAGATATGGGCAGTTTTGTCTTAAATGAATTATCCAAAACATTCGATAGTTTAGTTGGTGGTGCTGCCGATGTTGCTGAATCAACAAAAGCAAAAATCAATGACGGAGAATTTTATTCAGCAGAAAACAGACAAGGAAGAAATATCCATTTTGGTATTCGTGAACATTCTATGGGGGCAATAGCAAACGGCATTGCACTTTATTTGAATCAACCCGTTTTTGAAAGCACATTCTTTATCTTCTCAAACTACATGATACCACCAATAAGAATGAGTGCAATGATGAACCTGCCCGTTCTTTCAATATTCACACACGACTCAATAAATGTTGGTCAAGACGGCCCAACTCATCAACCAATCGAAACATTAACTTGCCTTCGTTCTATACCAAACTATTTAGTTTACAGACCTGCAACATCAGCAGAAGTTGTGGCAGGATATAAATTATTTTTTGATACAAAAAAACCCATGGGCTTAGCTTTGTCAAAATCAGATCTTTTATATCTTGATAATTCAACCATTGAAAAAGCCGAACATGGCGGATATGTTTTATTTGAAAATAAATCTAGACCAAAAATCGAAATTATTACCAGCGGAACAGAAGCCAGCCTAGCCATTCAAATAGCAAATCATTATGCAGACCTTGGTGTCAGAGTTATTTCAATGCCTTGTGAAGCAATATTTAGCTTGCAAGACAAATCATACAAAAATAAAGTATTGCTAAAAAATCCTACTCTTAAAGTTGTTATTGAAGCATCAAACGACAATGTATGGTATAAATATATTGGAGAAAACGATGTTCTTATCAATGTTACAAATTTCCAATATTCAGGAAACGGAACAGAAGTTTATGAAAAAGCTGGTTTTAACACGGCTGACATCATTACAAAAATAAACAAAGCATTAAAGGCACTTGGATAAAGTGCTTTTTTCTTTGTATAATTTGTTTTAATTTGGTTTACAATTTAATCAAAAAAAGATACTATTAATATATAAAAAATTGTGAGAAAATATATGAAAAAAAGAAATTTATTATTAGGCATAATGTTTGCCATTTTATCAATTCTTAGCATTGGATTTAAACCAAAAGCGGAGTGTTTTACACATGCTTCTGGCGTTTTTACCATAACAATAGATGCTGGTGGCGGAACATGTGAAGAAGAATCACTAACAACCACTGAAAGTGGCACACTTTCATCACTTCCAACACCAATAAAAAGTGGTTGTGTTTTTGATAAGTGGATAAACAGTAATGGAGATATAGTAACCACATCAACTGAATTTTCAGCTGAAGACACAATCACCGCTGTATACAATGTAAAAAGCTACAACTACACAATTTCTAACAATTCTAGTAATTTTTCACTGACCGCCAAAACGGAAACCCCTGACGTTTTTTACACCTTATCAGATAATCTTACAAACGTTAATGATGCCATTAATTTAATTTCTAACGACCTTGATTCTCCAAAAAGAGAAGCTACTATAAACTTTGATTCAATTTCATTAAATGAAGATTTAACTTTGAGTTTCTACCTAGCAACAATAAGCGGAACAATTAATCTTGGTTCACATAAAATCATTTGCAATGCTCCACAAAATCCATCAACTTTAAATCTATCTAACATCACATTTTCTACAAATTCTTCACAAAATCAAATAATTGTTCATGGCGAAAATAAATTATATTTAAACCTTAGCAACTGCAAATTTGAAGCAACTCACACAAACGAAAACTTTTCAGACTACGCTATTTATTTTGAAAACCCAATCCATTCCATTTATTTTTCAAACAAAATTTCACATCAAACCAAATTTTTCTATAATCATGAAAACGGAATTTCAGCATCAACCGCAAATTTAAATTTATCAGAACAAACAAGCGGAAAACTTGCAATCACATTTCCTTATGAATTAGACGGCACAAAAATTTTCCAAGGCGTATCTAGTGCCAATGATTTTGAATTTATGGCAATGCAAGACAACTATACATGCAGTGCACAATATTTAAATCAATGCCTTTATTTAAAAGTAGAATTCAACATCAATATTAACTCAAATGGCGGAACAATAAATCAAAATCAATTAACATCAAGATTTACCCCAACCGAAACAATCAACTATCCAACAAATCCAGATATTGCTCTAACCCATCATAGTTTAAACGGATATGCTGGAATTATTAACATCGACAGCGAAACCGCAAACGCAAATTCAATGTCAACAATTTATTATTTCAACAAACAAATGCTTGAAAATCTGCTAGCTGATACTACAGAAAACAAAACTATCTATGACAAAATTAAGGAATATTTTTCTGTTAGTGTTCCTACTCTAAGTGAAACGACACCAGATTATGGCTTTACATACTACAAAAATGATGCTAGCGACATTAACTATAAAGCCGTGAATTTCATGCTAGAAAACAATCAAACCCCTTCATTTATTGCAATTTGGACAAAAACAAAATACACTATAAATTTCGTTGAAAACGGTGGCAATGATGTGACGGATATTTCAGAATATTTTGAAACAAAAACAACCATTCCATCAACAACAAGACTTGGTTACACTTTTGATGGCTGGTACACAACCAACCCAAGCGATGCAACAACATTTGACGAAAATAGCAAAGTTATAGTTCCTAGCGAAGGTTACACAATAACCGATAACATAACATTCTATGCAAAATGGTCGCCTGAAACATATAAACTCACAATTTCGCCAAACAATGATGCACAAAATCAAGAAATCAAAGTGGATTTTGACACACTTCTTAAAAATTTAACCCAAATGTCTGCTAATTTCTATTCAAAATCAGGCCACACCTTAATTAGTTGGCACACATCTGAAACGATGTCAGACGATACAAAAATTGATTTTGAAACATTCACAATGCCTAATTATGATTTAACAATTTACGCTAAATGGCAAATCAATCAATACACAATCGAACTTTATATCAATCACAATGGCAATGAATCTTTATTCACAAACCCAATAACAAAGAATTACAACGAACAAATTGATGCCTTGCAACCTTCTAATAACGATTATCCAGGTTACACATTCCAAGGTTGGTATACTGATAAAAACGGTCAATATAGATTCAATAACTCAACAACCTTCCCATATCTTCCATTGACTATGCCAGACCTATCAGATAAACCAAATGGCACGCTTAAGTTATACGCTTACTTTAAATACACCGAATATACTGTAACATATTATATTGGTTCAGAAATTTATAAAACCGGGCAAAAGCTAACAATCATTGATACTATCCCTACTCCTGAACCTAAAAAATCCGGTTTCACTTTTGAATATTGGTGCACCGATGAAAGTTTAGAACAAAGACTGGATTTTGACATTATGCCAAACCATAACTTAACTTTATATGCAAAATTCAAAGAAAAAACATCAATATATATCGATGAAGATATACAATCTTACACTCTTTCTGAAAAAGGAACTTTTAAACTTAATGTTGATTTAAATAATTTTGTTATTCAATATTTAGTTGACGGAAGCTGGACAATCAATGTTCCAACAAACAAAGGAACATATGATGTTAAAATTGTAAGGAATGAAGACAACAACTACAAATACTTTGAAACCACAATAAAAGGCGGACTTGTAATCACTCCAAATAATCTTGACTTAAGCATTTATTCACTTGTATTTTATTCTATTGCAGTCATAGAACTTATTTGTGCGGTAATTCTATTATTTTTAAGAAAACAAAGAAAAACCTACTTAACATATGCCATTATTTTGCCGTTTGGCGTTGTTTCAACTTCAGGTTTTATCAACTTCGTGGTATCTTTAATTCTTGCAATTTTTGGATTTGTATTAATCGTTGTGCAAATAGTAAACCTAAAACAAATCAACAACGAAATAGCCAAAATTAGCACAGAAAACAAAGAATACACTCCACCTGACATCAGTCAAAATAGTTCAATTTCTAAAAAGGTTGAAATCATATTAGAACAAAACGGATTTGTTTCAGCAAATAATTCAAATGATGATACAAAGAAAGAACAATCCAACAAAGACGAAGAACTTGACTTAGATGGCGAACCTGAAGACAACTAATTTAAAACTAAAAAAGACAACCGATTTAACTGCTATTAAACAAGCATTCTAAATCAGCTGTCTTTTTTGTTTGCTTATTTATAAAATAATTTGCTAGACAAAAGTTAAAAAAATATATATCATAATATCAGGTGCGATATGAAAAAAAACTATTTTATTGAATGTTTGTTATTCCCTTTTAAGTGCATTGAATTTATAATATTCAGCATACTTTTATTTGTTGCATTCATTCTTATTCAGCCATTTATATGGAGCATACCGAAAGGCAAAAAAAATGTAAGGAAAGATGATGAAGCCCAAGTATTCATAACAAACCACTATGAAATTTACGGTCCAATCGCAATCTTTTTAAGATTTCCATACAAATTTAGACCATGGGTAATTGACAAAATGTGTGACGGCAAAACAATCGAACAACAAATGAGTGTTGGCATTTACAATAACTACAAATGGATACCTAAATTTATAAAAGTAATCTTCGTTAAAATAGCAAAAAGATTTATTCTTTTTATAATTAGATTTGCCAAACCAATTCCAGTGTCCCGAGATAATCCAAGAGCAAACATAAAAACAATGCAAGAATCAGCTGAAGTCCTAAACAAAAATACCAGCATTGTTATCTTTCCTGAAAAAAATTCAGTTAAACAAGGTGTCGGCGAATTTATGACAGGGTTCGAATATCTCGGCAAA
The DNA here is from genome assembly GCA_964646345.1 of uncultured Lachnospiraceae bacterium. Classification (GTDB taxonomy): domain Bacteria; phylum Bacillota; class Clostridia; order Christensenellales; family UBA1242; genus RGIG1681. Next base: position 14,326 of record CAZYDU010000007.1, read on the forward strand.
TACTATTATCAAAAAACTGGCAAAAAAATTTCTTTCTATCCTGTTTTCATATCAAGAAAAAAAGGCTCAATGTACATCGAACAGCCTGTTATATATAACCCCGATAACGACCCCGCAATCGAAAAGCAACGAATCGTATCTGAACTCCACGAAGCTATGGTTAACTCATATTTAGTTCATGAACAACAAAAAAAGAAGTCTTAATCGCAAGATTTCTTTTTTTCTTTAAATAATTAAAAATGCCTTCAAAAAACACTAATTTATTCGTTAAAATGTATAGATTTGCAAAATTTTAATAAAATTTTACATTTTTAGTTTAAATATCTTAAAATTAAAATTTTATTTCTATCTTGTAGATTTTTGTGCGTATATTTGAAGTTTTTACATTTAAACACAACAAACCGTGTTTCAATGATTAAATCTTCTCTAAACCAACATAACTTGACAACGCTTCATAATAAAATTATAATACTACGGTAAGGAAATATTTATGGATAAATTTTTAGATGTATTATTAGATTCTTTGATTGATACGGCAAAAATTCTGCCTATTCTTTTCTTGGTCTATTTTTTAATTGAACTTCTCGAATACAAAAATGTTTTCAAGTTTGAAAACTCAAAACTTTTAAAAGGCAAGGCAAGCCCAATCATGGGTTCACTTTTTGGCACAGTTCCACAATGCGGATTTTCGGTTGTTTCAGCAGAACTTTATAGTGAACGAAAAATATCAATAGGTGCACTTGTCGCAGTCTTTATCGCAACAAGTGACGAAGCATTACCAATCATGCTCTCTGACTATAAATCGATCCCCGCTCTGTTATGTTTGATGGGAACTAAAATAATTTTCTCAATTATAGTTGGTTATTTAACAATGTTCCTTTACGGAAAAATTTTTAAAAATCAAACTGAACAAACTAAAAACTTATCACACGAAGACCATGAACATATCCATGCTTGTTGCAACCATGACCTTGAAGATAATTCCTTTGACTGGAAACACCCACTAGTGCACTGCTTAAAAATTACTCTTTACATTTTCATCATTAATGTAATTTTTGGCACAATCCTAATGTTTGTTGGCGAAGATAATTTAGTTAAGTTTTTAAATTCAAGCAGTATCTTCCAACCTATCCTTGCAATTTTAATCGGTTTCATTCCAAACTGTGTATCTTCAGTTGTTATCACTGAACTATACTTAATAGGTGGATTAAGTTTTGGCTCAATAGTTGCCGGTCTTTCTGTTAATGCAGGCATTGGCTTAATCGTTTTATTAAAAGAAAATAAAAGCAAAAAAGAAAACATATTTATAATTTTAAGCCTTTTAATTTCAAGTTTAATTGTTGGATATGCACTTCACTTTTTGCCAATTAATCTTTTTTAGTTAAATTTAGTTTACAAAAATCACAATTTTGCATATTTTATAAAAGCCTTTATGGCTTTTTTTTATTAAATTATTTACAAATTATTACAAAAAGTGTAATATATAACTATGAAATGCATATTTGTATATAATCCGGAAAGCGGAAAAGGTAAAATAAAGAAATATCGTAATTATATTTTAGAAAAACTTGCAAAAAAATATGGCGAAGTTGACTGTGTTGAAACAAGGCATGCTGGAGACGCAACGGAACTAGCAAGAAACTCTATTGGCGTTTACGACTACTTTTTCGTGTCGGGCGGAGACGGAACAATAAACGAAGTTGTTAATGGTTTTAGAGAAAGTGAAAACGCACCAATTTTAGGCATAATTCCTTCCGGAACTGTAAATGACGTAGCTCATTCTCTAGGCCTATCAAAAAACCTAAAAAAGGCTGTTAACAATTTAGTTGAAGGCAAAATATTTGAGCATGATATTTTCAGAGTTAATGATAGATATGGCATCTACGTTTGCTGTACTGGCCTTTTTTCTAAAACCAGTTATGACACAAATCGTTACAACAAAAAAAAACTCGGAAAATTGGCATACTTTTTTAGGGGAGTTAAAGAATTGGTTACAACAAAACCAACGAAACTTGAACTTGAAGTACATGGCGAAAAAATCAAACAATACTGCACAATGCTTTTAATTTTCAACTCAAGAAGCACCGCTGGATTTATGGTTAACAAAAATGCAGCACTAAATGACGGAATTGTTGAAATCGTAGTATTTCATTCTCACAAAAAAAGCATCTGGTTGTTCGATATTTTAAGAGCTGTTAGATTTTTTCTTTTCGGTGTAAACTCCATTCGTAAGAGCAAAAATGTAACCTATGCTCAAGCTTCAGAATTTAAAATCAAACTTGCAGAAGACACTGTTATCAACCTTGATGGAGAAAAGAGTGGCAAAGGAAGTTTTGACTTTACAGTAATAAATAAAGGACTAAAGATTTTGATTCCAAAAAACGCAAAATTGGGTAAAAATAATGGAAAATAAAACAAAAATTGAAGAAGTACGTGAAAATAGAAGGCTAAGAAAAAAACAATTAGCAAAACTAGAAAAAAACCAAATGGGAATAAATCAAATAATAAAACCATTTGTTTTCTTTATAGTCTCGTTTGCTCTTGAGCTGACAAGTTTCTTGCTTTTCAAATTTAAAACAACATCTGGTTCGGCACAAATCTTGCCAAAATATATCTTAATTGATATTGCAGTTTGGCTTATTATCAGTGCATTAATTTTATTGCCACACAAAAATTGGCTATCAAATTTAATATTTTACGTCGCACTATTTGTTGAAGCTGTAATCTTTTTAGTCAATGTTATTATATATAAAGACTTCGGCTACCTTTTCACTTTTGATATGGTAAAACTTATTCCGGGAGCAATGGAATCGATGCATTTATCATTCTTAAATTTCAAACTTATCTTATTTTCTATTTTAGGTTTGGTTATATTTATTTCCACACCACTCATTATTGACAAAATTTTCAAAAAGAAAAAATTTACAATAAAAAACATTAGTAAATCTGTATTTTGTTTATTAATCTTCCTAATCATTGCAACTGTTGGTGCTGGCTGTTACACTGCTCAAGTGACACTCATAAAAACATCTGCAACAAACACCGAAATTTCCGATGACAAATATTTATACACTAACCAACAAATCTATGACCAGTACTACCAAAAATTTGGTTCTTGCGGTTTTTATATCAAAAACTTAACAAATATATTATTTCCAAACAGCAGTGTTTCAGAATCTGAACTTAACGAGATAATTGAGAATTATGACTCTAATTTAGCAACAAGAAGGTCAACACTCAGAGAAGATAATAACTTGATAATTATTATGATGGAGAGTTTTGAATGGTTCGCCATTGACCCATACAACACCCCTAACCTTTGGGCATTAAAAACTGGAACAGCCAGTGACAATGTAGACGTTCAAGCAACTATATTTTCAAACTACAACTCAAACAACAAAACAAATGTAAGTGAAAACCTTTGCATGCTTGGTTACATGCCTAGCGAAAATATTTTTAGCGTAAAATCAGATAATGTTTATGCAACAAAATATTCTTTAGCAAATTTATTCAACGCACAAGGATACACAACATCATTCTTCCACAACTGGAACATTAATTTCTATAATAGAAAAAAAACCAATACAAATATTGGATTTAAAAACATCTATTCTCTTGAAGATTTCCAAAGTGACACAAAGAGCACAAAGTTCAATTACTATAATTTAGAAGCAGACTTTATTGACCAGTTCATGGAGAAACTCGCACCAACCACTGGCGAGAAATTCATGTCTTTCTACACAACCGTATCTTCACATGGAACTTACGATGTCATTAATCCACGATTTGAGAGTTATTACTCAACTTATGACAATAACTTAGAAAAGTTTAAAACTTGGTTTGCTAGCAACGGTTACCACTATCCAGAAACCGAAGATATGCAAGCAGTGCTAAGAGAATACAAATCAGCAACTATGGACACCGATGTAATGGTTGGTAAAATTTTCAAACACCTAAAGGATAACAATTTGCTAGACACAACAACCGTTGTTTTATATGCAGACCATAATGCATATTATCAAGATTTAACAAACGAAGTTAAATCAACCGATAAATCAGATTATTCATCACAAACTTCATACACAGTTCCACTTATGATTTACTCAAAAACCGTTCCAGCTTCAACTATTGATTCTTACTGTTCTCCATACGACCTTTACCCAACAATAAGTGGGCTATTCGGTTTGCAATATAATCTTTACAATGCACAAGGTAAAGACATGTTCTCGCCAACCGAAATATCTCAAACTGTTTATATGTCACACCTAACAGGTTTTTATAGTAGTAAATGTTACTCAAAAAATATGATGTACATTCAAAAATATGACGGAGCAACTGACACCGATGTTCAAAACTTTAAAGACAATGTCTGCAAAGTGTTAGAAAAACAACGCATTTTAAACATCGTTTACAGGTCAAACAAAACGTATTAATATAACACTCTCGTTACTTTATTTTTCTCCCAGTGTCATTTCGACTGTAGCAATAGCGGAACGAAGAAATCCCATTGTTTTCTTCCTTTGTCATTTCGAGCGAAGTGAAACAAAGTCGAGAAATCCCCCTGCACAGAAAGCGGAAGCATTTTCAAAGAGATCTCTCCACTGCGGTCGAGATGACAAAGTGGTGTGTGTCATTTCGACTGTAGCGATAGCGGAACGGAGAAATTCCCCAACCCTACAAGAATGTAAACAAACATAAAAAGGACAAAATTATGGCAATATACTACATTGGCAATAGCCAAAGAGAAATCGAAAACATCAAAATTTTTGCTGGTAGCGAAACCATTTATGGCATGAATGAAAACGAAAATTACGCAATGTTTTCACTAATGGACCAAGACAAAAACAAAGAACTTACCGACAAACAAAAAATGGAAGCCTTGGAAGACTTAAGATTCGGCATGGAAAAGTTTTTACTTTTCGATAATGACGCAACATTTGTTTTTAGCGATAAAGACTTAATGGAAAGAGTAATGAAAATTAACTCTACAGAACTAAAAGTCACTAAGGAAAAAATTAAGCTTGTCGAAAACTTAGAAGAATTTAATAAATAAAAAACAAAATCTAACAACAAAAAAAGCACTCAACAAGAGTGCTTTTTGTTTGTTATTTCGTGTCATTTCGAGCGGAACGAAACGTAAGCCCGAGAAATCCCACTGCACTATCCGCATGTGTCAATATAACCCCACAAAAAAACAAGGGTTGCCCCTTGTTTTTCGTTTATCTTTATACTATCTATTATTAATAGCATCGATTGGTTTCTTTTTCGAAATTTTGCTTGTTGGGAGCAAACTTGCAAGAATTGCAGAGCCACAGCTAACAGCCAAAATCAAAATGATTTGACGGATACCAACATTCAAGAGCGAAATTGAATAGCCAATTGAGTTGATGATTGCACTATTGATAATCTTGCAACCTGCGATAGTTGCGATTGCGGCAAGTGTAAAGTTTATAACAGCAATAATCATACTTTCGTTTAGGAAAATTCCAAATACATCACTACCCCTAGCACCGAGAGCTCTAAGCACACCAATTTCACGTTTTTTGTAGTTAATTGATGTTGAGATAAAGTTCATTAGCATGAGTGCCGCAAAAACTGCAAAAGCAACCGCAATCCAAACGAAAATGCCAGCAGCCATAGAAATGATTTCTTCGAGCATATCAAGCATACTTGTTGTGTCGTTTTGAATTGTGAATTTAACATTATCAGAATTGTAAAGTTCGCAAGTTTTAACAAGAGCTTCATCGGTTGAAGTGTCTTTAAGTGAAGTCATCATACAAGAATATGAACCATAATAACCATGCAGTGTTTTCGTATTTTCAACTGAAACACAAACAGGGTTATAAATATTAAAATCATCCCTATTATACATAAAATCAGTTAAAGCAATACAATCTAATTCTTTAATTAATTTTGATGATGAATCGCTTGGATAGTTATCATAAATAAAGTACTTTAAATTGCCTTGTTTTCCACTCTTAACAGCATCGTCAAAGCTGTCATAGACACTACTCATTGACAAAATAGCTTGATTATTTGCAAGGTCTTTAAGGCGTGAACCATTCACAACTTCTTCACTTAACAAATTAACATCGCTAAAGAATTGGAAATGTTCTAACAAAAAGATTTCTTCGGTATAACCAGTTTTTACTTCAAAGCCACAACTTGCTGTTAACCAAGTACTAACTTCTCCATGATTGCTTGGCATAGTTGAAGTATCAAAACCTAATTCAGCAAATACTTGTTCTCTTGTAAGTATTTCACCACTTTCTCCGCCATTATTATATTGAATTTTTTGTTTCTTGGTTACTTGACTAGAATAAATATTTTCATATTTATATTCTTTGGTGTATAAATAACTATCAATGACTGCAATATTTTTAGAAGAATTATAGTAAAAATTATGATAAGAGTCTGTTGCATATTTCTCACATTCTAAAATATACATACGTGACAAATTAAGAATGTTATTTTTTGAAATAGAATTTGAACTATATTCTGGACTTTCAGATGTTTTACTATATAAATAATCGCCACTTGAACTTGATTTTAATTCTTCAAATTTATTTTCACTAACATAACCAAATGAAACAGGGCTATATTTTAAAATATTATCAAGATTCTTCTGATTTTTAAGTGCATCTTCTGTCATTTTTTCATATTTTTCAAATCTTGTGCCATCATCAATAATACCAACAACTGTATATTCACTATTGCTAACTCTTATTCTTTTACCAATAAGATCATTTGCTCCATTGATTTTATTTGATTTTTCAGCTGTTAAACTAATTAAGTTGTTAAGCATGAATTTAGAAATAGCAATTTCATCATCGTTGTTTGGAAGGTTTCCGTCAAGAGTAAATCCAAGACCTGTAAGGTCTTCTTGTTTTACGGTAACATAGCCACCAATAGCAAACTTTTTGTAGTCATTATTTGTGTTAAATGAATCGTAACCGTAGCCTATTCCAGTAAGCTGGATGCTAACCTCATTTCTACCCCAAGAATTACCAACAACTGGAACGAATGTATAATCTTTATACTCTTTTTGAAAGTTTTCAACATCGGTTTCTGAAATATACTTTGAATCTGCATAACTCATTCCACCACTTGAAACTTTCTTTTGCTTAGCCATTACAATAGTTTTAACATTATTAATTTTCATTGCATCGTAAACTGAGCTAGCTCTATTCCATTGCGACAAAGCATCAATAATACCAAAGCAAGTGAATGCAAAGAACGAAAGAAGAATTGTGAATACAAGTTTGCCGACTTTGTTTTTAAGCGAGCTTGCACCCATCTTAAATGAGTCTTTGAAACCAAGATGTGATTTGATAAGTTTCAAACTATTTGGATTATATTGTTTTGTTTTCACATCTTCTGGCTCAGTTTTAAGGAATTTTTCCTTGTTTCCGTCATCATTGATTTTCGCACCTTCTTTAACCTTTGCGTTAGCTTCTTTGTTAAACGAAATGAATGCGTCATTCTCTTTTGCTTTATTAACAATAATTTCGCCAATGGCCTTGAGCTCTGAAGGAGAAATCTCTTGACCTTTTTTGATGTAAACAATGTCGTCATCAATAATTTTGATACCAGATTTTGTTTCTTCAGCAACAACTTCTTTTCTTGTTGTATCACTCAAAATCTTTCCGTCTTTAAGCTCAATAATTCTATCGCCATAGTACTCGGCAAATTCTCTATCGTGCGATACAACAATGATAAGCTTGGTTTTTGAAAGTTCTTTCAAGGTGTCCATAACTTGCTTTCCGGTGTTTGAGTCAAGTGCACCAGTAGGTTCGTCCGCCATGATAATTTCAGGGTTTTTGATTAAAGCTCTTGCGATGGCAACCCTTTGTTTTTGACCACCTGAAAGTTCGTTTGGCTTACGATTTGCATAACCTTGCATTTCAACTTGGTTTAGAAGTCTCATAACTTCTGCTTTGTCGGCCTTTTTGCCTTGAAGTTCCAACGCAAGCGCCAAGTTTTTAGCAACGGTAAAGTTTTCTAAGATGTTATATTCTTGGAAAATGAAACCAATGAATGTGTTCCTGTAACTATCAAAATCTGATTGAGTGAAATCTTTTGATGATTTGCCTTTAATGATGATTTCACCATCGTCGAACTTATCAAGTCCACCAATAGCATTCAAAAGTGTAGATTTACCACTACCAGATTTACCGAGCAAGAATACAAAACCTGTTTCTGGGAATTCGATTGACACGTTATCGAGTGCAACGACTTCTTCTGCTTTCTTGCTAGTGTAAACTTTTCTTAAGTTTCTAACACTTAACATTATTTGTCTCCTTTTATGGATTTATCTATTGACTCTGCCCCAAGTTTACCTGCACCCATTGCCGAGATAACAGTTGCAGCACCCGTAACAGCATCGCCCCCTGCATAAACACCGTTTTTCGATGTTTTTCCTGTTGTTTCTTCTACTATGATACCACCACGACCATTGGTATCCAAACCCTTAGTTGTTGTCTTTATGAGTGGGTTTGGAGATGTACCAATACTCATAATAACTTCATCAACTTCAATTTCGTATTCGCTACCTTTGATTTCAACAGGTCTGCGTCTGCCCCTTTCATCAGGCTCGCCTAGTTCCATTTTTATGCATCTAATTGCTCGAACAGAACCATTTTTAGGGTCACGTTTGTCATCTGGATTATTGTAACCCAAGATTTCAACTGGGTTTGTGAGTAATCTAAACTCTATGCCTTCTTCTTTTGCGTGCTCAACTTCTTCTTTTCTTGCTGGAAGTTCTTCTTCGCTTCTGCGATAAACAATGTAAACCTTTTTTGCTCCAAGTCTTAAAGCCGTTCTTGCAGCGTCCATGGCTACATTTCCACCGCCAACAACTGCTACCGTTCCGTTTGAGTGGATTGGTGTTGTTGCGTCCGATTTGTATGCTTCCATAAGGTTGCTTCTGGTCAAGAACTCGTTTGCAGAATAAACACCTTTAAGTGCTTCGCCCGGAATGCCCATAAAATTAGGCAGACCCGCACCTGAACCAATAAACACAGCTTCATAACCGTCATTTAAAAGTTCGTCAACGGTAATTGTCTTTCCAATAACAACGTTAGTTTGAATATCCACGCCCATCGAAGCAAGTTTATCAATTTCTTTTTGTACGATTTTCTTTGGAAGACGAAACTCTGGTATACCATAAACCAAAACACCGCCAGCTTTATGGAGTGCTTCAAAAATTGTAACTTTATAGCCTTTCTTAGCTAAGTCTCCTGCACAAGTCAAACCCGAAGGCCCAGAACCGATAACGGCAACCTTATGTCCGTTTGGTTTTTCAGCTTTTTCTTTTACGTCAGAGTGTGCGTTGTGCCAATCCGCAACAAATCTCTCAAGTCTGCCGATACCAACTGGCTCGCCGTTTTTGCCACGTACACATTCATGCTCACATTGAGTTTCTTGTGGGCAAACCCTTCCGCAAACTGCTGGAAGATTTGAAGACTGAGCAATAATTTGGTAAGCACCTTCAAAGTCGCCAACCTTGATTTTTGCGATAAATTCTGGAATATGGATTTTAACTGGACAACCCGCAACGCATGGGAAGTTTACGCAATGTAAACATCTTTTTGCTTCGTCAATCGCCATCGCTTCATCATACCCAAGAGCAACTTCTTCAAAGTTCTTAGCTCTTTTTTTAGCGTCTTGCATTGGCATTGGATTTTTGTCTTTTCTTAAATTTGGAAGTTCTGCCATTTTACTTTACCCCCTTAAAAAGATTGCAAGTTTCTTCATATTTGTGTTTTTCGAAATCTGCATACATTCCGTTTCTAAGCTGGAGCTCATCAAAATTAACTTTATAGCCGTCAAACTCAGGGCCGTCAATGCAAGCAAACTTAACTTCGCCATCAACGGTAAGTCTGCAACCACCGCACATGCCAGTTCCGTCAATCATGATTGGGTTCATTGAAACCGTGCAAGGAATGCCAAATTTTTTGGCACTTTCAGTTACGAATTTCATCATTACGATTGGTCCAATAGCAAAAATTCTGTCAAATTTTTCTCCGCTAGATAAAAGTCTTTCAAGTGGCATGCAAACATTGCCTTGTTCGCCAAATGTTCCGTCATCTGTAACGCAAATATGATTTGTCGAGTTATTTTTAAACTCGTCTTCCAATATAACTAGGTCTTTGCTTCTAAAGCCAGTAATTGTTGTTGTGTTTACGCCAAGTTTAAAGAGTTTTTCAGCGAGCGGATAAGCTATTGCACAACCAACACCGCCACCAACAACGATAACCTTTTTAAGTCCTTCTGTTTCACTTTCCCTTCCAAGTGGTCCAACAAAGTCTTGAATGAACTCTCCTTGTTTTTTCATTTCAAGCTCTTTTGTTGATGCTCCAACAATTTGGAAAATGATTTTTACAGTTCCTTTTTTTCTGTCAAAGCCCGCAACAGTAAGTGGAATACGTTCGCCTTTTTCATCTACTCTCAAAATTATAAATTGACCAGCTTCGGCTTTACGTGCGATAAGTGGAGCTTCAATATCCATTTCGCAAACTGTTGGGTTTAACATTTTTTTACTAACAATTTTATACATATATCCCCCTTTTTATTTTTGATTATTTACTATTCAGTAGCAAAGTTATCAAAATAACCAGTAATTAATACAATAGGTGTGCCTTTGTCTCCACTGCCTGAAACAAGGTCTGAAAGTGAACCAACAAGGTCGGTTATTCTTCTTGGAGTTGTGCCAAGTGAAATGTTTTGATTTTTTAAGTCACTGGATTTTGCCTTAATAATCTCTTTCATTTCTTTAACCGCTTCATCGCCCTTTACATTTTCAATTTGGTTATCTGCAACATACTTTAATTTAATCTCATTTGGCGTGCCAAGTAAGCCGTCAGTAAAAGCTGGGCTTACAACAGGGTCAGCAAGTTCCCAAATTCCGCCAACTGGGTCTTTGAAAGCTCCGTCACCATAAACCATACACTCCAAATTCAAACCTGTTCTCTTTTTAAGTTCTTTTTGAAGATTATCCACAAACTCTTTTCCACCACGTGGGAATAATTTAAGTTGTCCTTCTTTTGAACGATTTGAACCAAGCACGCCATACATTTCATGATAACCATGCTCTTTTGTTGGCTCATTCAAAATTTCGTCAAGTGATAAAACTTTTTCCGCACCATTAGCAAGTAATAATTTTTTAGTTCTCTTTCTTGAGTGAATATCGGCATTGATAACTTTTTTTGTATACTTTAAAATATCCACTGGATCGTTTGAAAGAATAATCTTTGCTTTCCCTCCGCAGATTTCAGTGTAGGTTTTGATATAATCAACACCAGTGAATGGGTGCTCGATGTTTCCAACAAGTTTATAAAATTCTTCGCTAGTAAATTCCTTATCAAATTTGCTAAGTCCCAAATCATAAAGTTTATCGATTGAAACAAGCGGATTGCCCACTTCATCAAATGGATAAGAAAGCATAATCACAAGTTCATCTACTGCTTTTGAAATGCCTTCCAGAATCCCGATAAAACGATTACGTGAAAGTATTGGAAAAATCAACCCAACCTTTCCGCCACCAATCTTCTTTTTCACATCTTCAGCGATGTCATCGAGACTTGCAAAATTATTTTGACTTTTTGCAACTATTGCTTCAGTTACCGCAATAATATCTTTTTCTTTTAATTTTATGTCTTTTTGGCTAACCATATCCAAAACCGAATCTGCTACAATTTCAACCAAATTGTCACCAGGTCTAATGATTGGAGCACGGACGCCATACGCACAAGTTCCGTAAGTTCTCATTATATTCCCCCCTTATTGTCTTACATTTTAATTGTATTTTATTTTGCTTGTTTATGTCAAATATTTGAAACAAATTAACGATAATTAACGAAATTTTCAAACTTTCAGTCAAGTCGAAGTCTTCCCTGTAATTTTAATTTAGCTCATCTATTTTTGCATAATTTTAAGCACAATAAAAAACGATAACCAGTTAAAGTTATCGTTTTACTATTACATTTTTTGTGTATAATTTCCTAATTCATCAATTAGCGGAGTATCAAAATACAAGGCTTGAGCATGGTCAAATCTATCTCCTTCTCCTTCGTCTATTTTTATCCAACCATCAAAGTTTGTTATAAAAATATCGCTATTGACGTCCGTTATAAAACCTTCAGAGTTTACTTTCACATAAACTCCAGTTTTTCTATTGCATTTAATGTTATCAAACTGTCCCGCAAACTTTAACCCATTGTTTAGCGTGTCAGTTTTTTCAAAGATGTTTTCTGCCGGTTCCAGCTCTAAATTTCCCAAAATGTTTGCTTCTTGGACATCTTCGGTTTTTATGGTCTCTTTGTCTAAATTTTCATCAGACTCCTGAATTAAATAGCTTTCAGTGTTCATTTCACTTTCAAATTCCATTAATAATATCCCCCGTCTAAATATAAAACTCCATTCATTAGCAAATATACAGCATCTTCTTCAAAGCCACCATCTTCAGTTAGTAGCTCAAATCCATTCGGATACACTTTGTTTATTGTTAAACTCTCATAAGCAATTTCTTGTCCGTCTTTTTTGATTTTTGGAACATAACCATATGTAAATGTACCATAAGGCGAAAAAGCAGTCGGCGTTGGCACAAAAAACAATATTCTACCAGACATACCATAACCAATGGCATTAAACTTAATCCTTTGGAAATATCTTTGACATAAATTGTTTTCTTCGGCGAGTGTTCTTGGCTGATATTTTGTAGGAAATTTCGATAGCTCAAGCTTAACTTCCCCAAGAGTCACCGAAACGCCATTATTTGCCAAAAACTGCACACCAACTCTCATGTTAGCTTTTTTTACATACACCCTGAACGTAAAACCTTCTTCTTCATGGATATTAAAGATAAGGTCTTCACTAAAAGTGCTTGGCAAATCAATAGTTTTGCTATATCTAACATTATTAACAAGTGCACTAACTGAAATCGTTTTGCCAAGCAAAAGAGTATTTGATGATTCAACCCATTGACAAAAGATAACTGGACCAGTTTCATCTAGACCAGTCAAAGTTTTTTTAACTTTTTGAAATTTACCATTAGCATTAAAAAGCCCCCAACAATCAACTGTATACATATCAGTTCCGGACCTGGTGTAAGTCGCCGTGTTTCTAGTGTTCAAAATAAAATTTGAATTAAAAATAAAATTGGGATTTGATACGTCCATAGCACTAGGCACATCAACAGAATTAATTTGCAATTTTCCAGTGAAATTTTTAACACCAGCAATGTTTTCATCACCTGTCAAACTCACCTGCGTTTCAGAAGTTTCCGCCGTTTTTGCAAAGCTTGCTTGGATATTGTTTCCCGTTTTCAAATCTTCAATTATTTGTAAAAGAGCATTTCTTGATGTCTTATAATTCTCAGAATCTTCAAGATTTGTATCTCCACTTGGTTCAACATTAAGCGAAAGAATTGTTGAAGAAAGTTTCTGATTAGATGTTGGTTCAGTCGTTACGCAAAATAAAATCTTGCTTGAATTTGTTGCAGGAATTTGGCACTTATAATTTTCATCTAGTTCAACATATTGTTTTTGTCCATCAAAATCGAAAATTACCGTAAAAATAGAACTTTCAAGCCATTCTTCATCAAACTCAAACTGCAAATAAAAATTTGTACTATTTGCAACAATGTCATAAACTTCGCCAACGAATGCCAAAACATTGCGTTCTTCTTTTACTTTTATGATATTTGACATTAATTATATTTCCCCCTTTATTATTTTTCGTTATTTCTAACACCAACATCATATCACTAAAAAAAGATATTTGATTTCAACCATGACAAAATTAACAAAAAAGAACGAGTAAAATTACCCGTTCTAAAAATTATTTATATAATTTATTCGCCTGGTTGGGCTTCTTTAACCATACTTGGAACTTTCCAAAGTTGTTGATAACAATCTTTCCAAACGCTATCATGCGAACCATCAGTTTTTCCACTCGTAAGTGAATTTAAATAATCTTCCAAAACTTCGCCATAACCTAAAATTTCTCTTGAATAAGATGTTGGCGAATATGTGCCATTCCTAAGTTGTTTTCTAATATTTCCACAGCCATACAAATAAGTATCATAGACCATGTTTGGCGTAACATTATTTGTAACACCAGCACAATACTCATAGTTTTTAACAGCAATACACATGCAAGCCATGCAACTTTTTACTGGGTCATATAAATCTTCTTCACTTTCAAGAATTTCAGTTCCAAACAAATTTTTACTAACAATATTCGCTTCTTTCATGGCATCAGGACCAATTTTAAATGGTCCACGACACAAATCATTAATATCGTTTCGTGTTTGTTTTAGCGAACTTTCTCTAATTTGTTCAGCTGTAAACATTGTTGAGTTGAACTTAGATGCATCAAAAGAATATTGCTTATCAGCTGATACACTAGCATTATAATCATTAAGTGCATTTACAAGCTTATTGTAGCACACATATGAAATAAATAATGAATCGTCAAGTTCATACATTGTGTTCCCTGCTGAATTTTGGTAAACATCACACTTTAAGCTATCCAAATCAATGCTATCAAAATCAATTTCATCTTGCTTGTCTTGACTTGTTATTTGGTCAGAAGTAGTTCCAGTTGTTGGAGCTGTTGTTGTTATTGGCGAAACGGTGGTTTCAACAACTTGATGTGTTGGAGTTGTAACTTCACCTGTCGAAACATCACCATTTGTATTTTGACCAATCATCACTGAGCCTAATATTGTTGCAGCAAGAACCAATGCAACACCTGCAACGGCAATCACTTTCTTTTTATTTGAATTGACTGCACCATTAGAATTATTCTCTTTTAATTCATTAACATTCCCAAATTCAGACATCAATTTTTCTACTTTTTGTTTTGATATTGGTTGCTTAACAAAAGGAGTTCGTACCCCATTAACATCAATTCCCACCAATGAATGTCTTTTATTATCTTCCACCCTTTCATTATGTTTGCGAATTTGCTTTCTAATCAGCTCAACCGAATCCCTATCATTTGGAACTCCTAAATAAAAATAGTATTTTGTATTGAAACCTTTTTTTAGAGAAATATCCTTAATAATACGACAGTCACGACCATTAATATTTCCTTCAAAAATTTTCTTTCTCATGTTTTATTTCCCCCGTACTTGAACCATTATACCATAAGTTTAATTTAGTGTCAATATGTATTGTTTTTATAACTATTTTGAGTAATTTTTCTTTGTAAGAAATGACTAAAAATTAATTAAAGTTTTAATTAAGTTAACAAATCAATCGGCTTTTGTTAAAATAACATTAGGAGAATTTTTATGAAAGGAATAATTATTTCAATCGAAGGCACTGACGGTGCTGGAAAACACACACAACAACAATTATTAATGGAATCCTTGATTTCGGAAGGCTATAAAGTCACAAATCAAGCTTTTCCAAACTATGAAAGTGACTCATCAAAACCTGTTAAAATGTATTTATCTGGCGAGTTCGGAAATAATGCAAACTCTTTAGATGCATATCAAGCTTCGGTGCTTTTTGCAGTAGATAGACTTTGCACATACAAAAAATCACTTGAAAGCCACTATAATGATGGAGAAATTTTGTTATTTGATAGATACGTTCAATCCAATTTCATTCACCAATGTTCAAAGATTGATGACCCTGAAAAAAAAATGGAATTTATTAAATGGGAAGAAAATTTGGAGTATGATACTCTATCTCTCCCAAGACCGGATTTGACATTCTTTATTGAAATGCCTACAGAAAAAAGTTTGGAGCTAGCAAAAGCAAGGGGCGACTATAAAGCCGGCACAACTAAAGACATTCACGAAGAAGACCCAACATACATGAAAAAATCTTACGACAATGGATTAACCCTGGCAAGAAAACTTGGCTGGACACTTATTCATTGTGTTGACGAAAACAATAACCTAAAATCTATTGATGAAATTCATCAAGAAATTTTGCAAAAAACAAAAGAATATTTGAATTCTAGAAAATAACCCCATTGACAAAAAACTAAATTTAGTGTAACATTATATGGTATTAAATTTAGGAGAATTTTATGAAAAACAAGAAAAATTTTAATGTTTCACAAATTATTGGTTCAAAAATATATAAGTTTATTGATTCTGATGGTAATGCAGGAAAAGTTCATTTCTCGAGAAGTGCATTCACACCAACACCGATTGTTAAAGAAAACTCAAAATGTTTTGTAAACATATATGGCAAAAACCTTGAAGTATCTTCTCTTGAAGAACTCGATGCCATTAACAATGCAATTAACAATCCAACTAGATCACTAAAAAAAATTTTAGGAACATCTAGTAAAACACTTGCACAAAATAATCCAACTTTATGTATAAAAGTATTAGAAACTGTTAGAGAAAAAATCCTTACAGAAGCAGATGGTTTGGGTAAATCAATTATAAAAGATAGATTTTTATATGATAATGTTTACGAAACTCTTGATGTAATTCAAAGAAAAATTACCAAAATTGAAGATGCCACAAAAGTTAAAAACACAACATTAACTGAATCTCAACCAGAATAAAAAACACAGCAGATGCTGTGTTTTTTATTGATAATTTTTGTATTAATAATTTTTTGCTTCAACTTCAAAATAAGCTTGTGGGTGAGCACATACTGGGCAAATTTCAGGAGCTTTTTCTCCAATGTGAATATGTCCGCAATTTCTGCATTTCCAAATATGAATACCTGTATCTTTTGTGAAAACTTGATTTGCTTCAACATTCTCTAAAAGTTTTGAATATCTTTCTTCGTGATGTTTTTCAATTTCTGCAACACCCCTAAATTTAACAGCGATTTCATGGAAACCTTCTTTGTCAGCAACTTCGGCAAATTCTTTATACATATCAGTCCATTCATAATTTTCGCCTTCAGCTGCAGCTTTCAAATTTTCTTTAGTTGATTTGATTTCGCCACCTTCTAGATATTTAAACCACATTTTAGCATGTTCTTTTTCATTATCAGCTGTTTCTGTAAAGATTTCAGCAATTTGTTCATAGCCTTCTTTTTTAGCCTTGCTAGCAAAATAAGTATATTTATTTCTTGCTTGAGACTCTCCTGCAAAAGCAGTCATTAAGTTTTTTTCTGTTTGTGTACCTTTTAATTCTTTCATGATAACTCCTTATTTTTCATTATAATTTTTTGCATCAATTTCAGTTATTTTATCGCCATCAACTAAGAATGCTTTTTTTGCTTTCTTCATAATTGGCAAATCACTGAGCGAATCCGAATAAAATGAATCCAATTTTTTCAACTCAAAGAGTTTTGAAAATTCAATAATTTTTTCTTCTCCATAACAATTTTCACCTACGATTTTTCCACTCTTGGTATCATAATTAGTTGCAACCCAATACTTTATATTTAGTGTTTCCATAATAGGTTTCAATATAAATGATAAGGAAGCTGAAACAATAACATCTTCTTCCGTCCTTTGAATTGCATACCATTCTTTAATGCCATTAGCATGTTTCTGCCAAAACCTATCAACTATTTTTTCGATATTTCTATACCAAGGAACAAAGAAAAATAAAAATTCTTTGGTCTTTTTTTTGCTTAAAATTTTGCAAGCATAAAGCAAAAGCACAAGCAAATACCATGGAAAAAATAATAGTAAATAAGGGCGTGAGAAAATCATATAGATAAAAAAATCTGTTGAACTATCTCTTTTATAGATTGTCTTGTCAAAATCGTAACCGTTCATATAAATTTCTCCGACTAAACTATAGTGATATTATAGCATTAAACCCTAGTCAAAATCAAATAAAAATGACACAAGATATTCAAGTTTATGCTTTTAAATCTATAAGTTTTTGTAAAAAATCTTCAGTATCATATACATCTTTAACATGATAAGTTTGAAATCCAACAAGTTTTGCAGGCACAATGTCTGATTTTTCACTATCCCCAACCATAACGATTTCATTTGGTTTTAAACCTGTTTCCTTCAAAATCTTTCGCATCATTGGAATTTTCGTATATCCTTCATCATTGTATTCATTTGAGTAAATTGCTTCAAAATTATTAAGGCTAATTTTCGCATATTTTAAATAATGCTCCAAATAAGTCACTTGACTATCAGAAATAACATAAATTTTATAATTTTTAGCTAGTTTATCAATGATTTCTGGATTGATAAATACAGTGTCTTCTTTCACAATGTCACTAATATTTTCATCATTGAATTTTCTGAAAGTCTTATCGTCAATGTTATTGTCATGCATATAAGCATACATTCTTTGAATTAAGTGATAATTTGGATAAAGTGTTTCAATATAATCGAGCTTTTCTTTTCCTGTTTTATATTCTGGCAAATAGTTTTGTTGTTCCAAAAATCTAGCATAAAGCACATCTTCATCTTGCCAATTTCCATAAGAATACATTGTATTATCAAAATCAATAGCCACGCATTTAATTTTCTTTAAATTCATTATTGTTCTCCTTGAGCTTTTTTATAATAACGAAAGCGACAACCGAAATCAAGTTAATTGAAGCCAAAATTATCAATATAATATTCAGCGGTAAAAATAACCCAGAAAGCATTGCATGATTTTTTGCTATTAAAATTAATTGAATAACATCAAAAGCCACAAGTCCAATAGTTAAAAGCAAATCAAACATAAGTAAAATACTAATAACCAACAATTTCTTTGAATATCTAAACATTGCAAAAAATCTATTCATCGATAACCACCCCCGCTGGAATATCGTTAAGTGACCCAACTTCAAGCATATTGCTTGTGCTCTGAATATTGTAAATCACACCAGAATTATATGCAATGCTACTACCATTAACACTAACCATGGCTTGTATTCCAAATCCACCATAGTTAATTTGACTTGATTTTACATAATAGTTTGATGAAACATAACTAAGACCTGTAGCATTATAATAAGGCGGGTTTGATATTTGGATTATTCCAACCATGCCTATAACCCCAGCTTGAAGTTTTCTAACACCTTCAGGTTCTGTGATTACAGAATAATTAACTTCAGCATAACAATTTCTAACCATTGAGTCTCTGTTTAATCCAACAACTCCACCAGCAAATAAGACAAGAGCCTTTTCAACCTGATAAGTGAATATCTGCTCGTCTTCTGTTGAATTTGTGTCAGCTTCAATATTTCCAACAAATCCACAGCTCAAAATAATTGAAGAATTAACACCAGCCACACCACCAACACAAACTTGACCGGTTTCAGAATTTGCTATAATCTTGTTTTTTGACAAAGAATTTTGCACAACTCCACTTGAAGATGTTGATGTGGAATTTTGTGCAACAATGCCACCACTAATAACATTTGACACATTTCCCCTAGAATTAATTTGACCATAATTTCTAGAATCAGAAATTGAATTATAGTTGTTAGCAGAAACACCACCAGCTATAACATAATAAAAATATTCATCGCCGTTCGTATCTTTTCCACGTTCCGTCCTTGTTGATTCAGCCTGAATTTCGCCATGATTTTTACACGACTCAATCGTACCATAATTTATTGTTGCGATACCGCTTGCAAGTATGCCAGAAACAATACCTTGACCTAAAATACTTCCAGAATTTTCGCTAGATACAATCTTTCCATAATTTTCACAAGCTATTCCACCGACAATAACCGAATAAGAATATTCTTCTCCACTCTCATCTTTGCCGGCAACCGAAAGTGTTGATTCTGAAAGAAGCTCCGCTTGGTTTTCGCAAGACTCAATCTCTCCATTATTTTTTATTGATATACCTGCAACATTTGGGTGCCATTCTTTTGAAGATGTTTGAGACAACTGCATCTTATTTACACAAGAATAAATCTTTCCATTATTTTCACAAGCTATTCCCGACATATCCACAGTATCAGCTTGAACTACACCACAATCTGAAACACAATTTAGTATTTGTCCTGATTCTTCATTCACACCAATAAACCCACCAAAATATGCATCACTTTCTTGTGTATTTTGTAAAACAGCTGAAATTGAAATTGAACAAGCATTTAGTTTTCCCGAACAAGTTGAAGCAAACAAACCAAAATATAGTGCTTCAGTTCCTGCAAATTCTAAACTAAAATTACCATTTATATCACAATTTTCAATATTTCCCGATAAATTTTCAGCAATTATTGCACCATTTTGCGTTATTTTTATTTTATTTTCATCAACGAAGAAGTTTAAATTAATCAGAGACCCCGATAAATTTTTAATAATAGGAACACCTGAATCTCCAACCAATTTTACTTTGTGTCCGTTTCCGTAAATCGTTCCTGCAAAGTTTTTTGTTTGAAAATCAGTCGAAATTTCAATGTCATCATTCAGGTTATAAAATCTCGTTCCGTTCTTCAATGCTTTGATAAATTCGCTAGCTGTGGAGATTTGAATTGGATTATTTTTTGTACCCAAACCATTTGCCTTTGAAACAAAAACCATACAAACACTTGTCAAAATAATTAATAAACAACAAACAAAAGAAACAACGGAAGACAAAATGTAATTAGATTTTGTTAAATTTTTTTCTTGAATTTTAATTTTAGTATCATTTTGAATTATTTTTAAATTATGGTTTAAATTGTAAATTTTATTTAAATTTTCGATAATTTCTACATTTTTATATAATAATTCATAGTTTTTTCTCAGTATATATTTCTCGTCTAAAATCGCAAGCATCAAAATAGGATAGACAACTTTTTCTTCATCAAAAAACCTTAAACTCTTTTTTGCTCTCACTCGAAATTTCTTATAAATTTCAATAGGTTCATTCGTTATTTTATAGTTATGAATTGGCATTAAATATTTTTCAAATCTTGCTAAAATTTTATAGCTAGAATATAAATATAACAATGAAAGAATCGGAAATCTACCATAGCACAAATTTAAATCAGCATTGGTTGGCATGAGAAAAGAAAACGATTTAACATCGTCTTTTTTTATTGCTTCCAATAATTGCTTTTCAAATTCTACTTTTTCCATTTTGTTTTTGTTTTAACCCTTCTTTCTTCTGCCCATTTATCCATTATGTCGAATATATATTCTTCATTAACATCATTCTTTTCTAAGATTTTTTTCAAAAGCTCATTTGAATTTTGATAAGTCTCCGTCAACTTCTCAATACTCGTTTTTTCTTCTTCTAAATAAGAAACGACATTTGCATTACCATTTTTAATTTCTTGGATAGTCTTAGTATTTTCAATAATGTTTTCCGCAACATCTTTATTTATAAACTCTCCAACAGTCTGAAGGTTCGAATTATACTTATCTAGGCTATTTTTTAAATCTTTTAAATCATAATTGCGTTTTTTCTCATCTAAAATCACATCAAGCCTTGAGATTTGTTCTTCAGCTTTTGATTCAATTTCATTTACCGAGTTAATTTTATTTTGTATTGTTTCAAACATATTCATGAGTTTTGAAATTTGTTCAGAGTACTCAGATGTATTTTTCAAAAATTCATCAACCTTTCTAGTTAATGCTTCACTTTTTTCAGCTTGAGACGATAAGGTTTTGTAAATATCGACAAGCTTTCCCTGAACATCACCAGAAAAAGCTTTATCAATTTTATCGACATCATTTTTTAATGCATCATAAGTTTCCAAAAAATCATGCATGTCATTTTGAATTGGCACAAGCATTTCTCTATATCCAATAAAAGCATCAATCAATGCATTAACTTCACTATTTTCCATTGTATTTCTCCTTAAATTCTTTTAATTTATTTTTTGTATTTTTATGTTTATTTCTAATTTCTTCCAAATCTTGTTTTAAAACATCAATAATGAGTTTTTGCGCATCATCATTTTCATCAAAGTCCACAAAAAACCTAACAATCTCAGCATCTAAGTTATCAGCATTTTTCCCTTGAAGCCTATCTATAAAATCAATCAAGTTATTATCGCCTGAGATTGCAAATTGCTCTTTTGCTTCTTGAGCCAACCCAGCTTTCCACAGGGCAATACCTGCTTCTTTGTTTTTGTTTTTGAACACAAAACTCTCATAGGCATCAATTTTTGCTAATTGTCTGCTAACTTCAATTCCTGATTCAAATTTATTGGCAAAAAATCTAGCATTCTCAAATTGACCAAGTTTGATAAATTCATCAATCCTGGTATAGATTTCTTCATCATCAATATCGCCACTACCAACAATATCCAAAAAAATTTCACTGCTTTTATTTCCATCTAAAACATCAAAATTCTCTTTAAAAAAACTGTCAAAAATATTGATTTTACTATCTTCATAAACAAACAAATTATGTTTTGCTCGAGATAAACCAACATAAAACAAATTAAAGAAAAATCTAAATACAGAGTTTTCGTCCGCTTGCTTGTGATTAATCTTTATCTTATCAAGCCTTTGCCACTTATCATTATTAGAAGACAAAATATTATATAAAACAACAGTTTCTCTTTCAAGTCCTTTAATTTCAGACACTGTTAAAATTTCTTGTTTTTTAAAAATATCCCTAAGTTTTCGTTTTTGTTCCAAATCACTAACAATTATAGTAAAATTTACCTTCTTTTGCGTTTTTATATTATCAAAAAACTTTTTGTCGTTCGTATAAATTGCATTAGAAAGAGTATTTTCATCAATCGAATTACCTGACAAAACAAAGCTATGAGTTCCAAATTCTTTTATATTGATTTCACTTAAGCTATTTAATATCTCAACGATTTTTTTATTGTTTCGATAGTTTGACTCTAGTTCTTCAACATCTGTAACATCTTCTTCATATAATAATTTTTTCAAATACGAAAAACTAAAATAAGATGGATTAATCATTTGCAAAGCATCACCCACACAAAACATTTTTAGCGAAATTGATTTTAATAACCTTAGATTTATTTGTGTAAAATCTTGCACTTCATCAACAATAGAAAGTGTATATTTTTTTATTTTTTGAGTATTTTTTAATAATTTTCTAGAAATTTCATTATTATCGATTATATTTTGCGTTTTTTGAAATTCTGCAAACTGCTTAGCGAGCATATAAATAGTTTCGCATTCATCTTTTAAAAAACTATTTTGTCTTAGATTTTTATATTCTTCAAAACCTAGCATTTCATCAGTATTAAAACCGAAAATCATGCCGAAAATTTCTTTATAAACAATTTGCATTGAAATGTTTTTAATTTTATCAAGCCTATTTTTCAACTGATGATTAGACAAATTTTTCAGGAAAATATTTATAAACTCTTTTTCTTCAAAAACATCATCATCACTATCAAAATAAATTCTATATAAATCTTCTAGCAAAAAGTAATCTATATGATTTTCCAAAAAATCAACAATCTGATAAAGTTTTTTTACAATATTTGTTTCATTATCAACAATCAATATCAGTCCAAGTCTATTTTCAATCGCCTTTTTATGATTTTTATCAAGGAAAATTATTCTATTGTTTTTATAATCATCAATAAATGATTTGATATTATTCTTAAACAAATCGATTTTATTTTTAGTATCAATCAAAAGCCCACGAGAAAAAGTTGTGTAAAGAATTTTACCAGTATAGCTTTTGCAAGCCGTCCAAATAATTTTGCTTAAACAAACATTAGTTTTTCCACTTCCAGCAACACCCTGAACCAATAAATTCTTATTTTCTATTTCAACCATTGATTGTTGCTTTGGATTTAGCATTGGCAAATTTATAAACTCAGAATCCATCAATAAATACAATTTTTTAAAATCGCTTTCCATGGTGGTTTCAAAAATTGGTTTTACTATTACATTGAATATTTTATGCGTCTTGAGATAATTTACAAGCCTTTGGTCATTGTTTTTAATTTCTTCAAATTTTCCAGTGTTTTTGTAAAAAACGATATCCTTTTCGCATAAATCTACATTTTTAACTTGAAATCCCAATCGGATATAAAAGCTAAAATTCTTGTCAAATGTATCTATTTGAAAAGCATTTACTTCTTCTTTTCCATGAAATTCAACAAATAACTCATCTGTTATTGATAACAAACCTTCAGCAATATTCAAAATAAATGTATCGACTTTTGAAAGTTTTTTTGTTTGATAAAAGAAACTTTCAGTTTTGTAAATTTTGGTTTCACTTGAAAGAATCTGCTTATTTGTATTAACTTCAATATTAAAATTTTTCATAACTATAAACGATTGTTAATTATTAAATCCAACTTACCTTCTAAAATATCTTTTAATTTATACTCTATTTTTTCTGATTTTAAAATAACTTTATTTAAATCAAAATCGAACACAATGTTTGGAGTAGAGCTAAATAATTTATTTTTTATTTCATTTCTTTGATTTTTTTCTAGTTTTTCTGCTTTTTCTTTTGTTTTTTGCGTTATTTTATCTTTAAGCCATTGCATGGCTTTTTCCTTATTCTTTGTTTGCGAGCGTTCGTCTTGACATTCTGCAAAAATTCCTGTTGGCACATGAATAATCTTTACCGCACTTTCGGTTTTGTTAATATGTTGACCGCCCGCACCACTTGACTTAGATGTTTGAATAATTAAATCTTCTGGGTTAATCTCAATTTCCGTTTCTTCTTGCTTTAGAACCACAATATTTGCAAAACTCTCTTTTCCACATAAAACCTTTTTTACTTTGCCTGAAAAAACACACAAAGATTTGTATACATTTTCTCCCGAAATGTAAAGTTTTAATAAATCTCCGTCTACACTTTCCGAAATTTCACAATCAAAATTCAATGCAAACTTTTTAAACATTTGAACAAGTTGGCATGCAAACTCTTTGTCTTCCTTTGAACTAATTTCAATTTGAATACTCTCGTCAACCGTTTCGCCGATTTCCTTATATTCTTTTTTTAGTTCTTCTAATAATAAGTTTGCTTCATTTTGAATTTCTAAAATACTTCCGCTATTTTTATCTTCATCAAGCTCTCTAAAAAACTCTATATCCTTAATTAAACTTTTATATTTCTTAAACTTACAGGCAATATTTTCTTTTTGCTTAATTTTTTTTAGATAGTGACTATAAAGTTTATGGTCGGACATAACTTCAACTGATGAGATAAATTCTTGAATTTCATCATAATCATGCTCTATTGTTTCAAATATATCAAAAAAAAGTTCGTTTGAATTTTCCATAGTATTATGATAACAAATTTTAACTTTAATTACAATCATAAATACTTTAAATGTTGCAAATTAGTCAAAATGTTTATTTTTAGTTTTACTTGAAAGGCAATTTTGTATTATAATAATTAAACAAGGAGACAATCATGAAAATTTCTGTACTAGGACCTGGCAGATGGGGGTCATTCATCGCTTGGTATTTAAATAAAATTGAAAATTCTGTTACTTTATGGGGGAGAAAAGATAGTGAGCATATTCAAAATCTTATAAAAACACACAAAAATGAATATGTAACTTTCTCAAACTCAATAAAATTTTCAACTGATTTAACCGAAGCCGTAACCGATAGCGACTACATTATTATTTCAATAAGTTCACAAGGACTTAGAAGTTTAACTGAAGAAATAAAACAAATCAAAAACTATAAGTCAAAAAACTATATTCTCTGCATGAAAGGCATCGAAAAGAATAGCGGAGCAAGACTATCAACCATACTTCTTGACAATGGTATTCCACAAGATAATATTGCAGTTTGGGTTGGGCCTGGACATATTCAATCATTTGTTTCTGGTGTGCCAAGCATTATGATTATAGATTCTTATAACAGCAATCTTTCTAAATTTTTGGCATTAAATTTCAAATCTGACTTAATAAGATTTTATCAAGGGCATGACATGATTGGAAGCGAAATTGGTGCAGCATCAAAAAATGTGATGGGATTAGCCGCCGGACTTCTTGACGGAATGGGTTATTCAACCCTTAAGGGTGGACTTATGGCCAGGGGGGCAAGAGAAATTTCCAGACTAATTAGTGCTTGTGGCGGAAATCCAATGTCTGCTTATGGACTTTGTCATTTGGGAGATTATGAAGCCACCTTATTTTCTGAGTTTTCACACAATCGCAAATACGGCGAAAGGTTTGCAAAAAATCAACCTTTTGACAAACTTGCAGAAGGAGTTGATACATCTGAAGCTTTATTATCTCTTGCAAAAAAAGTTGGTGTTGAACTACCAATAACACAAACTGTTTTTGATGTTATTCACAATAAAATTACAAAGCAAGAAGCAATAAAACAACTTTTTGAACGTGATAACTTGAATGAATTTTAAACAAAAATACCAATCAACCACAAAGGTTAATTGGTATTTTTTTATTTGGCTTCATAAATTGAAGGCAATGATGAAAGTTTATTTCTTATTTGTTGAAGTTGCTCTTTATTTTTAACAAGCACACCTATTTTAATTTGAAACTCGCCATTTCTAGTTACCGCTGTATTTAATGAAATTATCTTTACGTTAAGTTCACTGAACGCATTTGTAATTTCAATGTAAATCGTTGATGTTTCCTTTGCCAAAATTTCAACAGATGACACAAAAGACGTATCATTAGAAATATTATCCATATTCCAATCCACTTGAATAAATCTTGCATTTGATAGCTTAGAAAGACTTTCGCAATCTTTTCTATGAATAATAATTCCCCTACCCCTTGAAACGTAACCAACTATTTCATCTCCAGGTATTGGATTGCAACCCTTGCAATATTTTGTAAGCGCCCCTTGAACACCCAAAATATCCGATTTCGACTCAATCTTAACCTGATTTTTAGATATATCATCTAAAATGGTTCTTGATTTTTGCTCATCTTGAGTTTTTAAGGACTGAAGTCTTCGAACAACTTTTTCTGCAGAAATTGAACCATAGCCAACACCAGCACAAACTTCTTCAAAGGTTGAATAAGCACCTTTTTTTAGCATAACACTTATATATTCGTCCTTTAAAAGTGACGACAATGCAATGTCATTTGCTTTTGCATATTGTTCAATCATTGACCTGCCAAGCTTAACATTACTTTCCTTCATTTGCTTTTTAAAGAAATAATTAATCTTATCTCGCGTTGACGACATCTTGACTTTTTTAAGCCAATCTTTCGAAGGCCCTTTTGAGTTTTGAGATGTTATAATTTCAACAATATCGCCATTTGCCAAGGTCGATGTTATTGGAGTCATCACACCATTAACTTTTGCACCAACACACTTATTTCCAACATCAGAATGAATTGCATAAGCAAAGTCTATTGGTGTTGCATTTTCTAAAAGTTTAACAACCTTGCCTTTTGGCGTTCTAACAAAAATTTCGCCGATATATACATCTGTGCTAAGTTCTTTTAAAATTCTATCCGCAGACATTTCTTCTTTGTTTTCAAGAATTTTTCTAATTTCCAAAAGTTTATTATCAAGACCCGCAAAACTTCTTTTATGCTCTTTATATAAAAAGTGAGCGGCAACACCGTATTCTGCAAATTCGTGCATTTTTTCAGTTCTGATTTGTATTTCAAAAAATTCGTCCTGAAAATAAACTGTTGTGTGCAAGCTTTGATAACCATTTGGTTTTGGGTGTGCAATATAATCCTTAAACCTTACATCAACAGGCGTAAAATAAGCATGAACAATACCCAAAGCCGAGTAACATTCACTCATGTTTTTTACAATAATTCGTGCAGCCGCAATATCATAAATATTATTCAAACTCAAATCTTTTTCTGTCATTTTCTTATAAATACTAGACAAGTGCTTGATTCGCCCATAGCTAACACACTCAATATTGTTTTTCTTTAACAAACTTTTAATAGTAGATACTATTTTATTCATCATATGAACATTTGCCCTGGTTTCATGAGCGACATCAAATTTTAACTTAGCAAACTCTGCTGGGTGATGAAACTCAAAAGAAAGGTCCTGAAGCTCGGATTTTATTTCTGATATGCCAAGCCTTGCAGAAATCGGTGCATAAATATCATCAATAAGTTTAAACAATTCAACCGCATATTCTGAGTCTGTTTTTTTAGCGTTTTTTCTAGCTTCAATCAAAATCTGAACTGATTTGACAATAACAACTCGAATATCCCCAGTGATTGCAATAAGCATTTCCTTGAGCCCATTAGGGTCCGTGTAATCTTTTGAATAATAATCAACAACAAGCAAACTATTAATAATTTTCGTTACACCAGAAAAATCTTTTGCAATTTTTTTGGAATCATTATCATTCAAAACAAACGGATAAGCAAAACCCGCACAAACACTGTCAATATCTAATTTCAAATCAATGAGCAAATTTGCAATATCTTCAGAATCTTTTATAATCATTTTATCATTGTAAAGATTGCAAAATTCTGCTTGAATTTTATCAAATTTATTTTTTGCGTCTTCTCCATATTTTTGCAATATAACACTAGAATTAATCATATATTCTCCCCTAACAATTTCATTATAACTACTTTCCTTTCATTTGGCAATTTAATGAATTAAGAATAAAATGTTTGTTTTAATTATACAATCATGCTATTATTATCTTACTATGGAAAATGTAAAAATAGCTGATATTTGCGGACTATGTGCAGGTTGTAAAAATGCAATAGACACAGCAACAAAATTATCTCAAACCAAAAATGTTACACTCTTTAAAGAAATTGTACATAACAAAAACGTCAACCAAAAACTATGCAATTTGGGTATTTCTATAATAGATAACCTAGAGCAGTTGCAAGCAGGCTCACATTTAGTTTTAAGAGCACACGGCGAACCACCAGCAACATATGAGTTTTTAGAAGCTAATAATATAAACTATTCAGACTGCACCTGCAACAATGTAAAAAAAATACACGAGCAAGTTCTCCACTTTAGCGAGCAAGGCTATAAAATTGTAATAATCGGAAAGTATGGAAAACAAAATAACAAGCTTCATCCTGAGGTTTTTGGAACTATTGGCTGGTGTCAAAACGAACCCATATTAATTGAAGATGAAGAAGATGTTTTTAAACTAGATAAATTCCAAAAAGACAAATTTTATTTGATTTGTCAAACCACATTTAACGAAAATAAAGCTGACGAATTAATAAACAAAATAACTAAAATTTGTTCTAAAACAAACTCTAAGCTCATAGTTAACAAATCAATTTGTTTTGCTCAAAAATCTATCAATATTTCGTCCATAAACTTAGCAAAAACTTGCGATATTATGATTGTTGTTGGCGGTAAAAATTCAAGCAACTCATTAGAACTTTTTTATAATGTAAATAACCACACCCCTAGCATTTTCATTGAAGATATCACTACTTGGAAAGACGAACTAACAAAACAAAAGTTAATATACAATAACAAAACCAAGTTTGGAATAACAGCCGGAGCATCAACCTTAAAAGAAGAACTAACCAAACTTAAACAACTTATTGCAAACGAATTAAAAAGACTAGCATAAGCTAGTCTTTATTTTTTGAATAATTTATAAATTAAAGCAATCAAAATGCCAATTCCAGCAATTCTTAATACTTTTTTAACTTTGTACCATGTTGAAACAGGAGTTTTGCCTTTAACCTTTCCCGTTGTTCCACTAACATAAATTTTGTAAATTTTATTTTTATATTTAAACACATTCAAATAAACAGGCACATACGTAAAATTAAAGAAAACATCATCAGCTTTGCAAGAAACTGTAATGTCATGCGTGTCATTTTTTCTTGCCAAAAGTTCACGCTTAATTTCTCTTTCAAAATCAGATTTTGCTTTTTCAACAACCTTAAGATGAAATTCATGAATGTTTTTTGTTATTGGGTCAACACGTGAACCGAAGGAATATTCAGGACAATATGGAACAATATTCGCATAATCTTTTTCATCAAACAAATCCAAAAAGTCTTCTTCTTCGCCTTCAGTTGCACATTCGTCCATAGATTCAATGCGTTTTTCCTTATTTCCAAAAATAGGATTATGAAGTGTGTAGAAGTTATCATAACTATCTCTTTTCACAATCGATTCCATAGCACTGTAATCTGCATACAAATTGAACGAAAAATTCCAAACCGGAATAAGCACCGACATCATTTTTTGTTCTTTTGCCATTGTTTTTAATTCTTTTGGAACTTTTGGATTAGACTTCAAATATTGTTGCATGACTTCTGATGCTTGTTTTTTTGTGATTTTAAATGGTATTACACCATCAGCACAAAAACCCGGTTCTTCAACCAACTCTATTTCACTATTACCACAATTTGGACATCTTGAAGAATGACCTTCAGTTGTCATAAAATAGACCCTTCCGCAAGTTTTACACTTATAGCTGTTCAAATTTTTATTAAACACACTTGGGTGAAAACCGGCATTATATTGCCTAACAATAACCGCATTTTTCCTAGAAGTTGGCAAATAAAAACTAGATTCGCAATATTTGCATGTGAGCGAACCCGTACTAGGATTATAAAACAAATCACTTCCACAATTTGGACAAGTTGAATTAAATTCTTCCATATAATTATTTTATATTTTTTTTGCATTTAAAGCAACTAAAAAGCGAACATAAAAAAATATGCTTCAAAAAGCTATTAACTTTTCAAAGCATAAATTTTCTAATCGATTAAGTCACAACCTTCAAGAGAAAATTGACTGTTATAAAGTTCTGTATAGAATCCATTTTTTGCAATCAATTCTTTATGGTTTCCAGATTCGATAACATCGCCATCTTTTAACACTAGAATTACATCAGCATTTTTAATTGTTGAAAGTCTGTGAGCAATAACAAAGCTTGTTCTGTTTTTTGTAAGCTTATCCATTGCTTTTTGAATAAGTTCTTCAGTTCTAGTGTCAACGTTAGATGTTGCTTCGTCCAAAATCAACATTGGAGTGTTTTGAATCATAGCCCTTGCAATGGTTAAAAGCTGTTTTTGACCAACTGAAACATTGGTTTCATCAGACAAAACTGTATCATAACCATTTGGAAGCGTTTTTATAAAATGTTCAAGTCCACAAGCCTTGCAAGCCAAATCAAGTGTTTCTTCTGATACATTTTCTTTATTATAAACTAAATTATCACGGATTGTTCCCTCGAATAACCATGTATCTTGCAAAACCATTGAGAAAATATCCCTAACTTGGTCTCTACGCATATCATATATTGAAATCCCATCAATTTTTATATCGCCCGAATTAATTTCATAGAAACGCATCAATAAATTTACTATTGTTGTTTTTCCAGCACCAGTAGGTCCAACAATCGCAACCTTTTGTCCAGCTTTTATATCAACCGAAAAGTCGTGGATAATTTCTTTATTTTTTGAGTAACCAAATTTAACATGGCTGATTTCTACATTACCTTTTATTTCAGGGATTTCAACATTTTTATGTGATTCATCTTCAAGTTCTTTTTCTTCCAAAAAGTCAAATACTCTTTCACTTGCAGCAGCTGCAGTTTGAATACTTGTCATTGCTTGAGCAATTTGCGAAAGTGGGTTTGTAAAAAGTCTAACATAAATCATAAATGATGTGATAACGCCGAAACCTATCTTACCTTTTGAAAACAGAATTGCACCAACAACACAAACAACGACAAAACCAAGGTTTCCTGCAAAACTCATAATTGGGTGCATAACACCTGACAAAAATTGAGATTTCCAACCAACAGA
The DNA here is from genome assembly GCA_964646345.1 of uncultured Lachnospiraceae bacterium. GTDB lineage: Bacteria > Bacillota > Clostridia > Christensenellales > UBA1242 > RGIG1681. The sequence goes on from CAZYDU010000007.1 coordinate 45,837, forward strand.
ATAAAGTTTTTTGTTAACTTTTTCAAATTTTTCTCTAGTTTCATCTTTTGCATTATAGGTATTAATAACCGATTGACCTGCATAAACTTCTTCAATTACACCATCAATTTCTGCAATTTTGTTTTGTTGTTCAATAAAGTATTTTTGAGAATGTTTAACAATTAATATCATTAAAGCAAAACCCAACAAAGCCGAACCGATTGCACAAAGTGCTAAAATCCAGTTTGTTATAAACATCATCACAAGCGAACCAATAAATAAGATTATTGCACCCACCAAGCTTGAAACACTATTATAAAGAGTTTCCCCGATAGTATCAACATCGTTTGATACCGTTGATAAAATATCGCCATAAGGAACTTTATCAATATATTTTAATGGAAGTTTGTTAACTTTTTCTTGAATTTCGTTTCTGAGTTTATTGCTCATTACAAAGCAAACTCGTCCAATTAAATAGTTCGAAATATAAGTAAAGACTGCACCAAACACATATAGCACAATTAAAAGTATACCTATCTTCCAAATTTGAGACATTTCATAAGGAATTCCAAGCAATGAATCTGAAACAATATTTGTCAATTCCCCAATTTTATTTGGACCAACAAGCCTGATAATTGTACTTATAATAATCAGTGTCATTGAAGTGATTATTAGTGGCATAAATGATTTTAAATATTTAAAAAGTCTTCCAAAGGATTTTTTCATATTTTTTGCTTTTTGGGGTTTACCCCTTTGTTGCATATTAGGCATTTTTGAGTTCCTCCTTTGAAAGTTGTGAAAATGCAATTTCTTTGTAAACTGAGCATGTTTTCATAAGCTCATCGTGTTTACCTTCGCCAACAATTCGACCTTCATCAAGAACAATAATTTTGTCAGCGTTTTTGATTGTACCAATACGTTGAGCAACAATTAAACATGTTGTATCAGAAATTTGCTCTTTTATTGCATTACGTAAATTTTTATCAGTTTTATAATCGAGTGCTGAAAAGCTATCATCAAAAATCAAAATTTCAGGATTTCTTGCTATTGCACGTGCAATGGAAATTCTTTGTTTTTGACCACCTGAAACATTCTTTCCACCTTGGTTAATTTCAGCATCAAGTCCCCCAGCCAAATCATATACAAAATTAGCTTGAGCAATGTCTAAACCTTTCTTTATTTCTTCTTCGTTTGGTTTCAAACCATTTTTCTCACCCATAGTTACATTTGACCTAACAGTGCCATTAAATAAAACTGCTTTTTGTGAAATATAACCAATTTTATCATTGAGTTGTTCTTTTGTGTAATCTTTAACATTTACCCCATCAACAATAACCTGTCCTTCGGTTGCATCATAAAGTCTTGGAACAAGATTGA
>CAZYDU010000008.1:0-40206 GCA_964646345.1 uncultured Lachnospiraceae bacterium
CCAAGAATATTATTCCAATAATAACATTATATCAAAATAAAAATAAAAATGCACTAAATATAATCTCACTTTTGATATTTCGTTAAAATACCCCAGGGTTAAATACTACAAGCTTAAATTTGACAACTATAATTTTATTTGATATAATACTTATAGTTTTATTTATAATATTAAGGAAAAGTTAAGAAAAATGAACATAGACGAGCGAATACAAAGCATAAATAACGGTCAAGATAGCACACTTTATGAATTTTTTGGAAGCCATTTGGGAGAAAAGGACGGTATTAAAGGTGTTTATTTTAGAGTTTATTCTCCAAATGCGAAAGAAATTTTTGTAGCTGGAGATTTCAACAACTTTGACAAAATCGCAAATCCACTAACAAGGTATACAAATTCTAATATTTGGGAAACTTTCGTTGCTGGTGCAACAGAAATGCAAAAATATAAATACATTATCATTGACAAATATGATAATGAGCTTGTAAAAACCGACCCATTTGCTTTCTATGCTCAAAACCTTGACAGTGACAAGGATTTTTCAACATATATTTATAATGTAGATGGCTATAAATGGCATGACCAAGCCTATTTAGATAATTTAAAATCAAGAGACCATTTAAAGTCTCCAATGAATATTTATGAAGTTTGCTTACTATCGTGGAAAAAACACAATAACGGCAACTTCCTTTCTTTCAGAGAATATGCTGCCAGTCTTGTAAACTACTGCAAGGAACTTGGTTATACACATATCGAGCTATTACCTATAACCGAGTTTGAACTTGATTGCTCTTGGGGCTATGAAGTTACAAATTATTTTGCAATAACCAATAGGTTTGGCACTCCAAAAGATTTAATGTTTTTTATTGACAGATGCCATAGAGCTGGCATTGGTGTAATACTAGATTGGGTTCCTGGACATTTTGACTCAGCCGAAACCAATGGAGACATTAGAAAACAACTTTTAACTGATGAAGATTTTGGTTTGACCGAATGGGACGGCTCTTGTCTTTATGAAAGCCCAAAGTGGGATAGAAAAAGACAGCTTGCTTGGGGCACAAGAATTTTCGACTATGAAAATCCTTATGTTGTGCAATTTTTGATTTCAAGTGCTATGTTTTTCTTAAGAAAATTCCATTTTGACGGACTTAGAATTGATGCGGTTTCATCAATACTCTATCTCGATTTTTGCAGAAACCCAGATGAATGGATACCAAACACAAACGGAAATAACATTAACTATGCAGGTGTTGAATTTATTAAAAAACTCAATAACACTGTTTTTGGAGAGTTTCCAAATGCCATAATGATTGCAGAAGAAGTAACGGGTTACCCATTAGTCACAAGACCAACAACCGTTGGCGGTCTTGGTTTTAACTTTAAGTGGAATATTGGCTGGATTAACGATATTTGGGAATACACTTCAATGGACCCACATTTTAGAAAATATCATCACAACATCATCACCCACTCTTTAGACTATTGTTTTGACGAAAATTATATTTTGCCAGTTGACCATGACGAAGTTGGAAATGGCAGACATTCACTTATGAACAAAATGAATGGCGATTTTGCAACAAAGATTAGTCTTTGCCGTGCTTTTTATGTTTACATGTTTATGCACCCAGGCAAAAAGCTAACTTTCATGGGTAGCGAATTTGGTCAAATGAATGAATGGCGTTATGATAAACCACTTGACTTTATTTTAATGAAAGCTGATAAAAATAAAAAACTATTGCATTTCGTTGCAGAACTTAATAGACTTTATGCAAATTCTCCAGAATTATACGAACTTGACTATGACAAAAACAGCTACGTTTGGCTCGTTAGAGATGATAATTTAAATTGCGTAAATGCCTTCAAACGCTATGACAGTAACGGAAATTATCTTATTTGTATTTGCAATTTTTCACCTTACCGCCTGCCGGATTATGTTTTGGGAGTTGATGAACCTGGAGCATACATTGAAATATTTAGTTCGGATAATGCTGAATTTGGTGGCACAGGCGAGCTCAACGAAATAATGTATTCGTCTATAATGAATAAAAATGGAAAATCAAACGCAATCAGATTAACACTGCCAGCAAACACTTCTGTAATACTAAAAAAATTAGATAAATAATGAGGATTTATGAGCGAAGATAATAAATTAAATATACTTTTTACTAGTGCTGAATGCTTACCTTTTTGTGCGAATGGTGGAGTTGCAGATATGTGCTATGCCCTTTCAAAATATTTAAGCAAAAATCCTAGACTTGATGTTAGAGTTGTTCTTCCATACTATTCAACTATCCCTGAGATGTATAAATCAAAATTTAAACTTGCGGGAGAAAGAACCATTGACTTGTCTTGGCGACAGGAATATTGTGGGATTTACGAATTTGAAAAAGACAACATAACATATTATTTTATTGACAACAAGCACTATTTTGATAGAGAAAAATTATTTGGCTATGACGATGATGTTGAAAGATTTAGTTTCTTCAGCAAAGCAGTTTTAGATATGTTCCCTATTATAAGTTTTTATCCAGATATAATTCATTCTCATGACTGGCAATCAAGCATGGTTTGCACGTTTCTAAAGATTCTAGAATGGTCAAACCCAAGATATGAACATATAAAAACGATTTTAAATATCCACAACTTGCTTTATCAAGGAAAAAATAACTTTGCAATCGTTAAAGACTTGCTGGGAGTTGAAGATAAATTTGCTTATCTTTTTGATTTCTTTGGAGAAGCTAATATTATGAAAGCAAGTATGCTTTGTTCGGATAAAATTGTAACAGTTAGCCAAAATTATATGGACGAAATTTTGAATACTTACAAAGGTTTTGGACTTCAAGATGTGTTAAAACAATGCAAACATAAGCTCTCAGCCATCACTAATGGCATTGACTATGAGTTTTATAATCCAGCAACCGACCCTACAATTTACCAAACATTTGATGAAAATTCACTGGATAAAAGATTCATAAACAAACTTAAACTTCAAGAAGAAGTTGGACTTCCTGTGAATAAAGACATTCCGCTTTATGCATTTGTTGGATTTATGGCAGAACATAAAGGTTTTGACCTATTATCTCAAATTTTGGATAATTTCATTCAAAAAGGAGTGCAAATCATTGCAACCGGAACAGTTTCTCCAGACTATGAAAACTACGTTAGAAGTCTAAATGAAAAATACCCTGAAAACGTTAAAATTTTCATTGGATATAACGGACATCTTGCAAAAAAAATCTATGCTTCAAGCGATTTCTTGCTAAACACATCTAGCATTGAACCATGCGGACTTTGTCCACTAATAGCAAACAAATATGGTTCTCTCCCTATTTGTTTTGAAACCGGCGGAATAAAAGATAATATTACAGACTATAAACTTGAAAACGGCAATGGTTATTTGTTTAACGATTACGATAAAAACACTCTTTCTGACCTATTAGATAAAACTTTTTACGATTTCAATAATAAAGAAAAAATGCAAAAGTATATTTTATCGGGTATGGCAAAAAGTTTTGATATTCGTGATTGTGCAAATAAATACCTTGAACTTTATGAAGACATGTAAAAAACTCGGCAACCTTGATAGTTTCCAATCAAACTATTAAAGATGTCGAGTTTTTTATTGCATAGAATTAAAATACTTTATATTCATTTAATACTGGATACTTTGACCAATCTAGCCTAACTTTTCTTTCGTAATCATCAATTTTTATGAAAGCTTCATTGTCTTTCAAAACTATAAAAGGTTTGCCCTTATTAACACTTCTTTCTTTTAAATAAGCTTTATAGAAAAAATCATTTGAAACCTTAAAATCATTTCTCCCTGCCTTTTCAATTTCATTGCCAAAGGCAAATCTAAACTTGCTCGCATGCACATAAATTATTTTATTAATAAACTCAAAACCAAATAAAGAATTTTCGCCAAATTCGGATTTTATATCAAAATCGTATGGTTCGCTAGCAAGAGTCCACTCTGTTTCATTGCCTGCAACTATCGCTCCTGCACTCTGCCCCGCAAATAAAACATTTTCATTTAACACAAGATTTTTAATTTTTTCAAATTGATTATATTTTCTTAAATAATGCAAAAGCTGGGTTACATTTCCGCCTTTAACATAAATCATATCTAACTTATCATTAAACTTGTAATTTTCATCTAAATGAAAAACTTTAAAACCTAAATCTTCCAAAAAGATAGTATTAGATTCAGAATAAAAATCCTTATCTTCATCGGCATAACCAACAAGCAAGCAATTATGCTTTTTTGTCATATCAAAAAATTTTGGCAAGAATTTGCAAGCAAGCATTTTAAAATTTGAACATAAAAAAAGTCTCATAATCACTCTCCTAGCACTAAGATTATATAAAACACTTGGTAATTTAGCAAGAAAAAAAGCATAGATTTCAATTCTACGCTTTTTTATTTAATAAATCTTGTAGTTTTTTGCATTTAGTTTTATCCATATCTAAAGTATCTGCAAGTCTATAGTTAATGCCAAGCTTTTCATATTTTTGCTTTGCCATGGAATGATATGGCAAAAGCTCAATTCGTTCAACATTAGGAATATTTTTCGCAAATTCTTTTAGCAAAAGAACATGTCGTTCATCATCATTTATATTTGGAACAATAACTTGCCTTAACCATAACTTTTTATTAAACTCTTTACACTTAGCTAAAAAGACGTTAAATTCTTCAATCTCTCTGCCAGTAATAAATTTATACTCATCTGCTTCTACCGCTTTTATATCCAAAATTACAAGGTCAACAATTTTTAGTATTTCTTCGTAATTTTCTCCAACACCAGCAGTGTCAATCGCAGTATGAATGTTATTTTCTTTTAATAATTTTATGGTTTCCAAAACAAATTCACTCTGCAAAAGTGGTTCACCACCTGAAAAAGTCACACCACCACTATTACCATAGTAGCCCGAGTATTTTTTATACATCTTTAAGACTTCTTCAGGGGTAATTTCCTTTGAATTTGCATCAGTCCAAGTTTCAGGATTATGACAGTACAAACATCTAAGTTTGCAACCTGACATAAACAAAACTAGTCTCATGCCAGGTCCATCAACAAGCCCCATTGTTTCAATATCACTAATTTTTCCTTTCATAACTTTCCTATCTTTTTGTATGGAATGTTCTAGCAATAACTTCTTCTTGATGAGCACGGTCGAGTTTGTTGAAGTTTACAGCATAACCAGAAACACGAATTGTAAGATTTGGATATTTCCAAGGATTGTTCATAGCATCAATCAAAAGTTCTCTATTTAAAACGTTAACGTTAATGTGTTGTGCACCTTGAGCAAAATAACCGTCCAAAATTGAAACAAGGTTTGAAATTTGGTCTTCTTCATTTTTACCAAGAGCATCTGGAACGATTGAGAATGTGTTAGAAATACCATCTTGACAACAACCAAAGAATGGAATTTTTGCAACTGAGTTAAGAGATGCTAACGCACCGCTTGAATCTCTGCCATGCATTGGGTTAGCACCAGGAGCAAACGCTTCGCCTGCTTTTCTTCCGTCTGGAGTGCTACCAGTCTTTTTACCATACATAACGTTAGATGTGATAGTTAAAAGTGATAAAGTTGGTTTTGCATTTCTGTAAAGTGGGTGTACATCAATATCATTGAAAAATTCTTGAACAAGTTCAACAGCCAAGCTATCAACTCTGTCATCGTCATTTCCATATTTTGGGAATTCGCCTTCAATCTCGAAATCAACAGCAATTCCAGCTTCATTTCTAATAGGTTTAACCTTTGCATATTTAATAGCTGAAAGTGAGTCAACTGCTGAAGAAAATCCTGCAACACCAAAAGCCATGAGTCTTTCTACATCTGTGTCATGAAGTGCCATTTGACTTGCTTCATAAGCATATTTATCATGCATAAAGTGAATGATGTTATTTGCATCAACGTAGATTTTAGCAATAGTTTTTAACATATCAGAATATCTTGCACGAACATCTTCATAGCTTAAAATTTCTTCTGTATTCTTTTCTTTTCCTTCAATAACAAGTTTGCCTGAAAGTTCATCAACGCCACCATTAATTGCATATAAAAGTGATTTTGCAAGGTTGCAACGAGCCCCAAAGAATTGCATTTGTTTGCCTTCTTTCATTGAAGAAACACAACAAGCGATTGCATAGTCATGGCCATAGTGTGGACGCATTGTATCATCGCCTTCATATTGAATTGAATCTGTTTTGATTGAAATCTTAGCACAATATTTTTTAAAGTTTTCTGGCAAACCTTTTGACCAAAGAACTGTTAAGTTTGGTTCTGCACTAGGATTAAGATTAATTAAAGTATGCAAGAATCTAAATGAAGATTTTGTAACCAAGCTTCTTGATTCGTTAATCATACCTGCGATACTTTCAGTAACCCAAGTAGGGTCGCCTGCAAACAATTCATCATAATCAGGTGTTCTTAAGTGTCTGATTAATCTAAGTTTAATAACAAATTGGTCAATGAGTTCTTGAGCTTCAGCTTCAGTTAAAGTACCATTTCTTAAATCTCTTTCAATATAGCAATCAAAGAATGTTGCATCTCTACCCATACTAGTTGCAGCACCATTGTTTTCTTTTGCACCAGCAAGATAACCAAAGTATGACCACTGAATTGCTTCTCTAGCATTTTTTGCAGGTTTAGAAATATCACAACCATAACCTTCTGCCATTTTTTTGATTTCTTCTAAAGCTCTGATTTGTTCACTAACTTCTTCACGAAGTCTAATGTGTTCATCAATATTATCTTCAAGCAAAAAGTCTCCAAGTCTAACAACATCATTATGTTTTTCTTCGATAAGTCTATCAATACCATAAAGAGCAATTCTTCTATAGTCTCCGATAATTCTTCCCCTGCCGTAACCATCAGGAAGACCTGTAAGTAGTCCATTGCTTCTAGCACGTCTAATTGATGGAGTATATGCATCAAAAACACCATCATTATGTGTCTTTCTGTAAGTTGTAAAATGTTTCAAAACTTCAGGGTTAAGTTCATAGCCATGCGCAGCCAAAGCTTTTAAAGCGATTTTTGTGCCACCATACATGTTAACGATGCGTTTAAGTGGTTTATCAGTTTGAAGACCAACAATAACTTCGTTATCCTTGTCAATATAACCAGGAGCAAAAGCATTAATTCCGCTTAAAATATTTGTTTCAACATCTAAGCAGTTTCCATTTTTTGTTTCTTGAGCTAATAATTCTTCACATCTTGACCAAACCTTTTTGGTTTTTTCAGTGATTGGCGATAAGAAAGTGTCATCACCAGCATATTCGGTGTAGTTTCTATCAATAAAGTCACTTACATTAATAGAATTTTTCCAATCATCTCCTTTAAAACCATTCCATTCTTCAATAATTTTTTCTTCCATAATTTCTCCTATTTTTATTATATCCATATTAATTTTTGCTAGCCAAAACTAGAACAAAAATTTCCACGCCACTAAAGACGTAACGTGAGAATGATAGCATATTTTACAAAAAAAATAAAGAGAAAACCGACATTTTCTCTCTATTTTCAACTTTTTTGTATATTATTACCTTAAATTTTGAATTAATACCCATTCAAAGGTATACTTTCATCATCTTCGCCCTTCATTAAAGATTTTATTGTCACATAATAAAAGTTATCTTCACTAATTTTAACTAATACCCTATCTCCAACCTTGTGACCCAGTATTGCCTTGCCAAATGGCGACTCTTTGCTATAAACACTGTTATTCAAATCAAGTCTTGTTGTTGTTGAAAGTCTTATGGTTTCAATTTCTCCAGTATCTTCATATAAAATTTCAACCTTATCAAACAATCCAACTTCGTCTGGTTTTGAATCAGTTGAAATAACTTTTGCAGTCCTTATCATTTTTTGCAAAAATCTAATCCTGCTTTCATTTCTACCAAAAGCACGTCTTGCACTTCTATATTCAGCATTCTCGGATAAATCTCCAAGTGACCTTGCTTCCTTCACGTCATCTGACAACTTTGGACGAAGTTCAGTTGCACGGTACGCAATTTCTTCTTTCATTTTCTTTATATCAACAGCTGTAAGTTCGTTATACATTTTTTCTCCAATTATTACCAGTTTTTCTTTTCTTTCGTACTATCTTTGTTCTGCTTTCTTTCTTCAACCATTTTCGCAAACCATTCAACCATTTCAGGGTCATAGTGAGAAAAAAACAAACTTTTTTGAGTGTCAAGCTTTTCAATTTTCTGCATATCTTCTTGACTTAACTCAAAATCAAACACTTCAAAATTTTCTTTTATTCTTTCAAGATGCGTTGACTTTGGAATTACAACAACCCCCCTTTGAATATTCCAGCGAAGCATAACTTGAGCAGGAGTTTTGTTATATTTATTTCCAATATTTTTAAGCACTTCATTTTCAAATAATCCATTTCTACCTTCTCCAAAAGGAGCCCAGCTTTCATGAACCACTGAATATTTATCAAGCCATTTTCTTGCTTCCACTTGCTGACATAATGGATTGGTCTCAATTTGATTAACCATAGGCTTCATATCGTTAAACAAGCAAAATTCAACAAGTCTATCCGAACCAAAGTTTGAAACGCCAATAGCTTTCAATTTCCCTTCATTGTAAAGTTCAACTAATGCTCTCCAAGCTCCAAATGTATCGCCAAAAGGTTGATGCAAAAGCATTAGGTCAATATAATCTGTTTGAAGTTTTCTTAAACTTTCCAAAACTGATTGTTTACATTCTTCATAACCATAATGCTCAATCCAAACCTTGCTGGTTAAAAATATTTCTTTTCTGGAAATGCCCGATTTTTTTATCGCATTTCCAACTTCTTCTTCATTAAAATAACTTTGTGCAGTATCAATATGTCTGTAACCCACCTTCAATGCATCTAAAACACATCTTTCACATTCATCTTTGCTAACCTGATAAACCCCATAACCTAAAATTGGCATTTTTACACCATTAGATAATGAAACATAATCCATAAAATTTCTCCTTTTCCAAAATTATTATATACCAAAGATTATTTTCTTACAAATAATTTATTTATAAACAATTATATATTTTTTATTGTTTAAATAACCCCAAACAATATATTACACACCAAACTTAAACCAATAAAAAATCGCACCCGCTTAGGATACGACTCTGGCGCAGAGAACGAGATTCGAACTCGTGATACCTGATAGTATGCCAGTTTTCGGGACTGGTACATTCGACCACTCTGACATCTCTGCAAATTTAGATATAAAACCTAATCCTTATTTTAATAATTTTGACTAGATTAGTCAATATAATTTTAAAAATAATTTTTTAGAATTTATATAATAAAAATTGCACAAAAACGCAAATTTTAGATGATATATAAAAATTACGCAATAAAATAATTTAACGCAAATATTTATAGGATTTTATAGTTTTTATCGTAATTCTACATGTATTTTGCGTTTTTTATTTTAATAAAATTCAATTTTAATTACGTAAAATTACAACATAAAATATGGTATAAAATTAAAAATTGCGTTTTATTTATTAAAAATTAAAATCAGCGGTACTTCCATTTCTTTTGTAAGTGATGTGTGATGACCCAAAAATTTCGAATATTTTTTCTTAATATTGCGTTTTTGGAAGATTAATTTTCAATGGATTAATTCCCAATCCATCAACGTAAATAAAAATAACATTCTTATAACCTTTATTAAGTTCCCCTTTTAGTTCGGGAATAATTGCATTCTTATTTGATGCACCCAAAAACTCAGCAATCGTTGCCGAAATATTTAGATTCGAGTTTGTAAAATCAGGTTCAATAAATTTAATTTTCTTCATATTTTGTCCCTTTTTCTTTTATTTTATCATAAAATTTTCATATTTGCACTTTTACTTAATAAATTAATGAATATTTTCAATTTAAGTGCCAATGATTAAATGGTAAAAAGGAGAACAAATAATGAATAAAATTAACCCATTTTTAGAGAAAAATGCCGTACCAGTTGGAGAATTCGTTAGTGTAAGTAATTACAGTCCAACACCTTATGATAAAAACACAACTTCACCATACACAAAAACAAGAATAATACTCCTTAATGGTGCAGAATTTGAGCAAACTTGGTTTTTGCATCAATTTAACAGAACTTGTAGCAATAACGACCTAAGACGTGATATAGCATTAATCAGAAGACATGAACAGCAACAACAAAAAATAATTTCAGGACTCAAACCAGTTGACGAAACCGACCTTGAAACCACTATTGGATATGAACAACTTGCAGTAGATTTAACAGCAATACTCGCCCGCCACGTTAAAGACGATTATGTTAAAAATGCATTAAATTTTGCCTTACTTGAAGATTTTGACCACTTGTATCGTTTCGCAAATCTTCTCGAAAGCGAGCAAGGTATTGATGCAAACACATTAACTGGTGGCTACACAGAAATTACTCCAGGTCGCCCAACGATTGCTGAACCACGCCACCCTTATGACGAAATTAACCGCCATATTTCGCACGAACTCGCCGATCCTTTCACAAAACTTGTAACATCTATTATTACAGCTGGCGAGCAACAAACAATGAATTATTATATGAATATTGCGGGTTTCCACCCTACAGAGCTTGGCAGAAAACTTTACTCCGAAATTGCAATGATTGAAGAAGAACATGTCACAGAATACGGTTCGTTAATGGACACAACTTGCACCCCGCTACAAAATTGGGTTATGCATGAATACACCGAATGCTATTTGTATTACTCTTGTTACATGGACGAAACCGACAAGGAAATTAAAGAAATTTTTTATAAACATTACTTGGAAGAATGCGGACATTTGCAATATGTCGCAAATCTTTTGTTAAAATACGAAGGCAAGCCATGGCAAGCACTCTACCCTGAAGGCGGAGAATTTCCAGAGTTACTAAAATTTGAAGGCAATATTGAATATGTCCGTGAAATAATTGCAAAAACAATCAACTACACCCGCCTTGGCGAAGATTATGAAGTTGTAAACAAACTTCCGGATAATGCAAACTTCTTTAGATATCAAAAAATGAATATTAAAAAAGTTGAGAGTTTACCTAGCCATAAGGTTATCGAAAATCATATCAAAGAATTCGGAACAGACTACCGCTACGAAACAAAAAAACACCCTATTCCGGAATTACAATCAAGAAACCAAGACAACACAAATATTGCAAGGAAAAAGAGTTAAGTAATTAACTCTTTTGTTTTTATAAATATTTAATTTAAATTGTAAAAATATTTTATTTTAAGATATATTTTTACAATTTAATATTATATTTTATTAAAATTCAATAACTGTTTTCTTGTGTCAAACAACATAAAAATAAAGTAAATTACAAATAAAAACAATCGCAAAAATACAGCGATTGTTTACTATTTTGGTGGAGGTGGCGAGAATTGAACTCGCGTCCAAAGAGAGAAATAATATTCTTTCTACGTATACTAGTTTATTTTATTATCTTGCAAAATCTTCTAAATAAACAAAATCCAATTTTGCCAGTTGATTAAATCTCGAGAAATTTCGCACCAACATCAAAATTACTCAACTCGCATAATTTGACAACAATTTAAACCCTGCGAGAAAGTTTAGACTGCCGTGCAACTCTAAATTAAGCTGCTAATGCTACGTTAGTAGCGTCAGAATTAGTATCTGCATTTATTTTTTTCCAATTTTTTACGTAGTTTGAGCTACGCACACGCTTTACAATATTTTTTCTATCTCCCTGTCGAAACCATGTCACCCCCATATTTTGAAAACTTAACCGATTTTTATTTGACGTTCTGCATAACGTTTAAGGTCAGACTTCATCAAATCTTTACGTTTATCATAAAGATGTTTACCTTTGCCAAGTGCAATCTCAATTTTAACCTTATTTTTTTCATTTATATACATTTTTGTGGGAATTATTGTTAAATTTTGCGTTTTTAATTTCTTTTCGAACTTAAAAATTTCAGCTCGATTTAATAATAATTTTCGTGTTCTCCTTTCATCAGGAGCAAATGTAGATGTTTTTTCAAACTGAGAAATAAATGCATTAATTAAAAATGCTTCCCCGCCACGAATGATAACGTAGCTATCTTTAAGGTTGCATTTTCCGGCACGCAAAGACTTAACTTCACTGCCAACCAAAGCAATTCCAGCTTCTGTAAAGTCTTCTAAAAAATAATTATGTCTAGCTTCCCTATTTTCGGTTATTATTTTCATATAACTATGATAACACACAAAATTTAATAAATCAATATTTTACACACCTAAAAACTCAAATTAATTTACACATATCAAATTAAATTATTTTTACAAAGCATATTGACTAGATATTTAATATAAGTTATAATATTATTACCTAAAGGGGGTTTTATGGAAGAAAGTAAAAGAAGTAAACTAACTAAAAATGCATCTAATGGAAGCATCAAAACAGATTTCACACCTGAAGAGAGACCTATTTATAATATCGAATTTTTCAATAGTCAGTCAAGCGATGGCACAAAATCAATGAAAACATACATCTCTGGTCTTGTTTATTTTGCTTGCGAAAGCGGATTACCAATACAATTACATTTCTATTTAACAAAAAATCAAAATCCAAAATCGACTAGCAGAAATAATCTTTTGAATTTATATATTCCTATTTTACCTATTGCATGGAATATTAATTCTAGAGAGAGTGTGAATAGTTTTATTAAAAATGCAAAAACACCTGCAAATACCTGGGAAATTTTAGGAAAAATGACAGATGAAGAAATATTAAAACGTCAATCTCAGTACACTGATAAAATTATAAACTATATTACCACCGAGCTTTTAATTAGATATTATATCGCAAAAAAGAACGGAGACGAAATTGTTACAAATCAAATCCAAAACCTAAACATTATTAAAGACTCAAAACTTGATTTATCCCTTGCCACTGCAATTTTGGATAATCCAAAATGCTTAAGACATAAAGGCGGAGCTCATTATTTGGTATATACAAGTAAAAATGGAGAACAGTTAGTTGAAATCAGTGATGCACAAGCAACAAATTATTCAAAATATAGAACAAATCTCGAAAAACATAATTCAGCTAAAAAACAATTCTCTTTCTTAAACAGTGCTCTCGAAGCTTATAAAGTTCACGATATTGTTGATTATAGAAATACACACACCATTGAATCACATTCATTAAATAATAGGTTCAAGGGAAACAATGTGGTTGCCACACAACAAACTCAACCAGGAGATGAAGAATAAATTAGAAAAGCAAGCAAAAATCCACGAAAATTCGTGGATTTTTTATTAACTTTGCGTTTTATATCGTCTATTTTTCTTATGCTGGCGTTGACCTTGTTTTTTATGGTTTCTTCCGCCATCATGTGATGATTTATATTTTTCTTTTCTATATCCAACCGCACTAATCATTTCTTCTTTTGTTTCATCTATATCTCTATGGAAATTTTCCAGCTCAAAATTTACATGTCTTAAAACAATATCCGTTGAAACAACCCTTACTTTTATTCTATCTCCAATCTTATAAACTTGTCCTACACCAGAAATTGAATAACGAGCTTCATTGTATTCATAATGACCTTGTGGCAATCTTTCAAGCCCTACAAAACCTTCAACTGTATTGTCAAGCTCAACAAAAAATCCATTTGGAGAAACTCCTGAAACAACACCATCAAACACTTCGCCAATCTTGGTTGACATATATTCTGTCGCCTTTTGGTCATCAACAGTTCTCTCAGCTTCTTCAGCCTGTCTTTCAGTTGTGCTTGAATGTTCTGCGGAATTAATAACAAAATCTTCAAGTTCCTTAACACGTTTTGTGTTTAGTTTTCCATCAATCATTTCTGATATAATTCTATGAATAGTTAGGTCAGGATATCTTCTAATTGGAGATGTAAAGTGACAATAATCTTTTAATGCCAAACCAAAATGCCCCAAATTTTCGGTTTCATATCTTGCCTTTTGCATACTTCTAAGCATAACTTTTGACAAAGCTGTTGAGTAATCTTGACCTTCACTTTCCTTTAACAAAGCTTGAAAATCTTTTGGACTAGGTTCTTTTCCACTTGTTCCAAACTTAAGCCCCAAAGAACCTGCAAAAGCTTTAAATTTATTAACTCTTTCAGTTGTTGGAATTTCATGCACACGATATACAAAAGGAAGTTTCATGTTATCAAAATGACGAGCAACAACTTCATTTGTTAAAACCATAAATTGCTCAATGATTCTATCTGATAACTCTCGTGGTTTTCTATGAATATCAGCAACCGTACCATCTTTATTTAAAATAATTTCAGGTTCTGGTATATCAAAATCAAGTTGACCTGCATTATTACGGCGAGCAATTAATACTTTAGCTAAATCAGCCATTAAATAAAGCATTGGAGCAAGGTCTTTGTATTGATTTATTAGTTCTTTATCGCCTTGCAATATTTTTGTAACCTTTTTATAAGTCATTCTATAAGAAGATTTAATTATACCTTTATTGATTTTGTAATCCAAAATTTTACCACTTGGAGAAATCAACATTTCAACCGCTAAGACAAACCTATCTTCGTTTGGATTTAACGAGCAAATTCCGTTAGATAACTCAACTGGAAGCATTGGCAAAACATGGTCTGGAAAATATACAGATGTCCCACGTTTAAATGCTTCTTCATCAAGTTTTGAATTTGGTCTAACATAATGCGATACGTCCGCAATATAAACTCCAAGTTCGTAGTTTTCGCCAGATTTTGTTACTGATATTGCATCGTCAAAATCTTTTGCATCATCGCCATCAATGGTTATGATAAGCCTATTCCTGAAATCTTTTCTATTGGTTTTATCATCACTTTCAACAGGAATAGATACTTTTTTAGCTTCATCTTCCACATCTTTTGGAAATTCTTCAAATAAATTAAATGAACGAATAATTGATAAAGTTGTTACCCTAACATCATTTGGGTCGCCCAAAATTTCACGAACTCTACCCCTTGCCATTTTTATTGGTGATGGATAGTCAATAATATCAAGCACAACCTTTGTATTTGTTTTCGCACCATTAATATCGTCAGGAGCAACATAAACACTTTCTCCGAAACGTCTATCGTCAGGCAAAACTGTCGCAACTCCATTTTCGTTTATAGACATTATACCAACAATAACCTTATAGCCACGCTCCAAAATTTGAACAACTCTGCCTTCACGCTTATCTTTTGCAACCAAAGGAAGTTCCCTTTTATATTTTCTATCCTTTCCAGTTACCCCCACTTCAACCATAACTATATCGCCATGGCACGCATCGTTAAGATTTGCAACCGAAATAAAAATATCGTTATCTTTATCCTTGTCTTTTGTTACTGGCCTAGCAAAAGCATAATCCTTACTTGTTCCAAGCAAGGTGCATTTGATAAGTTCTGGCTCAAAGTTTAAAACATAGTCTCCATTTTTTAATTTTCCAAGTTTACCCTTCTTAGCTAAACCATCTAATGTTTTAGCCAGCGTACGTTTATCAAAACCATAAGAAAGACCTGTCGCTTTTGCTACATCATTTAAACTAAATTTTCTTTTTCTCATTTCGAGAATTTTATTATAAATTATTTCTACAAAATTCATATTTCACCTACAATGCTATTATATATTACTTTTTAGCGAATTTACAAATAAATGTCGGAATAAATTTAAATTTATAAGTTTATTTTAGCGATTATTTTAATATAACTTATTGACAACAAAAAAAATAGAGAATATAATAATATTGTTATTTATTTCGGTAGGTAAGGCTACCAAAGGGATATGGGTTACTGCCGTTTAAAGAAGGAGACTTTTTTAATTTGGTTTGAACAAATTTTCTCGAAACAAAACAAGGGAAAATTTAACGTAACTTCACCGCCCTTTGAAGCTAACGCTTGAACGGGTAAGATAGAATTTTTTTGTTTCCTGCCCTTTTAGCAGGAAATTTTTTTTAAGGAGAAATGTTATGGATTTTAAAAAAATAATTGAACTTTTTGAAGAACAAAACTATGAAGAATTTGAAAAAGAATTGCATAATTTTGAGCCTGAAATTCTAGCTAAAGAAATTGAAAAAATTGAAAAACCTTTACTTATACCCATAATATCAAAATTTTCTGGCGAAATCTTTGCAAATATTTTTTGTTATCTCACAAACGAAACTCAAAGATATTTAGTTGATAATATCAATGACTTTGATTTTAAAAAATTCTCTGAGCATTTACTTGATACTGAAGATATTGAAAATAAGATTGATAAAGAAATTTTTAACGACATTTTAATTCGTGGCGAAGTTGAAAGTAGACGTGAAAAACTTTTGGAAATTATTGATAATATTGAAAATAAAAAGTTTGCAAATTTAAAACCAATTCTATCTGAAATGAAACCTGTCGATATTGCAGAGCTGATTAATGATGTCGATGATGAAAAAATTGCAGTAATCTTTAGGATTTTACCAAAAAGTCTGGCTAGTGATGTTTTTGTTGAACTAGATAATGACGTACAACAAATTGTTATTAAAGCATTTACCGATTCCGAATTATCTAATATTATAAATGATATGTTCCTTGATGATACCGCTGATATTATCGAAGAAATGCCATCAAATGTAGCTCGCCGTATTTTAAAAGTATCCAAAAAAGAAAATCGTGAAATAATCAATAAACTTTTAGGTTTTCCAAAAGATAGTGCAGGC
Organism: uncultured Lachnospiraceae bacterium; assembly: GCA_964646345.1. Lineage (GTDB taxonomy): Bacteria > Bacillota > Clostridia > Christensenellales > UBA1242 > RGIG1681. Next base: position 16,668 of record CAZYDU010000008.1, read on the forward strand.
TCAATCATGACACCAGAATGCATCACGCTTCGTGAAAATATGACCGTTAATGATGCACTTGCAAAAATTCGCAGACAAGCACTTGACAAAGAAACCATTTATACTTGCTATGTTACCGATGACCAAAAGAAACTACTAGGCATTGTTTCAGCAAGAGATATTTTGATTCACTCGCTTGACGAAAAGATATCTGATTTTATGCAAGAAAACTTTATCTTCGCAAGCACATTAACCGACAAAGAAGAAGTCGCTAATCTTTTGTCTAAATATGACCTTTTAGCTATACCTATCGTTGACAAAGAAAATCGAATTTTAGGTATCGTTACCATTGACGATGCTATTGACGTTATCACAGAAGAAGCAACTGAAGATATTTCAAAAATGGCTGGTGCTACACCAAGCGAAAAACCTTATTTAAAAACAAATGTATTTTCACTTTGGTTGAACAGAGTTCCCTGGCTAGTGTTTCTGCTTTTAAGTGCAACTTTCACAGGACTTATTATTGCTAAAAATGAAGCAATTTTGTCTAATGGAATCTACGGAATTATCCTAACATCTTGCATTCCAATGATTATGGGTGCGGGCGGTAACGCAGGCGGACAAGCTAGTGCAACAATCATTCGTGGTATAGCTCTTGATGAAATAGAATTTAAAGATACATTTAAAGTTATATGGAAGGAAATAAGAGTCGGCATCATTATGGGATTAACTCTTGGCATTACTTGTTTTGCTAAAATCATGTTGATAGACGGACTTTTAATTGGAACTGAAGGTGTTAATTCAATGTCTGCATTTGTTGTTTCAATATCACTTTGTGTTACTATAATACTATCAAAACTTGTCGGAGCTTTGCTTCCACTTATTGCAAAAAAATGTAAACTTGACCCAGCTGTTATGGCAAGTCCTTTCATTACAACAATTATTGATATACTTTCGCTTTTAATTTACTGCGGTTTTGCAATAGCATTAATAGGTTAACAAAAAAGAATAATTAACATTATGTTAATTATTCTTTTTTTACTTATTAAATTGTAAATATTGATTTAATTTTTGAAATTATTTACAATTTTAAATTATAAGTTTTTTATATTCATATTTACATAATATAAAATCTATATTTATCATTCTAAAAATTCAAGACTTAAATAAAACGCAAATTTAGATAAAAGATTCATTAAAATCATCAAATATTATGCATTTTAATATAAAATTAGTTTAAATTTGATTTTACATCAGAAACCCAAAGACCATGTTTGTTGCAATAAGCATATACTTTCGTTCCTTCAATATAGTCAAATGTAACAACCGCCTTTTCGCCTGGTTTTAAAAATTTCTTACAAATCTCATTATCAGAAACTAATGCCACCCATTCAATATAGTGGTCATCTTCCATAACATGTGGAACTTCCACTTCAACAATATCAAACTTAACATGAGCTACTGGCAAATGCTTTTCAAAACTAGCATTTTCCGAGTTTGCAACAAGGGTTTTCATTTGTTCCCCACAACATTTTATACCACAATCATCACAAGTACAATCTTTAAGAACTTCAACCATTGCACCACATTTTAAACATTTTTTTATAATTAATTCCATATTTTCTCCTTTTTATTTGTTTTTTAGTATTTATTTAGATTTTTTGCGGTTTTTCTTCACTTGAATTACCGCAATATTTTTCAGATAGTTCTAGAACTCTTTCAGCACCTAACTCAACAAGCATAATATCCAAAGCATTATAAATATAAAAATCTTCGCCACGCACTTTTTTGTAAAATTCTGTTTCAACTGCTTTAGTAAATTCTTCAAGCGTAATTCTTTCTTTACTTGCTAGCTCTTTGTTGAGTAATTCGCCTTTTACACTTTTAATTAACCCATTCATTAATAATTCAATGAAATCCCTTGATGCTTGCACATATTTTTTCATAAACTCATCATGAGTTCCGTCCTGATATTTTTTATCAAGCCACGCAAAACCACCCGGTATTTCCCTAGCATCTTTTAGATAAACACTTTCAGGAACACAACCACTTAGAGCGGATTCTATCTCATCTGAAAGGTATCCATTACCTTCCGGAGAAATGTACATAACTTTATTTAAATTAGGTTCATTGGTCGTTTTATTTTTTATCAATACAGCCAGCCAACATCTATCAACAGGAACAATCCTATCAACTATTTCCGTTTTATCCAAAAACTCAATTTTTTCAAGCATCTCAATATTGTATGGTTGTTTCTTATACATGCTATTTGAATGCATATCTAAAACGTCATCTCTGTTGTAAAACACCAATTTCTTAGCCAACAATTTACAACTATTCTCATCTTCTTGGCATTTAAAACGCAAATTATTTAATCTAGTATCATGCATATCTAATTTAAAATGCTCATCACTAATTATCGCCATCAAGCCACACTCCTATTGTAATTAATTATATATAAATTAATCAAAAAAGTCAATGTGATGTTTCTCTAACATAAACAATCTTAATGCTTCTTTTTAATAAGGATATTCAATCAAATCAATGGCTTCATTTATGTTAACCCATTTTGGTAAATGGAAATCATCAGTAGGTTTTTGCACATTCAATTCATTTACCTTAACAAAGTAAAATATTGCATCTGTTTCCATTGTTTTACCATTTCTTTTAACCCAAAAACAATCAATATTTACAAAATCTTTGCAATTTTCTACCAAGTATCCACTTTCTTCTATAAACTCCCTTTTTAGGGCAATTTCCGGTGTTTCATTAATCTCAATTCCACCTCCAACAAGCGAATAATCTCGCTCTTTTTCACTATAAACAACCAATAATTTATCGTTCTTTAAAGCAATCCCATAACAAGTTTTTCTATAGTCACATTTAGACTTTTGCCCAATAATTATTTTTCTCATAATTACTCCTTTTTGCAATAAAAAACTACTGAGAAATCTCAGTAGTTTAAAATTATTTAAGTAATTCAGCAATAGCCATTTGTGCATTATCGCCACGGCGAATTGTGGTTTTCAATACTCTTGTATATCCGCCTTTTTGACCCTTATCTTTTGCTCTTTCAGCGTATCTTGGAGCATATTCGTCAAAGATTTTTTCAACTAATGGCATTTCAATGCCTTGAGTTCTAGCTTCAAAAGCAGCAAGTTTTTCGCCTTTTTGTCTCTTTTCTTGTCTATCATAAAGTAAAGAAATGATTTTTCTTCTTGCATTGAGTTTTTTAACTCCGTCTTTTGAAACAGAAACTTTCTTTTCTTTGCCGTTATTATCAAGAGTTGATTTTTCAACAGTTACAACATCTTCATAAGAATCAACAGCTAAAGTGATAATCTTTTCAACAAGTGCTGAAGCAGATTTAGCTCTATCAAAAGTTGTTTCGATATGACCATACCATAAAAGGTCTGAAGCAAGATTTGAAACCATAGCAAGTTTTTGGTCAGTAGGTCTTCCTAATTTTTTAATCATAACCCTTCTCCTTAATCTTCATTTGTCTTAAGTCCAAGCCCAAGACTTTCTAATTTGTGAATAACCTCATCAAGTGATTTACGTCCAAGATTTTTAACCTTGAGCATATCATCTTCAGACTTTTTAATAAGGTCTTCAACGGTATTAATACCAGCACGTTTTAAGCAGTTGTAAGAACGAACAGAAAGGTCCATGTCTTCAACGCTCATAACCAAAAGTTTGTGAACTTTATCTTCTTCACGACTAACCAAAATTGAAGAATTAGCCATAGTTTCAACAAGTTCGATGAATAAACAGTTATATTCATTCATAAGTTTTGCTGACAAGCTTACAACTTCTTTTGCAGAAACTGTACCATTGGTAACAACTTCTAAAGTAAGTTTATCAAAGTCAGTGTTTTGACCAACACGAGTGTTTTCAACGACATAACTAGCACGCTTTACAGGTGTATAGATGCTATCAATAGCAATGTAACCAATCGGAAGACTCATATCTTTGTTTTTATCTGCAGGAACGTAACCCCTTCCTTGAGCAACCATAATATCCATATCAAGGTCGCCATCTTCTTCCAAAGTGCAGATATACATGTTCTTGTTCATAATATGAACTTCGTCATCATCAGCAATATCATTAGCTGTAACAACACAAGGTCCATGTGCTTTGAGTTTTAATGTCTTTTTAAAATTTTTGTCGTCAGAATCAATTTTTACTGCTAATCCCTTCATATTAAGGACAACTTCAGTAACATCTTCTTTAGCACCTTTAAGTGCCATAAATTCATGATCAACACCAGCTATTCTAATATTAGTAACAGCTGAACCAGGAAGACTTGAAAGTAAAATTCTACGGAGTGAGTTACCGATGGTAACACCAAATCCTTTTTCAAGTGGTTCTAAAACAAACTTTGCATAAGAACCGCCTTTTTCTTCAATACATTCAATTCTTGGTTTTTCGATTTCTAACATAAAATTCCTCCAATTAATTATTATTTAGAGTAAAGCTCGATAATAAGGTGTTCAGCGATTGTAAGATCAATATCTTCACGTGCTGGAAGTGCTGTTACTTTGCCTTCAAGTTTTGAAGAATCAAATTCAAGCCACTTTGGAACGATAACTCTTGCTTCTTTAACTGATGCAAAAAGTTCACTCTTAGCACTTGTTTCTTTAACAGAAATAACATCACCTACTTTAACTTGGTATGATGGAATGTTTACACATTTGCCATTAACCAAAATGTGTGTATGGTTAACAATTTGTCTTGCTTGAGCACGGCTAGCACCAAGTCCAAGTCTGTAACAAACATTGTCAAGTCTTCTTTCAAGTAATGAAAGCATTGTTTCACCAGTTTTACCTTTCATTTTAGCAGCATCTTCATAGTAACGATGGAATTGTTTTTCAAGCAAACCATAAGCTCTTTTAACTTTTTGTTTTTCACGAAGCTGTGTTAAATATTCTGATGGTTTCTTTCTTGTTGTTGGGTGAACACCAGGAACGCCTGGTCTTTTATCTAAAGCACACTTTTTTGAAGTACATCTTTCGCCTTTAAGGAATAATTTTGTACCTTCACGTCTGCAAAGTCTGCAATCTGCATTAATATATTTTGCCATTATCTTCTCCTTCGATTATACTCGTCTTGGTTTTGGTGGACGACAACCATTGTGAGGGATTGGAGATACATCTCTAATCATTGTAACCTCAAGGTCTGCAGCTGCAAGACTTCTTACAGCAGATTCTCTACCATTACCAGGTCCTTTAACATAAACTTCGACTGATTTAAGACCATATTCTTTAGCAATTTTAGCAGCTTTTTCAGCAGCTTGACCAGCTGCGAATGGTGTGCTTTTTTTGCTACCTTTATAACCAAGAGCACCAGCTGAACATGCAGCGAGTGCATTACCTGCAGCATCGGTAACTGTTACAATAGTGTTGTTAAAAGAAGATTGAATATAAACTCTACCCTTATCAACATTAGTTGTAATTTTACGTTTTTTAGTTGCAGTTTTCTTTCCTTTCTTTTCTGCCATTTTTCTTCCTTCCTTTAAAAACTATTTCTTTTTACCAGGCATTTGTTTTTTTGCCTTTGTTGCAATTTTCTTTGGACCTTTTGTTGTTCTAGCATTAGATTTTGTGTTTTGTCCACGAACAGGGAGATGATTTTTATGTCTTAATCCCCTATAGCATTTGATTTCTTGAAGTGTTTTAATATTCATGCTAACAACTCTACGAAGTTCACCTTCAGTTGTTAAATTCTTATCCATATATTCACGGATTTTACCGATTTGTTCTTCTGACAAATCTTTAACTCTAATGTCTGGATTGATTCCAGTTTCTTTTAAAATAATGTTAGATGTATGTCTTCCGATACCATAAATGTATGTAAGACCGATTTCTACTCTTTTTTCATTTGGTAAATCTACACCAGCAATACGTGCCATTTTATCCTCCACAGATATTTTTTATTTTACAAAATTAAATTTATTATTTTAAGAAAAGAATTTTTTGTTCTTTGCCGCTCCCTAAAATAATCTAAAACAGTTTTGTATATGAAAGATGATATTTAGACAAGTGGAATGTCTTGTTTTTTCCAAATGTCATCTTCCATAAACAAAACCAAAGAGAAAACTAACCCTGAACTTGTTTATGTTTAGGATTTTTACTACAAATGACTCTAACTTTACCGTTTCTCTTAATAACTTTACAACCATCACACATAGGTTTTACACTAGGTCTAACTTTCATTGTTTTTTCTCCTCGAATTTATTTACTACGCCAGATTATTCTGCCACGAGTTAAATCATAAGGGCTGATTTCTAATTTTACCGTGTCGCCCTCGTATACACGAATAAAATTTTTCCAGAGTTTGCCAGATAAATATGCTGTAACAATATGTCCACCAGCGATTTTTACCTTAAATGTTGCACCAGGCATAGCCTCAACAACAACGCCTTCTGTTTCAATAACATCATCTTTACTCAAGATTGTTTGCCTCCAAATCTGCAGTTTTTGTGAGTATCTCTACTCCGGTTTTTGTGATTAAAACTGTATTTTCATAATGAGCACTTGGGCTTCCATCAGCAGTTCTTGCGTCCCAGCCATTAACCACAATATCATATGAACCCATATTTATCATTGGCTCAATAGCAATAGTCATTCCTGCTTCAAGTTTTATTCCCGTTCCAGCTCTGCCAAACATTGGAACGAATGGATCTTCATGCAAATCTTTACCAATTCCATGACCTCCCATTTGACGGACTGAATTAAACCCATATTTTTCAGCATGACGTTCAACTTCATACCCAATATCGCCAAGTCTTGAACCGTCTTTCAAATTATTGATAGCTTTGAAAAAACATTCCTTAGCAACTCGAATAAGTTTAGTTTTATCGTCATCAATTTTTCCTACAGCAAATGTTCTTGCCGCATCTCCGCAAAATCCATTATATCTTGCACCAAGGTCAATACTAATTATTTGACCTTCTTGCAAAATCTCATCAGATTTTGGAATACCATGAACTACGACATCATCTATTGACGTGCATATAGAACAAGGAAAACCATTGTAACGCAAAAAAGCAGGTTTAGCCCCTTTATTAATTATATACATTCTAGCAATTTTGTCAAGTTCTAATGTAGAAATTCCTGGTTTTATATATTTTGAAATCTCATCGAGAGCACCAGCAGTTATTTTGCCGGCAACTCTCATTAACTCGATTTCCTTTTCAGATTTGATTTTTATCATATTAGCCTTCGATAAATTCTTTAAGGCCAGCAATATCGCTTGCTTTGAAAGCATTAATCATGTTTTGATAGCTTTCTTCAGGTTCTTTTTGTCCTTCAACAACAATAACCTTGCCTTCTTTCTTGAAGTAATCAAGAATTGGTAATGTTTCTTTTAGATAAACATCATATCTCTTTTTATAAGTTTCTTCGTTATCATCACTTCTGATGCCCCATTCGCCACCACATTTTGGACAGGTTTCATAACCTAAGTTCCAACTTGTGTTGTAAATGTAACCACATTCCTTGCAAGTTCTTCTGCCAGTTACACGTTCAAGTAATCTTTCATAAGGAACTTGAAGTTCAACAACTACATCAATATTTGCAATCTTTTGATTAACAAACTCAGTGAGTTGTTCAGGAGTTCTTGGGAAACCATCAAGAATGTATCCATTTTGTACATCTTGTTCTGCAAGTCTTTCTTTGATAACATCAAGAACGATTTGCATTGGAACCATTTCTCCCCTTGCTTGGAATTCCTTTACAGTAGGATTTGTTGTGTTACGAAGTAATTCACCCATAGAAATTGTTGGAAGGTTGTATTTTTCAGCTAAGATATTAGCTAATGTTCCCTTACCAGCCATTGGTGCACCGAACATTAAAAAATTCATAAATTTCTCCTTAAATATTATTTTGAAATCTAGTTGTTATAAAATGTTTTTATGTCTTTTCATCATTAGCTGTGCTTCTAATTGGTCTCTTATTTCAATGGCAACAGAAACTACGATAAGCATACCGGTTGCTGTGAAAGAGTTTAGAAGACCTTGTGAGCCAACTGCAACTGCTGAAAACAATACAGATGGTACAAGAGCAATGAACGCTAAGAATATTGCACCAAAAAGTGTAATTCTATTTGATACTTTTTTAAGATATTCAGTGGTTGGTTTGCCTGGACGAATACCAGGAATGAAACCACCATGTTGTTGAATGTTTAAACTAACATCAGCTGGATTAAATTGAATTTGTGCATAAAAATAAGCAAAAAACAAAATAAATACAGCAGTTAAGATGCTATAAAGAACTGTGCCAGTTCCAAGATATTTAAACCACCAGCCTGCGAATCCACCACTTGTCGCATCTTTGCCGAACAAAGAAAGAATTAATGATGGGAATGTGATAATAGCTGATGCAAAGATGATTGGCATAACACCGCTTCCATTGATTTTCATTGGAATATACGATGATTGTCCGCCATACATCTTGTTACCTTTAATTTGTTTTGTATATTGTACTGTAATTCTTCTTTCTGACATATCGATAAAAGCGATAAGGAAGAAAATAAGAACAACAAGTGCAAGGAAACCTAAAAGTTCCCACAAATATCCAAGACTATATTGGATATTTTTAATTGCGTTTACGATTGACTGTGCTGCAGTAGAGATAATACCAACAAAGATGATAAGAGATAAACCATTACCAATACCCTGTTCAGTTATTTTATCACCAAGCCACATTGTGAAACATGTGCCAGCCATCAAAATTAAAATAACAACCACACTGGTAAGCCATTTCAGTTTTTCGCCAAAAATTGGAACAATATAATCTCCACCAAGACCTAAAACGATACCTAAACCCTGAGCTAAAGCCAAAAGCAAGGCAACAATTTTAGTGATGAGATTAATTTTATTTTTACCTTCTTCGCCTTCTTTTGAAAGTCTTTCAAGTGAAGGGATTGCAACAGCAAGAAGCTGAACAATAATAGAAGCATTGATGTAAGGTGTTACACCAAGAGCAAAGATTGCCGCATTTGAAAGGGCACTACCAGATATTGTGTTAAGTAAACTCAATAATCCTGTTGCATCATTTGTGCTAAGGTTACTATATAAATCTGGGCTTAGTCCTGGAGTTGGCAAAAAACAACCCAAGCGATACACTAATAACAACAAAAGTGTTATTAGCATACCTTTTCTAAGTTCACGATTTTTAAATGCACTTCCAAGGGTTTTAAACATTATTTTACCTCAATAGTTCCGCCAGCTGCGGTGATTTTTTTAGCTGCACCATCAGTAAATTTAGCAGCTTGAACATTTAATTTTTTGGTTAAGTTACCATTACCTAAAACTTTAAGACCATAAGGTTCGATTTTAGAAATGATGTTCTTTGATTTCAAAAGTTCAATAGTAACTGTTGTTCCATTGTCAAGAACTTCTAACTCACCAACATTAATTGTAGTATAAACCTTTCTGAAGTTGTTTGTAAAGCCAATTTTAGGAAGTTGACGAATTAAAGGCATTTGACCGCCTTCAAATCCTGGTCTAACACCGCCACCACTTCTAGCATTTTGACCTTTGTGGCCTTTGCCTGAAGTTTTGCCAAGTCCTGAACCAATACCACGACCAAGTCTTTTTGACTTAGAAACTGAACCTTCAGCTGGTTTCAATTCATTAATTTTCATAAGAGTTCTCCTTATTATACATTTTCAACACTAACTAAATGTTTAACAACGAAAATCATACCACGAACCGCCTTGTTGTCAGGCAAGATGTTTGATGAATTTGTTTTATTTAAACCTAGGGCCTTAAGTGTTCTTGTTTGTTTTTCAAGTCTACCTGAACCACTCTTAACCAAAGTAACTTTAATCATAGGACCATTTGCTTTCTTTGGAGCTGGAGTAGCTTTCTTCTCAACTTTTTCAGCTTCAACTTTAACTTCTTCTACTTTAACATCAGCAGTTTTTGTTGCTGTTGCTTTTTTAGCTGTTGTAGCTTTGCTAGTTGCAGTTTTTGGAGCAGTTTCTTTCTTTACTGTTGCTTTTTCAGCAGTAGTAGCTTTAGTTGCTGTTTCCTTTTTTTCTGTTGTTTTGCTAGCAGTAGTTTTAGTTGTAGCCTTTGCTGTAGCAGTTTTAACTGCTGTAGTTGTCTTTTTAGGAGCAGTTTTTGTTGCTGTTTCCTTTTTTTCAGAAGACTTAACTGTTTTTGTTTCTGTTGTTTTCTTTGTTTCTGCCATTTACGTCTTCTCCTTATCTAATTTCTTCAACTGATTTACCACGAAGGGCTGCAATTTGTTCAGCACTTCTCAAAGCTTTCAAGCCTTCAAAAGTAGCTTTAACACAGTTAACTGGGTTGTTTGAACCATAAAGTTTTGTAGTGATATCACGGATACCAGCAAGTTCAACAACGTCACGAACAGCACCACCAGCGATGATACCTTTACCTTCCTTAGCTGTCATCATGATAACCTTGGTTGTACCAAATTTACCAATGATGTCATGTGGAATAGTTGTTCCATCAGTGCAAACTGTAATCATATGTTTTTTAGCAACAAGTGTTGCTTTTTCAATAGCTTGAGTAACGTCAAGAGCTTTAGCCATACCGATACCGACCTTACCGTTCTTGTCACCAACAACCATAAGTGCATCATAACGCATGGTTTTGCCACCTTTTGTTACTTTAGAGATTGCGTTAAGGTTAACCATTCTCTTTTCCAAACCATCAGAAATTCTTTCAGGACGGCGATTGCTATCCCTTCTTGGTTTACGAGTTCTGTTATTTGCTTCTTTTTTGTTTTCTGTTGATTCAACAGCTTCAGCTTCTTTAGCTTCAACAGTTTCTTCAACTTTTACTTCCATTTCTTCTGCCATAACCCACTCCTTAAAATTCGAGACCAGTGCTTCTAGCACCATCTGCTAAACTCTTAACACGGCCAGTGTAAGCATAACCACTGCGGTCAAATACGACTTTTTTGATACCAAGTTTTTTAGCTCTTTCGCCGATAACTTTACCGATTTCAGTAGCTTGTTCAACTTTAGTTTTGCCTGCAAGTTCTTTTTCTAATGCTTTTTCTTGAGTGCTTGCTGAGCAAAGAGTTTTGCCTTCCTTATCATTGATAAGTTGAGCAGAAATTTCGTTAATAGAACGATAAACATTAAGTCTAGGCATATCTGCAGTTCCGCTTAAAGTATAACGGATACGAGTATGCTTTGCTTTTCTAACTTCGTTTTTGTTAATTTTCTTAAACATATCTTTTCTCCTTACTTCTTACCTGCAGATGTCTTCTTAATTTCTTTTCTACGAACATGTTCATTGGTATAGTAAATACCATAACCATGATAAGGTTCAACTTTCTTGATGGCCTTAACATCTGCTGCGAATTGACCAACACGAACCTTTGAGATGCCTGCTACCAAAATTTCAGTAGCGTTTGGACAAGTAACTGTTAAATCTGAAGGAATTTCAACATTTACAGGGTGTGAAAAACCAATATTTAAAACAAGTTTATTGCCTTGAACAGCACATTTGTAACCTACACCATTGATAGTGATAGATTTTGTAAAGCCTGTTGAAACACCAGTTACCAAGTTAGCAACAAGTGCTCTGTACAAACCATGTTTTGCGTTAGTTTCAGCTTTTTCATCGCCTGCAACAAGCAAAACTTCTTTTTTGCCTTCGTTTTCTACTAATGTAACTTTAACATTACCAGTAATTTGCTCAGTGAGAGTTCCTTTTGGACCAGTTACTGTAACCAAGTTGTCATCAGAAACACTTACAGTCACACCAGCAGGAAGGACGATTGGAGTTTTTCCTATACGACTCATTTCCTTTCCTCCTTACCATACATAGGCGAGAACTTCGCCACCAATTCCAAGTTTTCTAGCTTCTCTATCGGTCATAACACCTTTAGATGTTGAAACGATAACAATTCCAAGACCATTGAGAACTTTTGGTAGTTCTTCGCATGAAGCATAAATTCTACGACCTGGTTTTGAAATACGTTTTAAGCCAGTAATAACTTTTTGATTTTTATTAACATATTTTAATGTAATGACAATGTCTTTTGTTTTGCCATTATCAACTTCCTCAAATGAAGAAATGTAACCTTCATCAAGCAAGATTTGAGCGATAGACTTTTTCATGATTGAAGTTTCAACTGAAACAGTTTCATGTCTTGCTGTTTGAGCATTTCTGATTCGAGTGAGCATATCTGCGATTGAATCATTAACCATTTTTTCTTTCCTCCTATATTACCAGCTTGATTTTTTAATTCCAGGGATTTGACCTTTGTATGCAAGTTCTCTAAAACAAATACGACAAATACCATATTTTCTAAGAACTGAATGAGGTCTTCCACAAATTGAGCAACGTGTATATTCACGTGTTTTGTATTTTTGTGTGCCCTGTTGTTTATTAATCATTGATTTTTTTGCCATTATTTTTCTCCTACTTTCCTAAAATTTCGTTAGGCCTTAAAAGGCATTCCCATTAATTTAAGAAGTTCTCTTGCTTCGTCATCAGATTTAGCTGATGTAACAAAGTTGATGTCGAAACCTCTAATTTTCTCGATTTTATCATAAATAATTTCAGGGAAAATTAATTGTTCCTTAACACCATAAGAATAGTTACCTCTGCCATCAAAACCTGTTGTAGCATCAATACCTCTAAAGTCACGAACTTTTGGGAGAGCGATAGCAATAAGTCTATCCATGAATTCGTACATTCTTTGACCACGAAGTGTAACCTTTGCACCAATTTTTTGACCTGCACGAAGTTTAAAGTTAGCAATAGACTTTTTAGCTGTTGTAACAACTGGCTTTTGACCAGAAATTACTGCAAGTTCATCAACTGCAATATTAAAGCTTTTTGAATTGTCTTTAACATCGCCAAGTCCCATATTCAAAACAATTTTTTCAATTTTTGGAACTTCATTAACATTTTTGTAACCAAACTTCTTTAAAAGAGCTGGTACAACTTCATTGTTGTATTTATCTTTAAGTCTGATACCTGTTGATTTAGTTGTTTTTGCCATAAATTACACTCCTCTTTGAGAAGATCTAGCAGTTGTAGGCTTCTTTGCTTCAGCTGTTTTTGTTGCTTTCTCATTTGTAGCTTTTGAAGTAGTTTTCGACTTTTTTTCTGTTGTTGCAGTTGATTTCTTAACTGCTTTCTTTGGTTCTTCTGTTTTTTCAGATTTTTCAGAAGTTTTTGTTGTTTTTGTTTTTGCATCTTTAACAAATTTTTTGTCAAGAACTGCACCACAAGAACAAACTCTAACTTTTTTACCATCAACAAGTGCATGTTTAACACGTGTTGGTTTTCCACAAGTTGGGCAAACTACGTTAACATTTGAAACATCAATTCCTGCTTCAATTTTAACAAGTTCACTCTTATCTTGAGCTGATCTAGCTTTTTTAGCTTTTGTAACGATGTTAACGCCTTCAACAACGACTCTAACACCTTTTTTAGATTCTTTAATTGCTAATACCTTTCCCTTTTTACCAGAGTCTTTTCCGGAATTTACAAGAACGGTATCGCCAGTTTTAATACTAACTTTCATTATCCTTCCTCCTTATAAAACTTCTGGTGCAAGTGAAATAATTTTCATAAATTTTGGATTAGCACGAAGTTCACGAGCAACAGGTCCAAAGATACGAGTACCTTTTGGTGCACCTTCTGAATTGATGATAACTGCAGCGTTGTCATCAAATTTGATATAACTGCCATCTTCTCTACGAACACCTTTTTGAGTTCTAACAATAACAGCGGTAACAACATCACCTTTTTTAATGTTAGCACCAGGAGTTGCAGATTTTACAGAAGCTTTAATAATGTCTCCAATATTAGCAGTTTTAACTTTAGAACCACCAACAACGTGGAAGCACATAATTTCTTTAGCACCCGAGTTGTCAGCAACTCTAAGTCTTGTTTGTGGTTGAATCATATTTGCTTTCTCCTATTCACTATTTTACTTTTTCAACAATTCTAACGAGTCTCCATCTCTTATCTTTGCTAAGTGGACGTGTTTCAGTAATTTCTACTGTGTCGCCAATATCACATTGATTTTCTGGATCGTCAGCTTTAACTTTTGCTGATTGATTAAGTGTTTTTCCATAAATCGGATGCATAACTTTGTTTTTCAAAAGAACAACGATTGTTTTGTCCATTTTGTTACTAACTACTTCACCAATTCTGGTTTTTCTTTCATTTCTTTCAATTATGTCTGCCATATTTCACCTTAACCTTTAACTTCTGCATCGACTTTTGCAGTTTTTTTAGTAGATTTTTTTGTTTCCTTTTGTTCAGGAGCTTTTGCAAGGCCTAATTCTCTTTGACGAATTATAGTCTTAACTCTAGCAATATTTCTCTTGCAAATTGCAAGTTCACTTGAGTTTGTTAAGCTTCCTGTTGCATGTGTAAATCTCAAATTGAAAAGTTCTGATTTAAGACTTACAAGCTTTTCAGCAAGTTCACTATTTGTAAGTGAAGTTAATTCTAAATTCTTCATAATTATTTAGCCTCCTCTGTAGCAGGAGCTTCTTCACGTTTAATGATTTTTGTACCGCAAGGAAGCTTGTATTGAGCTTTCTTAAGGGCTTTAATCATAAGTTCGTCAGTTGGACCTTGAACTTCGAAGATTACTCTGCCTGGTTTAACAACAGCAACCCAATATTCTGGAGAACCTTTACCAGAACCCATACGAGTATCTGCAGGTTTCTTTGTAACTGGTTTGTCAGGGAAAACATCAATCCAAACTTTTCCGCCTCTTTGGAAGCATCTATTGATTGCGATACGTCCAGCTTCAAGTTGGTTAGATGTAATCCAACATGGGTCAGTAGCAATAAGACCATAAGCACCATAAGCAAGTTTGTTGCCACGTGTAGCTTTACCAGTCATTCTGCCTCTTTGAACCTTTCTTCTTTTTACTCTTTTTGGCATTAACATTAGTCTTTACCTCCTATTTGTTTTGTGAGGTTTACTTTACCAAGTATTTCGCCTTTATAAATCCAAACTTTAACACCAAGTTTTCCATAGATTGTGCCTTCAGCGAAGCCATAATCAATATCTGCACGAAGTGTTTGAAGTGGAATCGAACCGAAGTGTAATGTTTCACTTCTAGCGATTTCAGCGTTATTGATACGTCCAGATACCATAACCTTGACACCCTTAACGCCTGCTTTTTGACATCTTGCAATAGCTTGTTTCATTGCACGGCGACAAACAACACGTTGATCAAGTTGTTGTGCGATTGAATCTGCAACAAGTTGTGCATTTAAGTCTGGTTGTTTAATTTCAACAACATTAATATTAACAGTTTTGCCAGTAAGTTTAGCAATAGCTTGTTTCATTGCTTCAACACCAGCACCCTTTTGACCAATAACCATACCTGGTCTTGAAGTGTAGAGTGAAATCAAAACTGCTGTATCGTTGTTTCTTTCAATACTAACTTTTGCAATATTGCAATTTTTGTAAGTTTTTTCAACAAATTCACGAATTTTGTTATCTTCAAGAATATAAGATGCAATGTGCTTTTTATCAGCAATCCAGTTGCTATCCCAAGTCTTGTTAATACCAACTCTATATCCGTGTGGATTAACTTTTTGTCCCATATTTTCCTCCTCTACCTTCTATTAAGCCTTTTTCTCATCAAGAATGATTGTGATATGGCTTGTTCTTTTCTTAATTGAATGAGCTCTGCCTTTGCTTACAGGTTGGAATCTTTTCAAAACTGCAGCACCATCAGCGAAGCATTCAGCAACATATAAATTTGCTTTATTCATTCCTAAATTGTTTTCAGCATTTGCACCAGCACTTTCTAATACTTTAACAGAATATTCAGCACCAACGTTTGGCATATTCTTTAAAATAGCAAGTGCTTCTGTATAGTCCTTACCACGAATAAGGTTAAGAACGATACGAACCTTTGAAGGAGAAACTCCAAGGTTTTTAGCGATAGCTCTAGGACGCTTATCAGCATTTTGTGCATTTCTTTCAGCTCTAACTCTTTGTCTTGTAGCCATCTTTATTTACCCCCCTTCAAAGCTTTTGAACCAGCGTGACCTTTGAATGTTCTTGTAGGTGCAAATTCACCGAGTTTGCAAGAAACCATTTCAGCAGTGATGTAAACAGGAACATGTTTTCTTCCATCGTAAACAGCGATTGTGTGACCAACCATATCTGGAACGATTGTAGAAGCTCTTGACCAAGTTTTAACAACATGCTTATCATTTGCTGCGTTCATAGTTTCAATTTTTTTCATAAGGCTTTCTTCAACGAAAGGACCTTTCTTAACTGATCTACTCATATCTTTGTCTCCTAATTAATACGCTTAACAATAAGTTTGTTAGTTCTATTCTTTTTCTTTCTAGTCTTGTAACCAAGTGCAGGTTTACCCCATGGAGTCATAGGACCAGCATGTCCTACAGGAGCTCTACCTTCACCACCACCGTGTGGGTGATCAACAGGGTTCATTGCAGAACCACGAACGGTTGGTCTAACACCCATGTGACGTTTAACACCAGCTTTACCGATTGAAGTGATTTCATGTTCAATGTTACCAACTTGACCAATAGTTGCACGGCAAGTTGCAGGAACTTTTCTCATTTCACCTGATGGCATACGAAGTGTAGCATAACCACCTTCCAAAGCCATGAATTGTGCAGAAATACCAGCACTTCTAGCAATTTTTCCACCTTTTCCTGGGTTAAATTCAATGTTATGAACAACTGAACCTACAGGGATTTTTGTGAATGGAAGTGCGTTACCTGCTTTAATTTCAGCATTTTCGCCACTTTCAACGATATCGCCAACAGCTAAGCCAATAGGAGCTAAGATATATCTCTTTTCACCATCAGCATAGTTTAAAAGAGCAATGTAAGCTGATCTATTTGGATCATATTCAATAGAAGCAACTTTTGCTGGAATATTATCTTTATTTCTCTTGAAATCAATTACACGATATTTTTGACGATTTCCGCCACCAATATGACGAACTGTAATTCTTCCATAAGAGTTACGGCCACCTGTTTTTTTCTTTGTTTCAAGCAAAGATTTTTCAGGAGATTTAGTTGTGATTTCATCGAAAGATGCAACAGCTCTAAATCTTTGACCACTACTTGTTGGATTTGATTTTTTAATTGCCATTATATTTTTCTCCTTTCCTAGTCTTATGACAAGCTATCGAAGAATTCTATTGACTTGCTATCTTTTGCAAGTTGAACAACAGCTTTTTTGTAATTGCCAGTCAAACCTTCGGTTCTTCCTTGTCTTTTTATTTTTCCGTAAACGTTAAGAGTGTTAACGCTTTCAACTTTAACTTTGAAGATTTGTTCAATAGCTGCTTTGATTTGTGTCTTAGTAGCTTTTTTAGCAACTTCAAAATAATATTTCTTGTTAGCTATATCAGCATAGCTTTTTTCAGAAAGGATAGGTCTAATAATAATATCTTGTGCTAACATTATTTGTTACCCTCCTCAATTTTCTTAATAGCATCTTTTGTCATTACAACATAGTCAGAAACGACTAAATCATAAGTATTTAAGATGTCAGCGGTTGTAACAGCTTTTCCTTCAAGGTTTGAAAAAGCACGAATAGCATTTTCATTAACACCATCAGTAACAACAGTTACACGTCTGTTTGCCTTCAAAGCATCAAGAACTTTGACAGCATTTTTTGTTTTTGCTTCAATATCCATGTTATCAACAACAATGATAGCTTTTTCTTTCATCATAGTTGATAAAGCTGAGATAAATGCACCCTTTCTCATTTGAGCATTCATTTTCTTTTCGAAATCTCTTGGCTTTGGTGCAAATACAACACCACCATGAACCCATTGTGGAGCACGGATAGAACCTTGTCTTGCTCTACCAGTACCTTTTTGTCTCCAAGGTTTTCTACCACCACCAGCAACTTCGCTTCTGGTTAATGTAGATTTAGTACCTTGTCTTTGGTTTGTTAAATAAGTAACAACTGCTTGATGAATAAGGTCTTCATTGTATTCAGCACCGAAAACTTTTTCATTAAGAGTAATTTTACCTACTTCATTTCCTTCTAAATTTAAAACTTTTGTCTGCATAATTTACTCCTTACGCTTTAACTGCACTACAGATTGTAACTATAGCACCTTTAGCACCTGGAATAGCACCTTTAATTAAAATAAGGTTTCTATCAGCATCGACTTTTGCAATTTCAAGATTTTGGATTGTAACTTTCTCATCACCCCAGTCGCCTGGCATTTTGTGATTTTTGAAAACTCTTGATGGTGTTGAGTTAGCACCAAGAGAACCAACTGATCTGTGAACAGGACCAGTACCGTGAGTCATTGGAAGTCTGTGGTGATTCCATTTTTGAATAACACCTGAGAAACCATGACCTTTTGAATAGCCTGAAACGTCAACTTTTTCACCAGCTGTGAAAATGTTACATTTGATTTCAGAACCAAGTTCAAGTCCTTCAGCAGAAATCTTAAATTCTTTCAAATATTTTTTTGCTGTTAGGTTAGCTTTTTTCAAGTGACCTGCTTCAGCTTTTGTGAGTCTGCTCTCTTTTGTATCCATAAAACTTAATTGTACTGCATTATAGCCATCAACAGCGTCAGTTTTAATTTGAGATACGAAACATGGACCAGCTTCAACTACAGTCACAGGGATAACTTTTCCGTCATTATTGAAAATCTGTGACATACCGATTTTTTTACCAAGTATTGCATTTTTCATAGTAATTAACTTCTCCTCCCCTGACCTTATAATTTAATTTTGATATCAACGCCTGCTGGAAGTTCGATTTTCATAAGTGAATCAACTGTCTTTGCAGATGGATTGTAGATATCAATCAACCTTTTATATGTTCTCATTTCAAATTGCTCACGAGCATCTTTATACTTGTGAACAGCACGAAGTATTGTGATTACTTCTTTTTCTGTTGGCATAGGAATTGGGCCTGAATATTTAGCACCAGACTTTTTAACAGTCTCAATAATTCTTGCTGCACTTTGGTCAACAAGGTTATGATCATATGCCTTTAACTTAATTCTCATTTTTTGTACTGCCATTATTTTCCTCCAAGTTAGATTTACCGAAACAAACATAATCCTGTGTTACTAACAGTTTGGCTGACCATGTTTTTCCGTCGCTTGAATCACATTGTTCAAACTATTGTCAGTTGAAGTTATCTTTCTTGGGCTAATTAAAGTAACCTTCAACATCTACCCATTAGTGTGTTTTTAATCAAAGTTTCAAGAGTTATCAGAATTAAAATTCCAACACTTTCCATTCCCAGTTGGTTAAGAATTAGTAACTAGACAAAAGAGCATAGTATACCCATTCCCACACAGTAACGCTAATATTATACTATACACACGGATTAGTGTCAAGGGGTTTTTCAAAGTTTTTCAAATTAATTTTAAGTACAAAAAAATAATTAAATTCAAAATAAAAAAGATGTCAAAATGACATCTTCTTACTATTTTTCAATTTGAGCTGAAACAAGTTCTGGTTTATAAACCCTGTAATCATTATCATCATAAGCTTTAAATAATGTTACGTTATTTGCACCAAGAACAATATTCTCGCCATCAAGATTTTTGTTTTTAATCTCAACAACATAAGAATCATCTTTCGCTTCAATTTCTTTAACAATAACAATAGAGCCAGCAACAATTCCCAACTCTTTTAAGTTTTGTTTGGTTTGTTTATCGAAACCATTTAAATCATTAATAAAAGCTAAAATTTCATTTTCCATAAAACACCTACTTTGATTTTACATCGACTTTTAATTTGCAAGATACGCCTTTATAAAGTTTTAATTCCACTTCAAATAAGCCTTCTGTTTTAATTGCCTTATCCAAAACAATATCCTTTTTATCTACACTAAATCCAAGTTTTGCAAGTTCTTCAGAAATCTCTTTCCCCGTAATCGAACCAAAGGCTTTGCCACGCTCTCCCATTTCAATTTGAAAATTAAGAGTGACATTTTTTAATTTTTCAGCATCAGCCTTAGCATTTGCAGTTTCTTCAGCGATTCTTTTTGCTTCATTTTCTTTTTGTCTGTTGTTTATATTAACATTCGCTTGATTTGCTGGAATAGCTAGTCCATTTTTAAGCAAAAAGTTATTAGCATAACCATCAGAAACGTTAATAGTATCGCCTTTTCTTCCTTGAGATTTTACATCTTTAATTAAAATAACCTTCATAAAAAACTCTCCTTAAGACAATTATAAGTTATGGAAAATAATTTGTCAACATTCAATAAAAAATAAAATTATGAACATAATAAGAATAAAGGAGAAAATTATGTTCGATATTAAATGTAAAAGACAAGGTTGCGAATTTAATAAAAATTGTAATTGCACAGCGAAAGACATTACAGTCACAAAAGACACCGAATGCAAGACCTATCGACCAAGTAATGAAGCAGAAGTCGGCGAAGTTGAAAAAGTTGGACAACCGCCAATTAGAAAAGATACAAAAGTTGAGTGCAAGGCAAATTGCTTATTTAACCAAAATCAAATTTGTTCGGCAAATGGTATAACCGTCCAAACTTGTGATAACACCGCATGCCCAAATTGTTGTACTTATGAACCAAAATAAAAAATTAAACCATTATCAATGAAAAGCACTCAGTCTAATTATCATAATGTTTAAATCTAACTAAATAGTCTATATAAAAGATATATTTTAGGAATTATGCCTAAAATATATCTTTTTGTCTTTAATATTTTTTTGTGAAATGATTTATAATTATTTTTATTTTTATTACAAATTTATTTTGAATTATGTAAATATATGTTATAATTCCATTATCAAACAATTCGGAGCAAACATGAAGAAATATTACCAATGTAGCATTGAAGAATCACTAAAAAATACAAACTCTACAAATAACGGCTTATCTTCGGAAGAAGCTGAAAGAAGACTCAGGGATTTTGGCGAAAACTTAATAAAAGAAAAAAATAAGAAAAGTCCTTTAAAAATCCTTCTTAACCAATTTTCAAATATTATGATTTTATTTTTAATTTTGGTTGGAATTGTGTCGTTTGTTTATGCTATTGTTAACAAAGAAAGTTTTATTGAGTCAATAGTTATTTTTGCTTGTATTATCGTAAATACTATTATGGGATTTATTCAGGAAATGAAATCCGAGAATGCGTTAGATATTCTCAAAACAATGACATCTTCAAAAACACAAGTAAAAAGAGATGGAACTTGGGTTGAAATTGATTCGAAAGATATCGTAGTCGGCGATATTATTTTACTTGATGCAGGCGACAAAGTTCCTGCTGATGCGAGAATATTGAAGGCTGTCAATGCTCAAGTTGACGAGTCAATTTTAACAGGCGAAAGCTTGGCAGTTGAAAAAGATGAAGAAATAATTTCAGGAGAGAAAATCCTTCAAGAACAAAAAAATATTATCTTTTCAGGAACAAATCTTACTAATGGTAAAATTGAAGCACTTGTTTTTGCAATAGGAATAGACACAGAGCTTGGTAAAATCGCAGGAAGTCTTGATAAAGCAGAAGAAGCCCCAACCCCACTTCAAATGAAAATAAAGAAAGTTAGTGGATTTATTACAGTAATTGCAAGTATTTTAATTGCGGGAACTTTATGCTATGGCCTTGTTACTAAAAAAGATGCTCTTTCAATTATTATGCTCTGCATTTCAATGGTGTTAGCTTCTGTGCCTGAAGTATTACCCGTATCAATCACAGCAACTCTTACCATTGGCGTTCAACAAATGTCAAAGAAAAAAACTATAGTAAAACAACTCGCCGCTATCGAAACACTTGGTGCCACACAAATTATTTGTTCCGATAAAACTGGAACAATCACAACAAATCAAATGACTTTGGTTGAAATTTTTACAAACGAGAAAACATATTTAAATGTTAAGACAAACGATAAGAATCTTACTATATTGCAAAATATTTTAGCACTCTGCAATGACACTGAAAAAAATATACAAAAAGAAGGTGAATTTATCGGCGACCCAGTCGAGATTTCTATGAGTAAATACCTTTTTAACCTTGGAATAAATATTGATACTTATAGAAATTTATATCCAAGAATCGGAGAAATTCCTTTTGATTCAACCCGAAAAATGATGAGCACTATTAATGATTTTGACGGTAAAACTATTATGTTAACAAAAGGTAGTCTCGGCGAAATTATTAATAGATGCACAAAGTACTACAAAAATGGAAAAGAATATAAGTTAACAAAAATTATTGCAAATAAATTTCTTGCAAAAGAAAAATCAATGAGCAAAAAAGCATATAAAGTTTTAGCTTGTGCCTACAAAAACATTGATAAACGTGAAGATTATATTCCGGAAGATGAAAATGAATTTGTATTAGTCGGCATTGTCGGATTGGTTGACCCACCAAAAGATGGTGTTAAAGAAGCAGTTAAACAATGCAAATCTGCAAAGATGCGACCTGTTATGATTACTGGAGATAGTCTAGCTACAGCAATGGCCGTTGCCATTGAAGTCGGAATAGCAACTGACACAAGTCAAGGAATTGAAGGTAAAGTTATTGACTGTTTAACTGATGATCAACTTGTTAGTTTTGTTAAAAAATATACTGTTTATGCAAGAGTTACTCCAGAACATAAAGTTAGAATCGTTAGAGCATTCCAAAGTGCCGGAAAGGTTGTCGCAATGACCGGCGATGGAGTTAATGATGCTCCAGCACTCAAGCTTGCCCATGTTGGTGTCGGTATGGGTAAATCCGGCACTGATGTTACCAAAAATGTAGCAGATATCATTTTGATGGACGACAGTTTTTCATCAATTATTACTGCCGTTGAAGAAGGAAGAAGAATTTATAATAATGTTATTAAAACTATTCTGTATAATCTATCATCAAATTTTGCTGAAATATTCCTTATTATTGCAGGCATGATTTTAATGAAAGATTTTATTTCACCAATACACATTCTTTATATTGATATTGTTGCAGATACAATCCCATCTATTGCCCTTGCATTTGAAAAAAATGACAAGAATGTAATGAAACAATATCCCTACGGATTGAATAGACAAGTGTTTACTCCATTTATAATTTCTGGGATTGTAATTTCAGCCATATTAGAAGCAACTCTATCATTTGCAGTTTATTTTATTTCTGAGCCATTATTTGGACAATCCGTTGCTTCAACACTTACACTTTTATCTATCATTATAAAC
Organism: uncultured Lachnospiraceae bacterium; assembly: GCA_964646345.1. GTDB lineage: Bacteria > Bacillota > Clostridia > Christensenellales > UBA1242 > RGIG1681. The sequence continues at coordinate 39,793 of CAZYDU010000008.1, forward strand.
GAACTTGTATTTGCCTATAACTGTAAAGACCTCAAAAATTTTAGTTATAGAAAAGGGCTATTTGGAAACAAAGTAATGAACATTTCTACACTCATAATTCTTCTTATTCAAATCCCTGTATTCTTTACACCTATTGGTAGCGTATTTGGTCTTGTACAGATTTCAATTTGGCAGTTTCTTGCCGTTATCGGTGCAAATATCGCCTTTTATTTCCTTCTCGAAATAATTAAACCTATTTGGAAAAAATGTTTTAAAGATAAATAAAAAATATTTCTCATTCTAAATATTCTTTTAACTAAAAAAACCTAACACATTCTGAAATGAATTCTTAAGGATATATCCTTAAATAATCACTTCATATAAGATGGGTATAATTAGGGATTTTTCTAATTAGCATCTTAAGAGGTAAAAAAA
>CAZYDU010000009.1:0-22510 GCA_964646345.1 uncultured Lachnospiraceae bacterium
CCATCAACAATAACCTGTCCTTCGGTTGCATCATAAAGTCTTGGAACAAGATTGATAAGTGTACTCTTTCCGCTTCCAGTTGAACCAATAAATGCAATCGTCTGACCTTTTTCAGCCTTGAATGAGATATCATGCAAAACATAGTCTTCAGCATCAGGATATTTAAATCCGACATTTACAAATTGTACTTCTCCAGTTTTAATTGGTTCATTTGTTCCTTCGCCATCAACAATAGAACTTTTTGCCGATAATACTTCATTGATACGATTTGCTGAAACTTGAGCTCTTGGAAATATAATGAAAATTGCAATTAACATTACAAAACTCATAATAACTTGAATAGCATAAGAACTGAAAGCCGTCATGTTTGCAAATAAAGAAATTTTATCAAGCATTGACGTTGAGTTATAAATAAGCGATGCACCAATGATATAAATTGCAAGTGGCAAACCATTCATGATAAGGTTCATGGTTGGATCCATAAGTGACATTGTTTTATTAACAAACAAATCATTCTTGGTCATTTCATCATTAACTTTTTTAAATTTTTCTTCTTGATAACCTTCCGCATTAAATGCACGGACAACTCTTGTTCCTGTCAAACCCTCACGTGTAACACGGTTAACATTATCAATAAGCGTCTGGAATTTTTTGTATTTTGGAAGTGTTAAAACAACAATCACCAAAATCATAATAATCAAGAACACTACTGAAATTACAGTTGCAAGTGTCCAAGCAATATTTGATGAAACAATTTTGCAAAGAGCCATAATTGCCATAACTGGTGCACGAACAAGCATTCTTATACCCATTGAGAAAAAGTTTTGCACTTGTGTAATATCATTTGTTGTTCTTGTTATTAAACTTGCTGTTGAAAAATGTTTAATTTCAGCATCTGAAAAGTCCATAACTTGTCCATAAACCGCTGACCTAATTCTTTTTCCGAGTTTTCCTGAAAGTCTTGTAACAAAAAAGTTAACAACTATTGCACCAAGCATGCTAAAAACCGCACAAGCTAACATTTGTCCGCCAATTTTAACAATTTCTCTAACACCACTTTCTGAGCCTGTAATTAGTTTTGTTATCTCAATCATGTATTCTGGAATTTTTAGTTCAAGCCAAACATTACCAACAATGAGAGCTACAATAAAAATCACTAGTGGAATTTCTTTTTTCTTAATAAATTTTAGTAACTTAAACATGTTTTTTCTCCTTTTTTTTTACTAGATTATTATAATTACATTTTAAAAAATATGCAATAAGTTTTCAAAAAAGAAATAAATTTAATAGATTTTATTTTTATTTCGTTCTATACTATGATATATATTAAAATTTTTGTAACATTCTAAGGATTATTTATGGATTTAAGAGTAAAACCAAGTGAGTTAGAAAAGGCAACAACTCAATCAAAAAAACTTGATAATTTAAATAAACAATCAAGCAAAGCCACAAAAAATCAAGGCATACACAAAAATCATCGATCAAGATTAAAAGAGCAATTTATAAATAACAACATTGACAGCTTAACTGATATTCAAAAACTTGAGCTATTGCTTTTCTACGCAATCCCACAAAAGGACACAAATCCAATCGCTCATAAACTCCTTGATGCATTTGGTTCTCTGTCTAACGTTATGTCAGCAAGTTACAATGAGCTAATCAAAGTCACTGGCATCAAAGAAAACTCTGCAACTTTAATCAAATTTGTTGGTTCAATGCTTAATTTTTGTAGTAAACCAACTGAAGAAGACACTATTTCCAGTTCGTCAAAAGCAAAGTCTTATGCAACGAAATATTTTAATAATGTTTCGGTTGAGCAATTTTATATATTTTGCTTAACCAAGTCAAATAAAGTTAAAAAGTCATTTCTGATTAATTCAGGTTCATCAAGTGAAGTTAATGTTGAAATTAGAAACATTACCGAAAAAGCATTAGAGACAAATTGCAATCGAATTATTATTGCTCATAATCACCCATTTGGCAAAGCAATAATGTCAGCTCAAGATTGTAGATTTACCTACTCATTACTTTGTTCTTGTATTCTAAACAACATTGAGCTTCTTGACCATGTTATTGTTGGAACTGATAAAACGATTTCTCTTTACGAGCAAGGAATTTTGGCAAAACTAAAGAAGCGTGCTTCGGTAACTATTCAAATCTCCGAAGAAAATAAATTATTTGTTTCAGAAGAACCTGAAGGATATGAAAAGTCTATGCAAGACAAACCATTAGAAGATATACAGATTTAAAAATGCAGAAACCTGCATTTTTTTGTTTGTTCGTTAATATATCATTATAGAAAGAAGGAGCATAATTTTGGCTTTTTATAATAAAGATATATCGGCAATTATCAATGATTTTAATTCTTCTATGTCGGGGTTAACAACCCAACAAGTTGAACTAAATAGAGAGAAATATGGAGTCAATGAATTAGACAAACAAAAACGCAATAGTTTCCTAAAAAGATTTCTACTTCAATTTAAAAACATTATGATAATCATCTTGATTATCTCCGCAATAATTTCTTGCACCATGGCAATTCTTGAAAAAGACATCGAAAATCTTTTCGAAGGTTTGCTAATTTTTGTCATTGTCATAATTAACGCAATAGTTGGCGTAATTCAAGAACAAAAAGCCGAAAATGCTTTATCAGCTCTGCAAAACAAAGCCCAACCCTTGGCAAAAGTTTATAGGAATGGAAATATTCAAAAGATAAAAATAAACGAAATCGTCGCAGGAGATGTTATCTCATTAAAAGCTGGAGATTATATACCAGCCGACATCAGAATTATTGATTGCGAAAACTTCAAGTGTGACGAAAGTTCACTAACAGGCGAAAGTCATGATATTGAAAAAAACTTTAAAACTTTAAAAACAAATAATCTAGCCATTTCTTCTCAAAATAATATGTGCTTTTCAGGCACTACTGTAAAGTCCGGAAAAGCATTGGGTATTGTAATTGCAACCGGCAAAAACACTGAGTTTGGCAAAATTGCAAAAGAACTAGGCAATCAAAAAAAAGAAAAAACACCGCTCGAAAAAAATATTGATAAAATTGGAAAGTTTATAACTTTTCTAGTTTTAGGTATTGTTGTTATAGTTTTTCTAGTGCAAGTGCTTTTAAATAAAAATATAACATTTATGCAGGCACTATTAACATCTGTTGCTCTCGCAGTGGCGGCAATCCCCGAAAGCCTACCTGCAGTCATAACAATAATCATGGCTCTTGGTGTGCAAAGACTAGCAAATCAAAATGCCATAGTGAAAAAACTCAGTGCAGTTGAAACCCTAGGCTGTTGCAATATTGTTTGCACAGATAAAACCGGAACACTCACTGAAAACATAATGTCCGTTAAACATATTTTCACACAAAACCAAATTCTAAGCGAAGACAAATTTAACAAAAGCAAAAACAATCTCCTTGTTGAAATTTGTAGCATCTGCAACAATATTAACACAAAATTAGGTTTAACCGGTGATGCTACCGAAAATGCAATAGTCACATTCCTGAAAAATAAAGAAATAGATTACCTAAACTTAAAAAATTCTTACCAACAACTGCAAGTCAATGAGTTTAATTCAACTAGAAAACTAATGAGTATTATTGTAAAAAACGAAAATAAAACATTATTAATGGCGAAAGGGGCAATAGATTACTTGCTTCCAAAGTGCACTAAAGTTTTAAGTGGAAACTCTGAAATTGAATTAACTCAATTATGCAGACAAAAAATTCTTGAAAACAATGAGCTAATATGTAACAAAGGCGAAAGAGTTATCGCTTTGGCATATAAAGATGCAAGCGAAAACTCAAATGAATCAGGTCTAACCTTTGTTGGTTTTTTAGGAATTATTGATCCTCCACGCAAAGAAGTATTTAGTGCAATAAAACAAAACAAACAAGCTGGGATAAAAACCGTTATGATTACAGGAGACCACCCCACAACCGCTTTTGCCATTGCACAAATGCTGGGCATTTCAAAACACAAAAACGAAATCATAACCGGAAAAGACCTAGACAATATGTCCGACAAAGATTTATGTAAAGTGATTTCCAATTACACAGTTTTTGCAAGAGTTACACCCGCACATAAATTAAAAATTGTTAAAGCTTTGAAGAAAAATAATAATATCGTTGCAATGACAGGCGATGGTGTTAACGATGCACCGAGTGTTAAAAACGCAAACATTGGTGTTTGTATGGGAATTACCGGAACAGATGTAACGAAAGAAGTTGCAGACATTATTATTTCTGATGACAACTACTCAACCATTGTTACCGCCATAAAACAAGGCAGAACGATTTACAAAAACATCACAAAAACAATACTATTTTTACTTTCAACCAATATTGTGGAAGTCCTGGGAATATTTGTAACATCATTAATCCTTCATAATAGCGTATTTCTTTTACCAACACAAATATTGTTTATAAATCTTGTAACCGACTCACTCCCCGCCTTTGCACTCGGTGTTGAAAGTGCAGAAAATGACATCATGAACAAACCACCAAGAGACGCAAATAAATCCATTCTTTCAGGAGTTACAGGTTCAAGTATAATTTATCAAGGTTTCATTCAAACACTAGTGGTTCTTGTAATGTTTGTGGTTGCCAGTCACAAATTTGGTGCAGAAACGGCAAGCACTATGTCATTTTTAACCATATGTTTAATGCAAATAATCCATGCCATTAACTGCAAGACTGAAGGCAGTATATTCAAAATTAATATTTTCAAAAACAAATTTTTTAATTTTAGCTTTTTGTTTTTGCTAGCACTAATCCTTGGGGTCTATTTCATTCCACCATTAGCATCGTTGTTTTCTTTAACGAAACTATCTCTTATGCAATGGGGAATAGTTGCATTAACCAGCATTATGATAATTCCCACAGTGGAAATTGGCAAAATATTTATTAAAAATTAACAACAAAAAAAGGCACTTCAAATTATAAGTGTCTTTTTCCATTCTATAAATTTCCGGTTTCAGGTTTTGAAACATACTCTGAACCTTGATTAACAATAATACCATAATTATTACCAATCTTTGTAAATTTAAAATTACCAAGTAAGTCGATGCCTTGAAGTGCAACACTACCAAGTTCGCTTGTAAATTTATTTAAATCCATTTCATCTTCTTCATTAAAAATAAAGCCTATCAAAATGTTTATCAAGTTTTCACTTTTTTCTGCACTTCTGCCATTAATGGCAATAGTACCATTTGTTCTATCACTACTAAAGTTATCTTGCAAGTCAAAAAAGTAATTAACTTCAAAATAGATTGTATCTGGAATAATCATCTTTAACAGATAAATTGGAGTGTCCATTTGTTCTGCAATTTGTTCACGAAGATTTGTTGTGTCAACTTTAATAATAAATGAAATTTGTGCTTTTATGTAGGTGCTATTTTCTTCATTAAAACTTGTTTCATCTGGAATAACAACCAAATCTAAAAGTGTAAGTTTTGTAATATTCAAATAGTTCAAATCCGAAAGCGAATCTTCAAGCAAACCATTACTCAAAAATTCATTACAAACGGCAGCAAATTCTCGGTCTGTGAGTTTAAGTTCTCCTTCCCCCTGAAAGTTTTTCATGTTATCTTTTTTTATTGTGCCATCATCTTCGATTTTATAATTAGCTTTTTGAAGTTTTGAAATAGCATTATTCAAATCCGTTTGCGAATAGCCATTTTTAATCATTTTAGATTCATTTGGTGTGTTATATAAAGATGCAACAACATCAACTAAATCAGTAATACCTTTAATTCCAAATTTATCAAAGTATTTTGGAATAATACACTTGTCAAGAAAAAAATAACCACCCACAAAGATGGCTACAATAAACGACATAAAAATAATTACTTTCGCTAAAATTCCGGAATTTTTCTTTTTACTTTTCATTTATACAATACTGCCTGTAATTGATGCTTTAAAGACCATAAACAAAACAACCACCAAAACGACAGCGAAACCAATAAGTTTAAAAATGCTAAAACCTTTCTTAAACATCAATCTTTCTCCTGAAATTATTATAGTTTATGTAACAGCTGGTTGTCAAGAATTTCTTATTCTCTCAAATGTTATTTTAACAATCTCGTCAGTATTTCCGTCAATTTTAACTTTTTCACTTATATCATCGCCCAAAACGACCAAAACGTTTTCGCCCGCCACTAATATCGGAAGCTTATCCCTTAAATCCTGATCAACTTTATTGTTTGTTAAATAATCATTAAATTTTTTAGACCCTGTGCCGATTTTTGAAAATCTATCGCCTGATCTTCTAGTTCTCCAAACCGCCTTAGCCAAAATTTTTGAACTATCCAAATATAATCCATCGCCATAAACAATCTCGTCAGTCTTTACCAACTGCGTTTTTATTTTATAGTCTCCAAATTCAATTTCGCCAGCTTTCACAAACTCAAATTCGGAAGTGTTGTTTTGTTTCTTTTCACACTTAAAAAGTTTCACACCTGTATAAACTTTTTTAGCTGTCACTCCATGTGGCAAAGATATTTCCTTGTTAACATCAAGCTTAGATAAATCATAAATCATTTGAAAATGTTTTGCTTCAACATCAGAAAACACACCTAGTTTTTCAAAAGCCTTTTTGATATACTCCCTAACCAAAACCTTTTCTTTTTTAAAAACTAAGTCATTAATTAACACTTGATTATTCTCTTTTGGAATCAAATTATCATCAATTAAAGACATCAAAAATGAATGCATTTCTTCGCAACGTTTTCCAAACTGTGTAATATTGTTTACTACTGTTGGATAAATTTTTTCAACCTGCGGAATAATCACATTTCTTATATAGTTTCTTGAATAATCATTATCTAAATTCGTTTCGTCTTGCACATAGTCCATGCCATGCTCTTTTGCTATATCCAAAATCTCTTGCTTTGTTAAATTCAACAACGGTCTGAAGATTTTATCAGTATTTTTAATACCAACAGCACCGGCAATTCCAGAACCACGGAAAATATGCATCAAAATTGTCTCTGCTTGGTCATTTTTGTGATGAGCTAAAAACAATTTGTTAAGTTTATCTTCTTTCATCACCTTATAAAAAGCATCGTATCTAGCAACCCTTGCACTTTCTTCTAATGTGTATTTTTTATCATTTTTAAGTTTTTTGACATCAATATCAATAATTTTATATGGAATTTTGCGTTTTTTGCAAAAATTTTCAACAAACAAACTATCATCATCGCTAGACTTTTCTCTAATATGATGATTGATATTTATAACTTCCAAATAAAATCCTGTTTGTTTTTGTTTATCTAAAAGTGCCCAAAGTAAAAGCATAGAATCTGCCCCACCACTAACCCCAACGGCGATACGGTCTTCTGTTTTTACAAGCCTTTCTTCAATTAAATACTCAAACATATTCTTTCTCCAAGAATATAATAAACTATTTTAATGAATTTTTCAATAATTTTAGGGCAATAATGCTCATATCATCTTGGTGTTTATTTGGTTGCATTTTGAGTTCAAAGATTAAATTATCCGTAAACCTTTGCAAGTTATTAATTTTTTGGTCATTCACAAAAATCTTGTAATTTTCTATTTCTCCAAAACTATCCACAACACCATCACTTGCAAGCATGATTACATCGCCTTCTTTAATATCTTTAACAATAATTGTTGGCTTTAAATTTTGAACAATCCCAACCGGTAAGCTTTCGCAATTTATAATTTCAGTTCTATTTTCATGTTTAATTAACGACACACTTGAACCAAGTTTTATAAATGTGCATTTCTTCAATCTTAAATCCACAATCAAAGCATCAAGAGTGGAAAAATTTTCTAAACCAACAGGCAATAATAATTTATTCACACTATCTATAATTAATTCCAAGTCAATACCAACAATAAATAAATTCTTTATTAATTCTAAAATCATGTTTGACGTTTTGCCAGCCAACTTGCCATGTCCCATGCCGTCTGCGATTGCAATAAAATACCTATTTTCATCAAGTTTCGTAATCAATGTATTATCCCCGCTAACGTTTTCTTTTGAACAAGACGAAACAGCGAACTCTGGTTTTAGTTCATTTGCAACAACAAAACTAACTAAACTTAATCCCGAATAATCTAAATGCTTTATTTTTTTAACCTGCATTTTATTTCGTACTATCTTTGACAAATTATCTAAAAGTTCTTTTCTCATCATCACATTATTTTCCGCAACAACATCAATTTTTTCAATACCATTAACAGATTCAAATACCCCAATATCAACAACATCAACCATAGCATTTGATAACATTTCTTTTGCTATCTTTGAAAGATTTTTATTGATTTTTGGCGATTTTTCTATATTTTTCTCGAAATTTTGAAATAAATTTGCGAAATTTTCCAGTTCTGTAGAAATTAATAATTTGCTTTCATCTTCAGTTTTAACATTTGTCTCAAACTCCAAATATTGAGACACTCTCAAATTAATTTCATTTAAAAGCTGTAATGTTTTATTGCAATAAGTTTTCACTCCAATAGACAAATCATCTAAACTTAATCCACCCTTACTAATGCCCAAATAAACATATTCCGAAAACAACCGCTCTTTATCTATCATTGAACTTGAGCAAATATTTTTATTTTCACAAGTCTCACAACACTTTTGTTCAATATCTTTTGCAAGTTCTTTTGATGCGTAAGTTCTATCAATTTTTCCAACAATCAAAAATTTAAATTCATCTCTCATGAATTTTAAAGTCTTTGACATTAGAGTTAAATTGTGTCTTATATCATTCTCTTTATCATGCCACAAATTTTCTTTAATAACATTTAACTTGGTTTCTTCAAAAAAATCTATTAATTTATTTATAATTTTTTGTGGAACAAAAGCAGTTAAAATTACTCCCGAACTCAAGCTGATAATACTAGATAAAGTTAATTCATTGGTTAGTTTACAAATAATAAAAAATAATCCTAACACAATCCCAAAAAATAAGTACTTGTAAATTCGGGAAATGAAGACCAATAAGATTATTACAAAAAAAGACAACACAACAAGCTTAAGCGATGAAAACAAATATCCAAAGCACATAGAAATTGTGAGCGAAAACATCAAATATTTATCAGTTGGTAAAATTCTTGAAACAAGCAATATAGTTGCAACAAATATAGTTAACCCTAGCAGTCTTGTCAAAAATTCATATCTAAATATACCCAAGACAAACAGCACAACAAAAATTGAAAATAACATATAATCAAAATTGCTACACTTCAAAAATATAAATTTCTTTTGCACAACCGAATACAGTTTCAAAAAGTATAAAAGCACAATACATTTAATGGCAAGCTCGATAAAATATAATTTCAATTCCATTCGCTCACTAATAGAAAGATATAATTTCAGCATTGTTGAAAGCACTAAAAATAAATACAAAAACAAAATTTTCTTTTTGGTTTTTATTGTTTGTCTAAAGTAATAATACAAAGACAAAATTATAATTTCAAACAAAGAACTTAAAAGTAAATAAAAATTAAATAAGTTAAAAATATTCGCAACCAAATAACTTGAAGTGACAATAATCAAATTACCGCCAAAGAAAATTCTTGCAATAGCAAAAGCAAAACCCAACGGAAAAACTTGACCAAACTCCGCCCTTGAGAACGCAATTTGAACAACTATTAGCAAAATCTCTTTGCTTATCGACTTCAATTTTTCCTTACTCATACATTTATCTTAAATAAAACCAAAATCAAACACTTACAAAAATAACAATACAAATTGGAATATTGTGTTCTATTTTTTATTATTTTGTAATTTTCTGATAAATTGAAATTTAAAACAAAAGAAAAACACCCAAGCAATCCAGCTTTGAGTGTTTTTAATTACATATCTTTTAAGATTTCCGATTTTTTTGTATCGTATTCTTCTTGTGTAATCAGACCATTGTCTAACATTTTCTTTAAACTTGCAAGCTTTTCTTCAGGGGAATCCACTCTGCTTTCTTGAGCAGGTGCAGAAACCACATCATTTTCTGATTCCCCAGCTGAACTATATGCCAAACTTTCGGTTGCATTGTTAACACGTCTTGTTTCTTGTCGTTTCATTATAATTCCCGCAATAATTACATATGTTATTGCAATGACCAGTATAGTAAGCATAGCCCTACTAACCAAAAACTTCAACAAAGCTTGATTAGTTGAAAACACATCAGAAATATCAACTTCTTGTGCAAAATCAATTTTCGATTTTATTCTCAAACTTAGTAGTATTCCTGAAATCCAAAAATCACAAACCGCATAAGCAGAATACGTGATGGCTTGGAAAGGAATCATTGTATTTCTTAATTTTGTAATTGATGTCGCAATAAAAGATGCAACCGAGAATTGAATGGAAATAAATAATGTTGCCTTTAAATAATTCAAACTCGAAAACAAACCTTTCATAACTTTTGCTTCTTCTTCATTTGTAACATTATTTTCAGACACATACCTTAATGCTTTATATTCCTTTATAATAACAATATCTGCAATAATCCATAAAATGCAACATACACCAACAAGTCCTAAAAACACTATAGCCAAAACCTTAAATTCGCCTTGCTCCAATTTTCTAACCCAAGGCAATGCCAAAATCATGCAAAAACATAAAATCGCAATAGCAAGAACAAATCCAACCATTGTTGAAGACCAATCAATAGTCCCCATAATCATCAACACAAAAAGTGTTACCGCCAAAAACAAACCAACAATAGAAATATTATTAACCAATCTATAAAGTTTTCCACCTTGTGGCTTCTGTTTTTTCTTAGCAAAAACTCCCATAATTTTTCTCCTTAATTTTCTATCAATTAAAATATAGCATAATTTAAAATTATATGACAAGAAAAATAAATATTATTTTTATAATTTTTGGCTATTTTAAAGCGAGATATTCAAGAATTTTCACGGCATTGAAACCTGCACCACGTCTTAAATTATCCGCTATAACAAAAAATTGGATTGAATTTTCACTCGTCTCTCTAAGTCTACAAACATAAGTCAAATTACTTCCCACACACTCACTTGGATAAAATGGAACATCACTATATTTTATATACTCGCATTCCAGTTTACTTTTTATTACATTAAAATTAATATCATTTTCAAATTCAACAAAAACCGATTCGCCATGGCAAAATGGAATTGGAACTCTAACCGCCGTTGCATGAATCTCAATATCACTATTTAAAATCTTCTTCGTTTCATTGATAATTTTGTTTTCTTCCTTAGTATTGCCATTTTCCTGAATATCCCCAATCTGAGCAATAATATTATTTGTTATTCCATGCTCAAAATAAAACATTGTATCATTCATCAAATCCATCAAAGCATCTCTGCCTGCACCACTAACAGATTGATAAGAGCTAACTATTACTCGCTTTAATTTAGAAGCCTTGCTAAGTCTATCTAACACTATAACCAGCTGAATGGTTGAGCAATTTGGATTCGCTATAATATTATTACTAGGCTTAAGCCTTTGAATATTAATCTCCGGCACAATCAAAGGAACATTTCTTCTTAGCCTAAAAGCCGATGAATTATCAATAACCTTAATACCGGTTTTAGCAAACTTTTTTACCCATACTTCGCTTACATCTTCACTTGTCAAAAACAACGCATAATCCAAATGATAATCTACAAAATCTTCACCTAGTTTTATCAACGGATAATGTCTTTCATCAAACACCAATACCTTACCAGCTGACCTATCAGAAACAAATAAAAACAACTCAAACTTATCAAGTAATCCTTCTTCTTGCAAGCAGTTCAATGTTGCATTACCGACAAGTCCAGTCGAACCAACAATCGCTATTCTTTTCATAGTTCATTATATGAACAAACAGAAAAAAGTATACATAAAATAGAATGTATGAGAATATTAAAATTTGGTGGAAAAAGTTTAGAAAATTTACAAAAAACGCAAAAAATATGTAAATTTATTAGAAAAATATATAGAAATGAAAAGAAATTGATAATTATTGTTAGTGCAATGGGAGACACTACCAACAAACTTTTAGGTCTATCCGAACAATTTAATGCTAAAAACAAATCAAAAAGAGAACTTGATTGCCTATTATCATCAGGCGAAACTATTTCAGCGAGCCTTTTTGCAATTATATTAAATTCAATCGGAGTACCTACAAAATCTTTTCTTGGTTGGCAAATAAAAATTAACACCTATGGAGATTTTCAAAACAGTTTAATCACTTCCATAGATAAAAATAAAATTGAAGAATGTTTAAATAACAATATAGTAACCGTCATCGCTGGATTTCAAGGCGTTAATAAAAATGGAGAAATAACAACTCTTGGTCGTGGCGGTTCAGATACAACGGCTTCGGCACTTGGAGCGGTCTTTAACACAAATATAGAATTATACTCAGACTTTAATGGAATGTTTGCTTGTGATCCAAGAACTCAAAAAACAAAAAAATTAAAAACTATTTCTTTAAATCAATTAAACGATGTTGCAAATCAAGGAATGAAACTCGTTTGCAATCGAGCAACTAAACTTGCCTTAGAAAATAATATTAGCATAAATTTAAAATCTTCCACCCAACCAATGCGTCAAGGAACACTTGCAAATAATCTTGAAGAAGATAGAATCGTAATTTTAACAAATTCTAATCTTTGTGAAATAAATATAAATTGTACGAATTCCAAAAAATTTAAATTTATTTCTAAAAATGTATATTTTTGGTTGAATAATTATAAATTATACAATTTTAACCTGGAAAACAACAAAATTAAATTTACGATAAACGAGTCCGATAAAAATGAAATTTTGAAAATTTTAATAAAAAAATTAAATTTATAAATTTATCTGAATAAAATAAACACAAGTGCACAAACTAAAATCAGGAGGCACTCATGGAAAAATACAGACCAGGGGAACTTGTTCCCACATCAAGCAACTATAGAGCTTATGACTCAGAAGGAAAAGACGGTGGAAAACTTTATCTTGAAAAAGGAAAGAGATTTCCAGCAACACAACACGAAGGAAGTTATTATGTAATTGAAAAATAAAAAAACCGTTCAAGAGTTCTTGAACGGCTTTTTAGTATTCATCTTTAAAGTGATGCCTTTCTCCATTTTTATCTTTATAAGCAATTATCGTTGAAAGATTAACATTTTCAACGCTCTTAAAAATATTGTTTGCAATTTGTGGTTCTTTCTTTTCAAGCTTCGCAATTAAATTTTTGATTTCTTGCCTTTTGGATTCCGCAACTCTATCAGCAACTCCAGCTGTAAACTTGCAAGCACATTGCAAAAATTTTAATTCATTATAATCACGCCAATGTTTGATATCTTTTTCACGAATTAAATACATTGGCCTAATTAAATCAACTTCTTCAAAATTTGTACTATGAAGTTTTGGCATCATGGTTTGAACTTGCCCGCCATAAAGCATACCCATCAAAATTGTTTCAATTACATCATCGTAATGATGCCCCAGGGCAATTTTATTGCAACCAAGCTCTTTTGCCTTTGCATACAAATAACCCCTTCTCATTCTCGCACAAATATAACATGGCGATTTTTCTATATGCTCAACATTATTAAATATGTCACTTTCAAAAATCGTAAGCGGTATACCCATAAGCTCGGCATTCGATTTTATTAGTTCTAAATTTTCATCATTGTAACCAGGATTCATTACCAAAAAAACCAACTCAAATTCAAACTTGCCATGCCTTTTTATTTCTTGAAAAAGTTTTGCCATGAGCATTGAATCTTTGCCACCTGAAATGCAAACCGCAATTTTATCATTTGGTTCAAGCAAATCATATTCATTTATAGCTTTTGCAAACTTTGAAAAAATATCTTTGTGAAATTTTTTCCTTATACTTAACTCAATTTTTTCTTGTTTTTTTTGATTTTCCATAATTTTTTACCATTTTTATATTGTTTTCTAATATTTTTTTTGCGGTTTTGCGTTTTTTAACTTAACATTTTTCTTAAACTTCAAAAGTTCATCTTTATTTTCTTGTGAGATTCTGAAACTATCTCGGCATTTCTGTATACCTTTATTCACAATAAAATCATTGGTCTTGTGTTTTTCTAAATACTTTATTGTTTGCTCGCAATATTTCGTTACACACTCCGCCAAAAGCCATGCTCCGCACATATTGACATAATATTCTGTTTCAGTTTCTAAACTATCCAAAACTTCAAACGCATACCCCAAATACATCGGATTTTTAATTAGTTCAAAACAAATCTTAACCCCAACCCGCCTAGCAAATAAAAAATCACTTTTTAAATATTTTTTAGATAGCTCAGCCAATTTGTCATAGTCAAGTTTATCAAACTTTAATGTATCAACACTCGCCCAGTTATCAATGGTTAAAATAAATTTGTCTAAATATTTTTCTCTTAGTTCAAAATCTTTGATTTTGTTAATCAAATAAACGCAAACCAAACTATCAAAATGTGTTTTAATATCTATCAAATCCAAAAAACTATAAAAGTTGCCTTTCTGAATTTGTTTTGCAACAACTTTAGTTTTTTCTGAAGTTCTAGCAAAACACTCTAAAGTGGTATTTACTATTCTTTGTTCCCACTTGCAATTATACTCATCGCCCTTTAGTTCAAATTCCCAATTTTGAAAATCTTTAACATCTTGAGCCGTCCAGTTGTCTTTTATCAAATCCATATTTTCAACCATCAAAATAAGTATAACACACAAACCAAAACAAGAAAACACTTTTTTAAAATTAATTTTATTCCCGCAAATAAATATTTAATAAAATCACTTTCCTATCACAAATATTTTTGTATAATAAATGTAGGAGTTTTATTTATGGAGAATATATATACTCGCCTGTCAAAATCAAAATTTAGAAATAGTTTTCATTTAAAACACAAAGACATTGACTATATAAGTAGCAAAGGTCTTGACACAATAAAAAACCATGCACACGATTTTATAAAGTCTAGATTATCCGACACATCAAAAATTCCTGACGGCAAACAAACACCAACAAAAGGACACCCCATTTTTATCGCACAGCATGCAACCGCCACCTGCTGTAGAGAATGTTTATTCAAGTGGCACAAAATTCCCAAAGACAGACTTTTAACTCAATCCGAAATAGACTATGTTATTAACATAATCATGACCTGGATAAACAATGAAATGGCAAACAATTCTCCAAAAACGAATTATTTTCAACAGACTATGGATTTTTAACATAATTTATGCTAAAATGTAGCAAAGGAGAACAATATGGAAAAGAAAGATATCCATTCACACTTCACAGTTCTTGAAACATCGGTTTTAAACAAAAAGCCTAATCAACAACTCATAGACATTGATGAAATTAATCTAAAACAAAATTGTGTTGTTATACTTTGCGGAAACACAACAAAATCTCCAGCCCGTGCATCAACATACACAAAATATGTTTATGATTGGCTAGCAAATAGCAACAAACAAGAAAAACTTAAATATTACTCAATATTTTATCCAGCCGACCAACCACTTCTAAATACTTTTACACAAAATCCAAGCTATGATTACAAAGAATTGTCTGATACAATTTTTTCTAGCATAGTAAAGGATAACGACACCCTATTGCCCGCTGATAAAATTTCACACAATCTTAACAAAGTTACATTTTTTGGTCACAGTGTTGGCGGTCTAATCATGAATAACATCACAAATGAGTTTATTAACTTTCTTATAACAAATAATTATTCCGATTATGATATTGATAAGATTTTAACTAGCATAAAATTTATTGCATACTCGCCTTTCCAAACTGTAGACCTGCCAATCAATGCAATTTATATTGCTCCGCTTTACGATTCATTAGGTAGCACAAAAAAATGCTTGGATAAAGTCAAGAAAAGCGATTATATGACAACCAATGATAAACTTGCTGGTTTCATAAAACAAAGTTATAGATACAAATATTACTCAAACTATCTAGAAAAAGTCACACCAGTATTTTTTGATACACAAACAAACTACATCTCAACAGATAGAACTTTTGTTGCAATTCCAAACCTGCTTTATTTTGATGGGGTTTGTGAAGACCATAACCTAGCAGGCGTCATTAACAGCACCAATAATAACCCAGCAAAAACAACCGCGGGCAAATTATCTACAAAATTTATGAATATAGTCATGAGATATTGTGCGGAAAAAACAAAAGAAAATATCTCCACACGTGAATTATACGACATAATAACAAAATCCGAAGAATCAAAATCCAAACCAATAGAAAACACTGTTACCGAAAACCAAAAATAGGGGGAAATATGACACAAAATAATTCAAAACAACTAATAAAACTTGGAAGACGTGAACAAGCAAGTAAACAAATTGAACATAACTGGTCAGAATTAGACCCTGAAAAAACAGCAATCACAAAAAAGACTATCTTGGTTTTCGGTGGCAACACAACCGATAATCCTGAAGAAGCAAATGGTTATGCAAAAGCTTTTGAATCTTTACTAATTCCAAAACTCAGAACCAATACTGACATCTTATCGTTTTTCTATAAAACTGAATTGCTACAACGTGAAAATGGGCCTATTTCAAATGAATATATTGAAGCAATGAATAAAATTTTCAATGATATTTTCAAACCACTTCTCTATGACAATAAAGGATACATGAAGGAAATGCAAGGCATAGAAAAAGCATTTCGAAAACTTGTGTTTGTTGGACATTGTGGCGGTTGCAACCTTATAAATATTACTATAGACAATTTTTACAACGAACTCTTAAAAAAATATCCACCAGCAACAGCAAACAATCTTATTGGAAAAATTCAATACATCGCTTACAACGCCTACGAATATCCTAGTTACAACACAAACTCTCTTTTCATTAGTCCTTCGGCTGACCCAAACTATAGTTGGCTAAAAATGCTTGATACATTCCAATATCAATCCATTGACACCGACTATCCAAAAGGCATACATAAAGAATTTTTCAAAAACAAATATTCCGATCGTCCTGGACAAGTACTAAAACAAGCATTTGAAAACGAAAGAGCTGTTGCATTTAAATCTGGAAATGCAACTTATATTGTTCCTGATAGAATGAATCCTGAAGAACGCCTTGGAGACCACTCTATTGCCTGTATAACAAAACAAAAATATTTAGACCCACGTAACGTTTATGCTGAAACTGCTAATCTCACTAGAAATACCGCCAAATTATACTTAAACCAATTCGTATCTGACATAATTCCAAATTTAAAAAACATGTTCAGCAAAACCACAAGCATGATTATCGAGTCCCAAAAAGGCTCACAACCTGGAGAATAATAAATGACAGCGAGACTAAATCGCTGTTTTTTATTAAATTTTCTCAATTTCAGCTAATTCTTAATTATCCGTTATTTTCTTTAGCTCAGACAAAACAATAACATTGACAAAATCTCTAAAAAAGTATATGATAATTTCAATTATTACAACCTTCTTATAATTTATTAAATCTATAAATAAAATTATTTGGTTGCTATAAAATCCAAAAATAAAGGGGAAAATTATGAAAAAAACTGATACTAATTTATACAACGAACTAAAAGAGCGTGGCTTATTGTATCAATGCACAAATGAAGAAAAACTCAAAGAAATGCTTGAAAGTGGAGCACCTATTACCCTTTATGAAGGAAGCGACCCAACCGCAGACAGCCTTCATATTGGGCACTGCGTACCTTATTGCATTTTGCGTAGGTTTCAAAAAGCTGGTCACAAAGTTTTGGTTCTTATGGGCGGAGCAACTGCCTGCATCGGCGACCCTAGTGGCAAAACCGAAATGAGAAAAATGCTATCTAAGCAAGAAATTGAACATAACATCAATAAAATCAAAAACACACTAAAAGTATTCCTTGATTTTGATGGCGAGAACCCTGCAATTATTGTAAATAATGCAGACTGGTTTAAAAACATCAACTACATCGATTTTATGCGTGACATTGGTGTTCACTTCAATGTTAACAAAATGCTTTCTGCTGAAATTTACAAAAACAGAATCGAAAATGGCGGTTTGTCATTCTTTGAAATGGGCTACCAACTCATGCAAGCCTATGACTTTGTTCACTTAAATCGTGAATATGGTTGCTCGCTTCAATACGGCGGTGCTGACCAATGGGGAAACATTGCAGCAGGTAGTGAACTTCAAAGAAAACTTAACTATGTAAACGGCACAAACATTGAACTTGTTGGAGCAACTAACCCACTTCTTCTCACTCCAGAAGGCAAGAAAATGGGCAAAACCGAAAAAGGTGCTATTTGGATTGATAAAGACAAGATTTCAGCATACGATTTCTATCAAGGCATTTACCAAACTCCTGATGCTTGTGTAAAAATGATGTTTGCACTCTTTACTGACATTCCAATGTCTGAGATTGATACAATCATCAAAGAAGATATTGTTAAAGCTAAAAAGAGACTTTGCTATGAAATTACAAAATTTGTCCGTGGCGAAGAAGATGCAATCCTAGCACAAAAGATGAGCGAAAACTTATTCACAGACGGCGGAAACGATGCCCCTGAATATAAAATCACACAAAACGAAATTGCAAACGGAATCTCAATTCTTGATTTATTGGTTCAAACCAAACTTTGCCAAAGCAAGGGCGAAGCAAGAAAAATGATTTTAGGTGGTGGTATTACCGCTAAGTCTGAAAAAGTAACTGATGTTAATTTAATAGTTACCACTTCAGACCTTGACGAAAACAAATCAATTCTTTTAAAGAAAGGCAAAAAGACTTTTATTAAAGTCGTTGTTAAATAAATTAAAGCAAAAAGACAAGAGTATCCAATTCTTGTCTTTTTATGAGTTGACAAAATTTTTAAACATTTTTATACTTTAATTAAATTAATATTTGGAGCAACAAATGGTTAAATCCCAAAAATACCCTAATTGCGGAGCAAATTTAAAACTTGATAAATTAACAGGTATTTTACAATGCAATAACTGTGACTCAACTTTCTCGCTAGATAAAAATAATATTCCTGAAGAATTTAATCTTATAGATAATGGGAATAAATTTATTAAACTAAAAGAATATGAAAAAGCTTATGAAAGTTTTGAAAAAGCTTGCAATGTCTCGCCTGACAATTATGCTTGTTGGCTGGGACTTGCAAAAGCAATTACCAAAAATTTCAAAACCATAGACGAATCAAACATCAAAGAATCAAAAAAACTTGTAACGAATGCAAAAAATTGTGCAACTGACGAAGATTTAAAAACATTAGAAAACGAACTAAAGAATTATTACTATTTAGTAGAAAGTTTTGAGAAAAAACAAAAGCAGGAAAAGCAAAACAACTCTTATCAAAACAAATTGCAACTCACAACTCTAGCCATATTCATAATCTTAGCAGTCGCCAGTATTTTAGTAACTTGTTTAAGCATAAAAGATGCTTTCATTTGGAAGGTTGTTGACATCGTTATTATTTTAGCAATCAACTTGGTCCTATATTTCTTTATCCCAAAATTACTTCTACTTTTGAAATTTAAAACCAAGAAACAAATTATAATAAGCATCATAATTTATGTTATTATCATGCTAACCGTACTTGGCATCAACATCTATGCACTCACAACAATATAATGAAAAATAGCAGAAACTCTGCTATTTTTTGTTTTTATATTGATTTTTTATAAATTTAACACCCATTTTGCGTTTTTATTTTAAGTAAATTACAAAAAATATTATCACTTTTTATTTAATTGTGATATTATAAAATTGGTTTAACATTTAGGAGAAAATTATGTATATAAAAGCAAATAAAAAGTGGCAACATGTATTAGATTTTTCAATGATTATTCTAGGAACTTTAATTATGGGGTTCTCATTTAGTGTTTTTCTTGAGCCAAACAACATAACAACCGGCGGATTTTCGGCACTTGCATTGATTATAAATACACTTTTAAGCAAAGCTGGAATAACAAACATTCCAACATCAGCAATTTACCTTGTGTTAAATATTGGTCTTTACATTCTTGCACTAAGAACCCTTGGCAAAGTTTTTGCAATAAAAGCACTTGTTGGAATTTTATCATTTTCACTTGGAATGCAAATCTTTAGCATGATTAATTTCAATATCACTTATGAATTATTAATTTCAGCTGTTTTCGGCGGAACAATTATGGGTGTTGGTGTTGGCTTGGTTGTGCGTTTCGGCGGTTCAACAGGTGGTTCGGATATGATTGCCTGTATCCTAAAAAAGAAAAATCCAAATGCAACTCTCGGAACTTTTATAATTATTGTTGATTTTGTAATCATTGCCCTTTCACTTTTTGTATTTACAAATGGCTTCGAACTTTTGCCATACACAATAGTTGCTCTCTTGCTTTCAATGATAGCAACTGACTTTGTTAACGAAGGCTACAAACAAGTCAGAGCATTCAACATCATCACAACCAAACCAGTTGAGCTATCTAATGCAATTATGTAGCAAATCGGACGTGGCTGTTCTTGCATAGACATAAAAGGCATGCATACTAATAGTGATAAGTGCATTGTTTTGTGCTTGATTAGCAAGTTTCAAACTAGTCAATTAAAAACAATAATCAAACAAATCGACCCAAATGCTTTTGTTTACACCACCAAAGTATCCGAAGTTGTCGGAACTTGGAACAGCATTTCAGAAATTAATAAATCTAAGTAATCTTTCATAATTTTATGGTAAATCAAAAAGCACTCCAAAAAGGAGTGTCTTTTTCTTAGTTGGTATTTATCATTAGGGATTCGTTCCGCTTGCGAAGCTGGGGCTGGTGGCTGTACCGCTATCACGCTGGGCACTAAAAACTTGCCACCGGCAATTTTTCTTAATGTGTCGTTCGATTCTCTCTTTTTCGTTTGCATGACTAAGCAAAAACACCCCTTTTCAGGAGTGCTTTTTGCTTAGTTGGTGCAACCGGAGGGATTCGAACCCCCGACCATTCGGTTCGTAGCCGAGTACTCTATCCAGCTGAGCTACGGTTGCATTAACATTAAGTATCATATACCTTTTTTACATTTTTGTCAATAATTTATTCCAACATCAATTTTTATTTTTAATTTATATAATCAAATCGCTTAATTTTCTTTCTAAACAAAATTATTTATGTTACAATAGTCTCATATTTTGTTTAAAGGAGTACCCCCTATGGAAAACTCTGAACTTTTACAACTCGAAACACAAAAAGCCAATTTAGTCAACTATTTGAATACTCTCGTTTATGGTTCTATTCGAACAAGGATACATGGCGGTATTCAATATATTTATGTAAGGCGTCCAAAAAATGGTGAAATGAAATTTGAATTGGTTGGCGAATTTACCAGAGAACTTTATGATATGGTTTTAAATAACTGTAAAAAAGCAAAATTTCTCCGCAATGAACTTAGATACATAGAAAGACAAATAAAGTCGCTTCAATCCGCACCAACCATTGAGAATAACCAACCATAGTTCCACTAAAAATTTCCACTTTACTCGCCCGTAAAACTTTATAAACCGATATTGTTTACACCCGTTATAATACCGCCATTAGTTCATTTTTAGTTGCTTTAATTATCTTTTGCTGATAAAATAGTATCGTTATGGAAAAGTTATATATAAAACCACGATTTAGAAAATTAAATGAAAACGAATATATGTTGTTTTGGGAATCACTAAGAGATGCACGTAAAATCAATAGCCACGGCGACTATGTATTGCTTAGAGAAAAAGAAAGTTACAAAACCACCCAAAATTTCTTGCTTGGTAATGGAATTTCCGGATTTGCAATTATGGACTATGAAATGATTTCCGCACACAAAAACAACAAGAAAGCAAAAGAATCAAATGTTCAACATATTTTGCCAAAAATGGTTAGATGTGCTTTTAAGTATGGTGCAAGATATTGTGATTGCTATGGCGAATTCTTGGCAAACTATTACAGCAAAAGCGGTTTCATCGCGGTAGCAAAAATTGCTTTTTGCGACCTTATGGATAATCCCGACTGGAATTACGAACAACACGGCATGCCTATGGCTTATTTTCTAGTTCGTGGTGTGAGAAACATTGCCGAGCTTGACCGACTAAAAAGTTCAGGACAAATTCAGGGATTCGATGCCGTAAAAGACTATATTCCTCAAATCCGAACTTTTGAAGAATGCGAAAAGTATCGTGCAGAAGTCTACAATAAAATTAGTCGTCTTGGATATAAAAATAGACTTGAAGCTATCAAAAATATTGGCAAGTCTAATACAAAATTTTAAAAACATTTATTTTTTTAATTTCCAATCTTCTACCTTGATTTTGTAAATGTATTTTGCAAATAGAATTGTAATGTTAATCAGCTTTGCTAAATCAAATTCCAAATAACTAGATTAATAAATACCAATTAAATAATAGTTTCCAATAATTTTTGCAAAGATTTTGAAGTTTTTTGTAAAAATTATTGACAAATTAAACAGGGTTTGCTATTATATAAGAGCATTTTGAATAGCAAACCATATATGGGGGTATAGCTCAGCTGGCTAGAGCGCCTGCCTTGCAAGCAGGAGGTCATCGGTTCGATTC
>CAZYDU010000010.1:0-10421 GCA_964646345.1 uncultured Lachnospiraceae bacterium
GATTTGACTATACCTTAATTTTTTAGGGAAATAAATCCCTTATTTGCACCTTCTTATGTTAGGTTTTTTTATTAATAAATTCGTTAATATTAATCTTGTATTTTTTTAGATTTAGTAGATTTTTTTGTTTTTTCTTTTTCAATATTCTTAATAATATTTGCTTTAGATTTTTCAATTTCCTTGACAATCATTGATAAAATCTTAGATTTATGAAGCCAATAATCTCTGCTCCAAATTCTAATAATATTCCAGCCACGAGATTTTAAGAAAGCTGGTCTAAATACATCACGTTCAAGAACCGATGGAGATGATTCAAATGCTGAATAATCACATTCTAGTCCCAAAAGATATCTGTCAAGTTGCTTGTCGTAAATAGCCACGCTAATTTTATAGTCTGTATTTCCTAAATTAGTCTCAACTCTATACCCCAATCTTTCAAGTTCTTGTTTAAGTTCTCCTTCAAGTCCAGTTAAGTTTTCATGACGTAAAGGAAGTTCTGGTTGGGTATTTAATTGTTGCAAAAGTATCTTTGTTTCAAGTTCATTCCCTTTAGAAACTGCACGCACATATTTTAAATACTGTTTAAAAATCTTTGGTCCTGCATTTTTTGTAGATTCCACATTAAGTTCTTCTGGTTCAATACTTGTTACAACATAGATTTTTTCTTTTGCACGAGTAATTGCAACGTTTAATCTATTTTCTCCGCCATCAAGTGAAAGCGGACCAAAGTTAGCAATAACCCTGCCCATTTCGTTTTTAGCATATCCAATACTAAAGATAATAATATCACGTTCATCGCCTTGTACATTTTCAAGATTTTTAACAAACAAGCTTATATCTTCGCCATTTTCCTTGCGGTTTTGTTCTTTAAGTAACCAATCTCTAAATTTAGGATTTGAGTTTGCTTCTTTATCTATCGCATCTTCAATGACAGATTCTTGCTCTGAGTTAAAAGTAATAATACCAATGGATTGATTGTTTTTTCTTGTTGTCGAAATCTTTTTAAGAATATCAACAACTGCATTTGCTTCTTCTTTATTACATCTATCAATCCATCTACCTTTAACAAGTATTCTTTCAATAGGTTTTAAACCTTTATTTCTTGTGGTATTTGGAGATACTTGTAATTTACCTTCATAAAAACTTTGGTTAGAAAAATTTATTAGTTCTTCATTTTTACTTCTATAGTGATAAGTCAAATTCGCACTTTGATATCTTGTGATTGCTAGGTCAAGCAAACTTTCAACTTCCAAAGCTGCCTGAGTTGAATAATCCATTTTATCGTCAAAGTCGCCACCCAAAAATCTTTTCATGAATGTAGCGGTTGGTCTTAGCTGTTTAGTATCGCCCGCAACAACAATATTCTTACCACGGTAAATTACCGGCAATGTATTTTCAATAAACACCTGTGAAGCTTCGTCAAATAGAATTATGTCAAACAAGTTCTTAACAAGTGGCAAAATTGTACATACCCCTTCAGGAGACAAAAGCCAGCATGGGAAAAGTGTGTAAAGATATTCCCCATAAACTTCCATAAATTTTCTAACAGGCCATTGATTTTGAGTTTTGTTAATTTGATAAAGATAATTTTTACTATCTTTATTTTTCTCAAACATCTTTTTATAATCATCAATAAATTGTTCTGAACATATTTCTCTTGAAATAACATTTTGTTCATTCTTTAATGAAATGATTCTTGTTTTGATATTATCATAATCCAAAATTTTAGAAAGCTCATTTTTATGCAAATCTTCTTGCATTGTGATTTCATGATAAATTCTAACACTCTTTATCTTTGATAATGTTTCCAAATACTTAGACTTTGTATCAGTGGTTTTATAAGCGAATTTTAAGATAATCCTTTCGTCTTCAGACAATGAATCAAGAACTGTTGTTAAGTCTCTAAACTCAACATAATTATCAAGTGTTTTTAACAATAGTTTTGGATATAATGTGTTACCATTTAAGATATTATCAATCATCATGCTGTAACCATTTTCAGTTAAAACATCTTGCAAGAATTCATAGTCTTCAATATATTCATTAACAGCATCTAGAGTTGCTGAAAATTCTTTACCAATTTCTTTTTCTAGTTTATTCTTTTTATAGATTGTAAATGGCAATGCTGGAAGCAATACACAACTTAAATAGAATGACTTATAAACCTTAGGATTTTTAGATTTAGCAACAAAACTTACAAGCGGTTTCAAATTTTTCATCTTTAGCTTTTTATCTACAAAGTATGCAACAAGTTGCCTTGAATTTGGATACTTAGACATATCAAAAGGTGCAACTCTTGCTTGCAATAGTTTTTCTAGTTTTGACTTTGTTGAGTTTACAACATGAAATTCCAAATCATTTTTAATATTACCAATAAATGGATTAGTTCTTTTTGCTTCAATATATTTATAATATAATTCTGCTTTATTTTTTTCTTTTATAAGCCTTAAACTTTCACTTAAACGTTGAAAGTTAAGTTCCATAAGTTTTGGATTTGAAAGCATGTTTTGATAGATTGTGTAATCATAGCTCTTTTTCCCAATTACGCAAGAATTGGCATACATTTGGCTAAGAGATAAACCAAATTCAGTTTGTGTGAATAACACATCACTTATGTTTTTCAGTTGTAATTCTTCGGCTTTTAGTTTTTCTTGATTTGCTTGATACTCGTCAAATGCTAAGTTTGGAGTATGTTTCATAACTTCTTCATGGGTACTTCTTACTCTTTCATAAAAAAAGTTTCTATTTTTCTCAGAGTCAACCAAATACATAACTTTAGAATTTAGTAACCCAAGTCTATTATAAACAACATCTAACGCAGCTCTTTTTTGCGAAACAACAAGCACACGTTTCTTTTTTGCCAACGCATCAGTGATAATATTTACGATGGTTTGAGATTTACCAGTTCCAGGTGGTCCATAAATAACCATGTTACCATTTTTATTTAATGAATAAACGGCATTTTCTTGAGCATAATCAAGACTACCGACTGTAAAAAGATTTTCTGAAACATTTTTAGAAGGTTTAACTGATTTTGCATACAAAAGCTCATCAATAGCATCGTTTGTGAGTTTTTTCTTTTCAAGCAATGTATAGTCATTATAAATCGCATTAGCCAAAGGATATCTTCCAAGAACACAAAGATGTTTTACTTCTAAACCTTGTCCTTTTGGTACATCTTTTGTTCTTTCATAGTCAAACATGCCTTTACGTTGACTATAGGCAATTCTAATTCCGAACTTTCTCAAATATTCAACAACGTTTTGAATAGTCTTAAATCTTGAGCCGATTGAACCTTTGAAATCCATATCCATTTCATCAAGATTTTTAAGTTTATTCTGCTGAGCATAAGCCAAAATCAAAACCTTGTTGAGTTGTATGTCTTCATTTTCTCTAAGTTCAAGATTAACGGTCATTTCATCAACAACATCAATGGTAACAGGAAAAAGCAAAAGTGGAGCTTTTACTTCAAAATCCTTGCCAATGTAACCCTGAACAAATGGATATCCAACATAAAGCTCATATCTACCAGTCTCTTTTTCAAATTCTTCAATTTCCCTTTTTAAGCTCTTAATACTTGTAACTTGAGATGATACAGCTCTTTTAAATTCTTCTCTTTTACGTCTTTCAAGTTTGAGCTTTGCATTATTTTTAACATTGCCTTCAAGGTCTTCAAGATTTTCAAAATCACTTGAAAACTTTTGGTCGATGCCAAGATTCTTTGATAATCTTGGATTAAATTCTTTGTTCAAGATATTAAAAGAATCCCTACTTTTATTCCAAATAAAATCAACAAAATTATTTATAGCGTCATAATCGCCATCAAATAATTTACCTAAATCAAAACTATTTTTCTTTGTGATTTTACGTGAAAATAAACTTCTGTTTTTTCCACTAATTTCAACCAATCTTTGCTTATAATATGTATAAATACTTTTCATCATTCGCTCCGTAATAATATTATAACAATTTTTAAACAAAATAACAATATCTAAGCCAAAAATAATAGTAAATATTTTATATTTATAACTTTTGAACAAATATAAAACACCCCAGCATTATACATTAATTTTGCTAAGGTGTCTATACTTTTTAGATGTTTTAATTTTTATTTTTAAGTTTAAATAATATAATCTAAGACCTTTTATTTTATTTGTTTGGTTTATAATTCAAAGCTCGCAAACTGTTTAATATTGCAAGCACTGTTACACCAACATCGGCTATAACTGCGGATAGCATACCCGTTACACCAAATGCACCGAGCGACAAAAACAATAACTTTATAATTGCCGAAAAACCTATATTTTGCCATACAATTTTTCTTGTAAATCTGCTTATCTTTATCGCCTTGCTGATTTTGTTTAGATTATCGTCAGACAAAACAATATCGCTTGCTTCAACACTTGCAGGATTACCTTCAAGCCCCATACAAAATCCAACATCAGCTAAAGTAAGTGATGGTGCATCGTTTAATCCATCGCCAACAAACGCTAAGCTATCTTTTGAGTCAATCTTATTATTTTCAATCCATTCACTTTTTTCTTGTGGCAAAAGCTCTGACTTATATTCATCTATTTTCAAATCATTTGCCATTTTTTTCACAACCGTTTCTTTATCGCCAGACAAAAGCACAGTTTTTATACCCATATGCTTTAATGTTTCAATTTCAGTTTTGCTACTAATCTTTATTTCGTCATGCAAATAAAATTTGGCAAGCAATTTTTCTTCTTCAAAAAGTTCCACACAAGTTTGTGCTTGTTTTTTAGTTCTTCTTCCAATAAAATAATTCTTCTTGTTATATTCGAAAAAAACTCCTTCGCCCGATACTTCTCTAACATTTTTTGCCTTAGGAAGTTTTTTTGTTACACTTTCGGTTATGCTTTTTGCGAGTGGGTGCAACGAATATTGTTCCCCAATTCCTGCCAAAAATAAAACTTCGTCACTCGTTAAATCTTTTTCTTCAACTTCAATTTTTTCAATAACAAACTTACCAGTTGTGAGAGTTCCTGTTTTATCAAAAACTACAGTTTTAACTTTTGCACATTCGTCCAAATAAACTGAACCTTTAATCAAAATACCTTTGCTTGAAGCATTGCCAAGTCCTGAAAAATATGAAAGCGGAACAGAAATAGCAAAAGCACAAGGACAAGAAATAACTAAAAATATTAATCCCCTGTAAATTGCCGTTTGAAAATTTGATGTGATTAGAAATACAACACCAAAAGTTATAAGTGCAAGTGCAATGACTCCCAAGGTATACCATTTTGTAACTTTTGAAATAACTGTTTCTGTTTTAGATTTTTTCTGCTGATTATTTTCAATTAAATTTAATATTTTGCTAACCGTGCTATTTTCATAAAGAGCAGTGGTTTTTGCCGTTATCATTCCATCCATAACTATTGCCCCCGATAAAATTTTATCGCCCTTTTTAACTAATGCCGGCAAACTTTCGCCAGTTAAACTTTGCATATTTAAATTTGTTTCGCCATCAATGATTTCTGCATCAATAGGTACACATTCTCCAGGTCTAATTATAATTGTTTCGCCTAATTTAACTTCAACTGGATTTAATTTAATTTCTTCCGAGTCTCTTAAAACAACCGCGAATTGTGGTTTAAAATTGGTTATTTTTTCTATGGATTTTCTAGATTTTCCAACAGCCAAACCTTCTAGAATTTTGCCTATAGAATATAGAGCTATAACCATTACAGCTTCCATATCCTTTTGCAAGAAAATTGCACCAATAACCGAAATTGTCAAAAGTAAATTTTCATTAACGACTCCACGCAAAAGTAGTCTAACTGCTTTTATATAAACCCTATATCCAATTACCAAAACTGATGAAATTAACAAAACATAATGCAGAGCATTACTTGTGTTTAAAACCAAAGCCAAAATCCCAATAACTAATCCTGTGGCTAATGTGCAAAAATCAAAAATAGTCGTGTTTTTTTTATGGGCCACACAATGATGCTTGTGATTGCAACAACACTTGTCTTCATGCTTATTTTGTTCACAATCATGACCATGACATGAATTTTTTGCGGAATTATTTTTATGATTTAGTGCATTATTTTTTTCATGTGTTATTTGTTCTTCGTCAATAATTTCAGCTTCGGGCTCTAATTTTTTTGTAAGCTTAATAATATTATCTAATCCCAAAACAATATCATCAGTTTCAAAGATAAGTTCTGATTTAACAAAATTTATTTCAGCTTTATTTATACCCTGCAATTTTAAAATCTCAGTCTCCAAAGTTTTAGCACAATGGGCACAATCTAGTCCTGTAATTTTTACTTTTTTAATCATTATACATCTCCTTTACGTGCTCACTGCTAATATCAAAAACTTGTTTTACATGATTATCTGCAAGTGAATACCAAATTTCTTTCCCCACTCTTTCTGCTTTTACTAAATTCATTTCCCTAAGATTTTTTAGTTGATGTGAAATTGCGGATTTTGTCATTCCAAGACCTGCGGAAATATCACAAACACATAGCTTATTATTATCAAGCATATTTATAATTTTTATTCTTGTGCTATCAGCCATAACTTTAAAGAAATCGGAAATATTATCAAGTAAATCTTCATCAAGCATTTCACTCAATGCTTTTTTAACTTTCTCTTTGTGTATGATTTCACAGTCACAATATCTTTCTTTTATTTGCAAATTTTCTCTCATTTTTTACCTATTTATAATTATATTTTTAGTTGAATATTTATTCAACTGTTTGTATTATAGTTGAATACTCATTCAACTGTCAAGCAAATTAATAGATAAATTATAACTAATCGCAAGCTATTTTAACCTAAAGCTATATCTAAAATCATCATCAACAAAAAACCTGTAACAAAACTTAGCGTTGCAAGATTGTTATTTTCCGTTTGAGATTCAGGGATTAATTCTTTTACAACAACATATATCATAGCACCGCCTGCAAATGACAAAAGATAAGGCATAATAGGAGTTACTATGCTCGTTAATAAAATGGTTAATAATGCAAAAACTGGCTCAACAACACCCGACAAGACACCATAAACAAACGCTTTTCTCTTTGAAAAACCTTTTCCCATTAAAGGCAGTGAAATTATTGCTCCTTCAGGTATATTTTGAATAGCTATACCAAGAGAGAGCACCAAACTCGCTGTTATTGAAATTTCCATATCCCCAAAAAAAGCACCAGCCAGGGCAACTCCAACAGCCATGCCTTCTGGAATATTGTGAAGTGAAACGGCAATAACTAGCATTGTCGTATTGTTTGGTTTTTGCTTTAAATTTTTAATATTACTTTGCAAGCGTGGAATAATAAAATCTAGAAACACAAGAAACATTATGCCTAAAATTATTCCAATGCTAGCAGGTAAAAACGATAAAGTTCCAAGAAAGCTAGACTGGTTAATTGCAGGAATAATAAGCGACCAAACTGAAGCAGCCATCATTACCCCACCTGCAAAAGCCAACAAATTTTTCTCAAGTTTTGAGTTGATTTCATTATTTACAAAAAAAACAAGAAAAGCACCAATGGTTGTTCCCAAAAATGGCACTAATACACCAATAATTAATTTTAACATAAACAATCCTTTGTTTTAACATTTACAAATCACAAGAATTTGTTTATTTTATTATATTAATTTTGGATTGCTAATTGTTACAACAAAATAAAAATTCATACCCCACTAAATAAGGTATGAATTTAAATTATTTTTTTAATAATATTTGGTCAATTTTCATGAGTAATTTATTTTTAGTGTCATCATCGTAGTCTATATTGCTAAATTCTTCAAGTGCTTTTATGATTAATCTATAATCTTCATCGCAAGCTATAGATTCTGCAAATGCTATAAATTTTTTTGCAATATTAATTTTTCTTCCAGCACGGATTTCATCTTCTAGCTTTTTTATCATAGACAAAACAATAATATTGTCAGGTAGAATTCGTTCTGAAGCCATATCATATGCCTTTAACGTGAAACCTATAGCATAGGAAACAGCCGATTTATCAGCACAAAATTCAGGCGAAAAACGCATGATTAAAGTGATAATTGCTTCATTTTCTTCAGCACTATTTGATGCCGAAAACAAGGTTTTCATAAACTCAACATCAGCAAAAACTTTAGGCCTAATCATTAACATTTCTTGTCCATTTTCGCTGTTATTTGATGGCAAAA
Source organism: uncultured Lachnospiraceae bacterium (assembly GCA_964646345.1). Lineage (GTDB taxonomy): Bacteria > Bacillota > Clostridia > Christensenellales > UBA1242 > RGIG1681. The sequence continues at coordinate 8,170 of CAZYDU010000010.1, forward strand.
TTTCCAAATCCGGAACACCTGCTTTAATCATTAAACCTTTCGCTAAATTCGCCATATTAATTTCATTTTCATCGGATTTTTGAACGAAACCAACCAGTTCTTCAATTACTTTTGAGCCATATTCTTGCACGTTTTGCTTTATATAAGATTTATCACATCTCACAATATATGGGGCAAATTTAACACAACATACACCACTGTATGTCAACTTTAAAAAGTATTTTATGCTTGAATCAATATCAAAATCCGGAGATGTTTCCTTGACTAAAGATAATGGCATGATGCCGAAATATTCTTCCATTGAGTAAACGGTTTCAGTGTCGGAAAAAGTTTTTGTTCTATGCGAAAACAAATCAGATGCTTCCATGTAACTAATTTCGGAACTGGAAAATCTTACTAAATTTCCTTCACGGGCATCACAAACCTTTTTGTATGCTGTCTCGATTGTTTTTGGACATAAACCAGAGTAAGTAAAAAGCTTATAAACACTATTAAATTCACTGGTACTATACAACACATCTCCCGAGCTGGCATGTCTAATAAATTTTTCTTCAGGATTCATTGTATCAATATCGCTACCAAAAAGCATTAACTCAACTGGTAAGTTTTTTCCATCTCCAAAGCCAAAATAACGATAAACTTCTTCGTTTGTTAATTCCAAAACAATTCCCGACTTCTTTTTCTCATCAATCTTATTCCAAACCATTTCTACAATAATCTTAGAAACAAAATCTCTTTTTACCGGAAAATCACTAAAAACAAAAGATGGTGGCATAACTAAATGAAAATCTTCGCCAAACTCATTCCTGCAAATGCTAACTATTTCCTTTATGCTGTCACTATTTCCGTTTTTTCCAAAAATACCCAGTAACTCAATTTCAGAAAATCTATATCCGAAGCCAGAACCAGCAGTTTTTGCTAAACTAATTTTTTCCAGAATTTTCTCTTTACCTGATGCTGGTACTTGATTAGTGCTATTTTCCACAATAATATTCTCCTTAAAGTATATGTATAGTTTATAATAATTTATTTTCGGTTGTCAATCACAAAATATACAAGATTAACTAGATTAATATCTAAAAATTATTAGTTATTCTCTAATAAATTCAATATTTTATCTTTAACAATTTTCCATGCGTTTTTCAAACTATCATAACTTAATCTGTCTTCAACTTCTTCTATATCAAACCAAAACGTGTCATGAGTATCTTCACTTGTGTTGTCACTTTTACCTTTATCAATAGCAACATACATAAAACACTCACATTCTTCGCCTTTTGGCGTTGTATATTTTTCAATAATCGGTTCTATATTTTCAACAATCTCTGCAATTCTTTTAGTTTCTTCAGCTGTTTCACGAATTGCACAATCTTTTAGAGTTTCATTATTTTCTAAATGACCTTTTGGAAAAGACCAATCTTGTTGTTTTTCCCTAAAAATCAATGCGATTTTCTTTGTTACTACATCAACCAAATAACAACCGGCTTTTTGTGTAGGCGAAATTTTTAAATTATTCATAAGTCTTTGCTAAACTCCTTCAAAGTTTACTTATTTAAACTAAAATAAATCTAAGCAAATTATAACAAAAAGTGAATATTTAGGCAATAAAAAAGAGAGACAAATATGTCTCTCTGATTTGAAAAACGGCAACGTTCTATTTTCCCGGCTCGTCTCCAAGCAAGTATTTTCGACCCTGCAAAGCTTAACTTCTGTGTTCGGAATGAGAACAGGTGGACCTTTGCGGTATGATCACCGTTAATGGTATAACAACAGCAACTGAATGCTGGTATTATTGAATTAACATAAACATTATACCAAATCTTAAGGTAAATGTCAATGGTTTTATCGCACACTGGCAACTGCATATTATCGAATCAATTATTAGCAAGCTTTACACGACTACTTAGAAGTAGTAATCATACTATTTCACAATAATTGTGATCAAGCCCTCGACCTATTAGTATCAATTAGCTACGAACATTACTGCTCTTCCACACTTGACCTATCAACCTTGTCGTCTACAAGGGGTCTTACTATCTTGTGATATGAGATATCTTATCTTGAGGCAAGTTTCACGCTTATATGCTTTCAGCGTTTATCTTTCCCGAACGCCGCTACCCGGCTATGCTCTTGGCAGAACAACCGGTGCACAGTAGGTTCGTCCACTCCGGTCCTTGCGTACTAGGAGCAGATCCTCTCAAATATCTTACGCCCACGATGGATAGGGACCGAACTGTCTCACGACGTTCTGA
>CAZYDU010000011.1:0-10030 GCA_964646345.1 uncultured Lachnospiraceae bacterium
AAATTCCGTGATTTTTTATTTATTCTTCATCTTCATCAGATTCAGATTATTCGCTAACTTCTTCTAAATTGAAGAAATCAGATTTGCTTGTTACTGTTTCTTTAGCTGTTAAATCAACCTTGATTAAATAATTATTTTTGTCGTCATCTTGTGCCAAGATAAACATATAATTACCAATAACTTCAGGAAGCAAAAGCCCAGTTGTCTCACTTAATGTTGAACCTGAAAGTTTGATGCAAGAATTGTATAAATCCAAGTTCATTGAACCATCATCATTGATTTTTGCAATCTTTAGTTTATATAAAGTACTGCTATTTTTGTAAGTCACATACAAATATTTTTCTTTAACTTCGTCAGCACCTTCTTCTGATTCATCATCTTCAATAGTTTCTTCCAAAATTGCAGTACCAATCATTTCAAAATCTTTAATATCCCCTTCAGTGGTTGTTATTCCTGTAAAATCAATATCATGACTAGAACTACTTGTTCCCCATTGAGAAATGCTGAATTGTTTTTCATCTTCAGCGAAACTCAAAACAACAATATCGCCTTCTGACTTTTCGAGCTTAGCAGTTTCGCCTTCGCCAACAAGTTTGTAATTTTCAAGATAAATTGCATATTTTGGAGCACCATGGCAAATAGCATGTTGAATATCAATTACCAATTTTTCATCGCTCTTATTTGTTATTGTTTGAGCATACATAACTTCGTTAGTAGCATAAACAAGTTTACCTGCTCTAATAGTTTTTAATTCAATATCTTCGCCACCATTATAAATGCAAGTACTATTATTTGTTACAGGTGAAGTTTTGTAAACTTTATCCCCTGTTTGTATTGCTTCTTCATATTGAATTGGGTCTTTTGTGTAGTATACAAAAGAATTTGCATCAACACTAGCACCAGTCAATGTAACATTTCCATAATTTTCGCTAAACAAACAACTTGTAGCACCAGAAATTGTGTAATTTTCAGCTACCTTTTTATCAATTTTTAAACTTTTGATAGTTCCAGTTTCGCCATTAAGTTCAGCCTTTGATTCATAAACCAAAAGATTTAATGTATCACCACTGATATAATAAGCATAGCTAATACTTTCACTAGAATCATTTTTTGCAGTTGTATAAAGTGTGTAAGATTTTTTATTAACTAAATCATATCTTTTGAATGTTGTTTTGTTGTAAAGAACCGTTGCGCTAGAGTTTTTGTCTGAACAAGGAGTTGCATAATACATATAATCCCCAAAGAAATATAGTGAACCATATGTAAAACCCACAAGGTCATCAACAACAACTTCAATATCGCCTGTTGTTTCGCCTGTTGTTTCATTATATTTAACTCGACAAATTGCAGACCTAGTGTTTTTTGTTGAGCTAGTTCCATCATTTGTTTTTGTTCCATTTATAAAATATAAATATTCGCCGTAAATAGCGGTAATTCCACCATTTGTGCTTATCCCGTTCACAGCTTTAACATTGGTTAAATCTGCAGTTGTTGGCGAAACTTTCTTTTTGCAAGCAACAAGTGGAAGTGCAACACAAACTGCAACCATAATAACCAAAAAACTTTTAAGAAATTTTTTCATAGTCGTCCCCAAATTAGTTTATATAAAATATATTATAATTTTTTAATATTCTTTGTCAAGATGTTTAATAATAGTAAAATTGTAAATTTTTATAAATCTTTGTCACTTAAAGCTTCATATAACCAAACAAAATCAGAAACTTTTAGTTCTTCTGCTCTAACTGCTGGATTAAAGCCATGGCTAACAAACAAATTTTCTAGTTTTTCTTTAGATAAATTATTATCAGCCAAATTTGAAGAAAGTTTTTTTCTTCGCATCGCAAATGCTTTTTTCGCCAAAGCTATTACGCCCAAAAACTTTTGTTTATCCGTATCCCCTTTTCTGTCAATTCTAACAACAGCTGAATCAACATTTGGTATTGGGTAAAACTTATCCCTTGCAACTCTTAAAACCTTCTGTGGTTCTCCAAAAAGTTTGCAAATAATAGTCAAAACACCGTAATCTTTATTTTTTTCATCAGCAACAATTCTATCAGCAACTTCTTCCTGAACCATAACTGTTAAAGACAACAAATTATCATTTTGTAAAAATCTCGTTATAATCGGAGATGTTACATAATAAGGCAAGTTAGCAACGAGCTTAAACTTTCCACCCACTTTTTCTCTCAGTTTTTCGTCTGTATAATTCATTACATCATCAAAAATAAACTCTACATTACTGCCATTAAACTTATTCTTTAAAAAATCAAAAAGGTCATTATCAATTTCAAAAGAATAAACTTTTTTTGCTTGCTTTGAAAGCACTGCCGTAAGTGCCCCCTTTCCAGCTCCAATTTCAACAACAATATCTTCTTTTGTAACCCCTGATTTTTGCACTATTTCTTCAAGCAAACTCTCATCTGATAGAAAGTTTTGCCCAAATTTTTTCTTAAATTCAAAATTTCCCATATTTTATCCTATATTATAAAATTTCTTTGCATTTTCAGTTGTAATCTTTTTTAGTTTATCACTTGAAATTCCAATTTCAAAAGCAATTTTATCAATGATATGTTGAACATTTTTTGGTTCATTAACCGTTCCACGTAAAGGTTCAGGAGCAAGATATGGCGAATCGGTTTCAACCAAAATTCTATCTAGCGGTATATCTTTTAAAAATGACCTATCACTTTTTTTATAAGTAATATTGCCTGAAAAACTTAAATATAAACCCAAATCCAAAAATTTTTGAAACCATTCCTTGCCTTCACTATAGCAATGCATGAGTCCCGAATGATTTATTAAATGCTTATTTTCAAGCAGGGTTTGATATAAGTCTTCAACAGCCATTCTGCAATGAATACAAAATGGAAGCCCGAGTTTATCAGCAATTTCAAGTTGTTTTACAAAAATTTCTTTTTGTGATTTTTTATCAAATTTACTATGATAATCAAGTCCAATTTCGCCAATCGCAACAACTTTTTTATGTTTTGCTAGGTCTTCAATTAAATTCAAATCCATTTGAGTTACATTAAGCGAAAATTCTGGATAAATCCCAACAGTCGTGTAAATTTTTTCATTTTTCTCAGCTAAAGAAACACCTTTTTTTGAATCTTTTACAGTCGTTCCAATATTGACAATAAAATCCATATCGTCATTTTTCATATTACTTATTATTTCATTTTTTCTTTCAAGCGAGAGCAAATGTGCATGTGTATCAATCATCGTTCATATTTCCATTTATTTAAACATATTTTTTATTATGAATATTGTTTGGATTATAATGTTTTTAGTAAGTGTTATAGCTTTATGCTTTTGTAACCCTTCTCAAGTTCTTTCAAGTCTTCTCACTGCATCTAACAGTGCCGTTAAACTATCTTTTGAACTATGTGCTATTTATGCCATTTGGCTGGGGCTTTTCTCAATACTTGAAAAAAGTGGATTATCCAAAAAACTATCCAAACTTCTGTCACCAATTATAAACAAAATATTTGGCAAAAGCAACCTTTCAGAAGAAAGTAAGAATTATGTGTCAATGAATATTTCAGCAAACCTGCTCGGAATGAGCGGAGCTGCCACGCCCCTAGGAATTAAAGCCATTGAATCCATGCAAAAAGACAATCCAAACAAAAACGTCATAACCTTTCCCATGATAATGTTAATTGCCATATCTTGTTCAAGTGTACAAATCCTGCCAACTTCGATTATTGGCATGCTAGCTTCCGCTGGAAGCACAAACCCCACAAGCATAATCTTACCATCTATTATATGTTCATTTATTTCAACATTTATTGCAATTTTGCTTGTTTATTTATTTCACTTTATATTCGATAAACGCAAAAAAGGACAATAATTTATGGCAATATATATTATTCCAATTTTTATTATATTTATTTTGATTTTTAGTTTCTTTAAAAAAATAAATGCGTATGATTCATTTGTCGGCGGTGCAAAACAAGCCGTGGATTTATGTATTAACACATTTCCCTACCTTGTTGCAATATTTTCAATAGTAGAACTTTTACAGGCAAGTGGATTATCTACTGTAATTTCAAATATCGCATCTCCCATTTTTAAAGTTTTAGGCATACCAAGCGAGCTTACAGAATTTCTTATCATAAGACCATTTACAGGCTCAGGTTCAATAGGCATGCTTTCTAATCTATTCTCGCTTTATGGTCCAGATAGTTACATCTCAAAATGTGCTTGCGTAATCATGAGTTGCTCTGAAACAACCTTTTATGTTGTTGCCGTATATTTTTCAACCACAAAAGTAAAAAAACTGAGATACGTTATCCCAGTTTGTTTGCTTTCTGCATTAATCGGTTCAATGTTAGCTTGTTTATTTTGCCGAATTTTTTAATTTTTCCTGTTATAAATTTTTTTAAGTTCGTCTGTTTCCGACCCATCTTCATTGTTTAAAACTAATGGTGCTTCTATTTTTAATCCTGCTTTTGCACCTTTTTTAGCTTCAACCAAAACAAGATTAGGTTCTTTCGTTTGTTTTGGATAAACTATTCTAAGTCTTTTTGGCTCTAACTTTTGTGTTTTCAGCTCAAAAATAATATCTGCAAGCCTATCCGCTCTATGCACCATATATAATTTTCCGCCATACTTTAAAACCTTGCTTGCAGTTTGGATTATTGTTTTTAAATTTGTCTTTAATTCATGAGTTGCTATTGCGATTTCATCAGTTTCAGATGTTTCGCCAACTTTATTATATGGCGGATTAACGGTTATAACATCAACAGATTCGTGGCCCAAAACTTTAACGCAATTTTTCAAATCATCATTTACAACCTTTAGTTTATCGTCAAGACCATTAAGTTTAATTGACCTTTCAGCCATTTTTGCTAAACCGGGTTGAATTTCAACTGCAAAACCTTTGCTTAAATTATTTTTACACAAAAAAAGTATAGCGACCACAGATGAGCCACTACACAAATCGACATAAACATCGTTTTTTCTTGCACGCCCAAAGTTAGCAAGAAGCACTGAATCGGTTGAAAATTTATAACCAAATTTATTTTGGATAATTTTCAAGTCATTGTACTCCAAGTCATCAAGCGTTTCGTTTGGTTTTAGGAAACTATTTTGCTGATTCATCAGCTGGAGCTCCTACTGGGCAAACTGCTGTGCATGTTCCGCAAGAGATACATTTTTCGCTATCAATAACAGCTTTTCCATCATCGCCCATAGAAATTGCTTCAACAGGACAAGCACCTATGCAAGCACCACAGCCTACGCATTTTTCATTATCAATTACATATGCCATAATCTTTCTCCTTAAATTTATCATTAATATTATACATCATTTAATCTATAATTCAAACAAATTTTTATTTTTTATTGTTTTTATTATAAAATTTTCTATTTTTGTTATGACGAAAATTTTTATTAAATTTTCTTTCTCTGTCTTCATTATTGGTTTTTACATTATTTTCATTTTTAGACTGCAAACCCAAATTCACTTCTTCACCTTTGTCTTGTTTAGGTTGTTCTTTCGTTTTTTCATGAACTTTTTGCTCATGAGAATTTTGTTTTGTGTCAATTATTTCTTCCTTTTCAGGTTTTTTACCAAAACCTTTAAGGTCGTAAAGTTCATATTCTTCCACAACAATAGTATCGCCTTCTGTCTGTCGTTTTACAGATACTCTTTCACGCAAAATATCGTTATAAACAACTATCCCTTTACCTTTTGGAGATTCAACTTCACTATTAACCTTTGGCATTTTCGACAAGATTTCTTCATACATTTTTGACTCATAACCCAAGCAACACATCAATCTTCCACAAACACCATTAATTTTTGTTGGAGAAAGTGATAACCCCTGGATTTTTGCTTGTTTAACAGTAACATGTTCAAAATCTTTTAAAAATCTAGCACAACAACAAGGCTCGCCACAAGGACCAACACCGCCAAGCATTTTAACTTCATCTCTTTGTCCAATTTGTTTAAGTTCAATTCTTGTTTTCAGACTCACAGCTAAATCTTTGAGTAATTGTCTAAAGTCAACACGTTCTTCGCTTGAAAAAACAATCAATATCTTTGAACCATCTAAGCTATACTCGGCATCAATAAACTTCATCATTAACCCTAAGTCTAACGACTTTTTCTTGAACGAAGGAAGTTCTTTTTTTGCCTTGGTTTTTAAGGATTCATATTTTGAAATATCACTTGCCGTTGCAAGTCTCACAACCTTTCCAAAATCTTCAGCCGACTTTGAAATATTGGTTTCAATTTCTATTACAATGGCAATCGTTTGAAACTCATTTGCTTCAACAACAATTTTATCTCCAACTTTAACATCAATTCCACAGGAGAAAAAGTTTAAACTATTCTCGCCTATTTTTTTCGCACCTATAATCTTCTGCATTTAACCTTAACCTCCGCAATTTTAAATAACACACTATCAACAACACTTGTTGAATTGACATTAAACTCCAAATTCTTCTTTTGCTTAATACATTCATCAATCAAAATTGTTATAGCATTAAAATTCAACATTGAAGCAACAAGCTTAAGCTTTGTCAAACAATTTTTATTGATAACCAAATCTTCCTTTTTAGATAAAATAAAAGATACATCACGAGCAAGAAGCATTAAAATATTCAAAAACTCTTTTTTATCTATAAGCCTACCATTAAAATAAGTCGAATATTTCAAAACATCACGACTACCATTAATTTCATAAAGACTCGATACAATTTTGTTATAAAAATCCAAAAAACTATCGTCAGTGGCAAGTTTTTCAGCATAACTAGCATTGCCATTTGATGAATCCGCACAAATCTCTGCTCTAGTCTTTTCAATTCCGCTTTTTACCAACAAATCACAAATATCTTCTGTTTTTATTTCATCAAGCTTTATTTGCTTTACCCTTGAAATTATGGTTTGCAAAAGCTTGTTTGCAGAACTACCCACCAAAATAAAATAAGTATTTCTTGGTGGTTCTTCAATGGTTTTTAGTATTTTGTTTTGAGATGCTTCATTCATGTTTTGAACATTGAAAAGCAAAAATATTTTTTTGTCACTTTCAAAAGGACTATAGTTGGATTCTTCGACAATTTTTGTTGCTGTTTCGGAATCGATATTTTTATCAAGCCCAAAAAATTTAACATCAGGATGAATGTGTTTTTCAATTCTTAAATTATTTTTTTGTTCATATTCTTTTTCATCTAAATTGATAAGCAATTTCGCAATAGTTTCGGAAAACTGATATAAATAATTTTCATCTTCACTTAAAAACAAATATGCATGCGAAATTCTACCCAGTTTGCAATCTTGGGCTACAATATTATATGCGTTACTATTTAATATTAGTTCATTAAACTCGAGCATAATCCACCTAATAATACTTTAAATAATTTATACTCCAAAGTCAAGAAAAGTGCAAATAAAAAGTACGGGAGTGAAAAAATCCACACCCCGTACAAAATAAATTACTAATTATTAATAAAATCTTTTATGGTTTCAATTTTCAATGCAAATGAACATCCTTGAATAATATTTTCATCTTTATCTTTCAATCTAAAACTTATAAGACCAACCAACTTACCGTTTTTATTGAATACAGGCCCGCCACTATTCCCTTCGTTTATAACTAAACTAGTTTGGATGTTTTGATTGTTTGTCCATTGTAAATAACATTTCTTGAATTACTAGACACAACACCTTGCGTAAACGATAAACCAAAACCATTAGGATTACCTATCGTATAAATAGTTTCACCATTATTTACACTATTTGCAAGTCGAAAATATTCCGTATTTTTAAAATCAACTTTAATTAATGCTAAATCATCAGTGTCAGATACTTTTAAAATTTTTGCCTTTGTATATTCTTCTTGAGTAGCAAGTCTAATATAAATACTTTTAAAATTTTCATTTGTACTTGAATTTTTTACAACATGCTTATTGGTTAAAATCGTACCATCTGCATCAATAAAACAACCAGTTGCATAACCAAAAATAGTTTCATCATCGGTTACTTTAATTTCAACGACCTTTAATATATTATCTTCAAAAATAATATCTGTATCATTAGAAGTTACAAAAAACACCGTTGCACAAACATTAATAAATAACATTATTCCCAATATGATATAATTAACAATAATTATTGATTTTGCTTTTTTAGGCATTTTTTCTTTTTCATTAACACTTTTTTCTATTGTTAAAAGTTCCATAAATTAACCCTTTGTTTTAGAATTATTGTTTACTTCATAAAAACTAATATCTGTCAAAAACTCTGCATATTGTTTATCATTTTTTCTATTATCTAAGTTAACAACAAAAATATATTCTACTTCACTATTATTTTTTGAACCCAAGAAAACTATGATATTTACATATTCTCCTGCACAAGATAACTCATTGCTTTGAGAAAAAATCTCATTATCATTAAAAACATAAAAAGCATAAAATTCTTCATCTTCTATCTTATTTTCGGTAAGTTTTGATACTTTTAATGTTTTTGTTTTACTGTAAAATTCTAGATCATTTTCTGTTGCATTACTAGATAAAATAAAATGGAAACCCTCTAAACTAAAATATTCAATAAATTCTTTTAGGTTTATTACCCCCTTATTTTGCCTGCTCTTTGCAAACCCAAAATTATATTTATTAAATTCGTTAGGATTATTTGATATAATTCCTGTCAAGTGTTCCCCATCATTACTTTCTAAATAAAGAATTAAGTTATTCTTTTTTAAAATACAAAACAACTCATTATCTGTTTTTTCAACAAAATAATGTCTTAAATTAGAAATATTTGATTCTTTTATAAAGGTGTATTTTTTACCTACTTTATCTTCCCATTCTTTTATTTTCATATTATCCCCTTTAATTTAGGCAAAAGTTAACAAAAAATGCATGTGGTCTGGCAAGCATTCCTTGTCTTGTAGCAACTTCATAAATTGAGTGATAATGCCAATAATATCCTTTATTTTGCCCATGATTTTCAGGCACTATACTATATATACCCGCTTGCACTGCCACCTCGTATGCCATAATTTCGCTTGTTATAAATATACTTGCTATCATATCTTTATTACTATTTCCAATACATGGAACTAATGTTGGCACACACATTATAGTTAATGCTGTATCATAGTCTACTTGCAAAATAGAAATATACATTTTTCCATTGGTTGGATCAGCAAAACATAAATAATATGCACTTGCATTTAAGGTTTTTACCATATCCTTTGTTAATTCTTTTGTTTCATATTTCACATCTGAAATTGAAATCGCCGGTGTTAATGTTTGAATAATTACTTGAATAGTGATATATGTAACTACTTTTTTAAATATACTTCTAAACCACCTAAAAAAAGAACGAACCCAACTTACAACTTGGACCATAACATTGGTAATTGTTGTGGTGGTTGTTGGATCACATACAATTATCGTTGCAGCCAATAACAAAACCACACCACCAGCCGCCGCACCAGCTGTTCCTACCATTGCAACTTCCATAGCTAAACAATTATCTATGGAATCATTTAATAACTGAGATTTTACTGAAACAATTTCACCGTCTGGCATCTCGATAAAATAATCATCAATTTCTTCATCGTAATAAGGAATTGTTTCAATTTCTTCAGTATAAATAATTTCATCATCAACAATATAATTTGTGATTATATTAAACACTTCATTTTCTGTATCAAGTGTTGTATTAAACTTTTTTACAATAACTTGACCTGTTTGAACACTTGTTAAAAATTGTAAATTATTCTCTGTTTTTACAATTTCCATTGTTGACTCAAATTGCAAACATTCTTCGTCAACTTTTCCACCATATGAATCAAATGGTTCTAAAATTTTCTCAACCTTTTCTTCATATGACATCATACCTAATTCATTAACATTAACATCTCTTTCTGTTAATGTGTTTTTTGCACTTGTTATACATGGCAATATAAAAGACAAGCACATTAAAAACGACATAAAGCAAGCTATAAAATTATTTCTTCTTTTTGAAAATATTTTAACTCATTTATGGAAAGGCAACAAAAAAAGAGTCAAA
>CAZYDU010000012.1:0-7303 GCA_964646345.1 uncultured Lachnospiraceae bacterium
TACCATAATGCATAGACCAAAGAACTGATTTATATGTTGGGATATATTTATGATGACAATGCCTACACTCATAAAAGCCAGCTTCTTTTTCTATTTTTAAGCAAAAGTGAACGCCAATCACAAAATTAACAATTCCAAGCAAAATTAAAGCAATTCTCCAACCCATCCATAGTTCACATAATGAAGCAATAAATATTAATACAAAAAATGAAACTGATGACATATAACCAATAACATATTCAAGTGTAAGCAAATGCTTAGTACTTTTTTCTTTCTGGCTTTTAAGTGTGAGTAAATTTTGTTCGGCTATTTCTTTATATTCATTTTCTGTTGGCAATAATTTACCTGATAACAACTCATTTGCTGTTATATCAAGTGCTTTGCAGAGTGGAAGCATTAAAGTGGTGTCTGGAAAACCATTTCCACATTCCCATTTTGAAATTGTCTTCTCACTGACGCTTATTTTTTGTGCCAACTGAACTTGTGTTAAGTTTTTTGCTTTTCTGCATTCTTGAATAAATTTACCAGTTTTTGCTAAATCCATAATATTTTCTCCTTTTTACATTATCATTATAGCATTAATTATTAAAAAAAACTCCCACTAACCGTGGAGTTTTTGTGTTTTTTGTTGAGAAAAGATTTTATACTTATTTGCATAATTAAATTATTTTTCCAATACCATTTGAAAACACCCATTTTCTTTGAGTTACACCTTTAATTGATCTATTGGAAATTGTGTTTTCGATTAATTCAATTGTGTCTTTATTTAAGTTTGTTTGTATTGCTTTTATTGAACTTTCCAAATGACTAGGATTTGTTGTTCCTATTAATGAAATAATATTATCGTATTTTGATTGCGTCCAAGCAAGAGCCAGTTCACTCATTGAAAGGTTTAATGATTTGGCTATTTCATTAAATTGATTTAATAGTTTAATATTTTCATTTTTGTTTTCAGGTGAAAGAATGCTTCTTGATAGCATTGGGTTATTAAAAAAACCATTTAAAACCTTTTCAGTTAAAGCACCGTGTCCAACAGCGCCGTAAACAACAACATTAACACCAAATTCTTTTGCTGTTTTGATTAGTTCTTGTTCAATGTCTCTGTTGAGTAATGAATATTCAACTTCTACGCTATGAATAGGGTAGACATTGTGGGCTCTTTTTAGCGTTTCAGCATCAATTTCTGACAATCCAATATGTTTAACATATCCTTCATCAATTAAGGATTTAATCTCTCTTATTACATCTTCAACAGGGATTTCAGTGTCAAGTCTGGCAGGTTGATACAAATCGACATAATCCAATCCCATTTTTTCTAATGAGTCCAACAGATGTTTTCTTATATTTTCAGGCTTAACATCTAAAAAAGCCCCTTGAGGCGTGAAAGTTACTCCAAATTTTAAGGATACAAACACACTTTCTCTTGGCACATTTTTTAATGCTTTCCCCAAAACAATTTGAGATTCGCCCCTTTGATAAAAATCCCCGGTATTAAATATTCTTATTCCGTTTTCAAGTGCTGTGTGAATTGTTTTTATGGCTGTCTCTTTGTTATCGAAAGACATTCCCATTGTTCCTAAACCAAGTTTATTAGTTATTTCCATAATTATATCTCCTTATTAAATTTTTTTATTTGTTCACCATTTATCCAAATTTCCGCTAGTTTATTATAGTTGACACTAATATTATCTTTAACATCAAAAATTAATAAACTGGCAGGCTTATTGGTTTTTATAACACCCAAATCATTCATATCAAAGGCATTGCCAATGTTATGAGTTGCACCTTTTAATACGTCAATTAAAGGAATGTTTGCGTTTAAAAGTAGCTCTATTTCTTCATAAAGCGAATCTCCATAACTAATAGCTGGTGCAAAATAACCTGAATTTGCATCCGTTCCAGCCAAAATCCTCACACCATTCTTATAAAGTGTTTCAACTTGTTTTAAAGCGTTTGCAAAATGCTGAGGGTTATACCCCATTTTTTTACCCATTGCAAATGCCCGCATCATACATAACGTTGGCACAACGGAAATATTTTTTTCAGCAATGGATTTTGCTAAATCATCTGTGAGTTTTTGTTTCATTGGCAGATGTAAAATAATATCAACGCCACATTGAATTGCTTGTTTGTAGGTTGAAAGTTTTGTTGCGTGAACAACAACCTTTAAGTTTCTTTTATGGGCTTCTTTTACAATTTTTTTTAAAGCACATTGCCCAATTGAAAATGAATTAAACAACAAAACTTTAATGTATTTTGCACCGTATTCGACTGAATTTGCAACAAATTTTTTCGCATTGAAAACAAACAACATGGCCATTGATATTGAAGAAATTATATTTAATTTGGTGGATTTATTGATTAGGGAAGGTGTTGCACTCACATCAAAAGTGGTTGATATTCCATAAGAACTCATTTTTTCAACTTGTGTCATGTTTCCCATGTGAGTATGAGCATCAATTAAACATGGCATCACAAAGAATTTGGAGCATTCCTCACTTTCAGAATCTTCTATGGATTTTACAATTCCGTCTTCTATGATTATTTTTTTATTGTTGCTCAAATGATTTCCATCAAACAAAATACAGTTAACAATCTTATTCATTTGTTTTTTCTACCTTTATTAACTCACTGCATTTCATAACGACACCAAATAAATTTGACGTTACTAAATAGTTTGACAACACCGTAACAGTATCGCCAATAGAAACTTTATTATAAAAGTCAGTGTTTGGAAATATTGTCAACGCACAACATTCGCCAGATTTGCTGTTAGATAATTGAATTGATGGTTTGTTGTGAATATCTGGGCCAACATAAATAGCAACGCCTTTAACCATAAATCTTTTATCTTTATATTTTTTTAGACTTGCTCTAACGTCGTTTTTTATTTCATTTAAAAGATTGTCAACAATAAAGGGCTCTGCTTGTTGTAACACTGGCATTGGCATTGTTTCAAGCAAATGAGTTTTTCTCAATGTTGGATGTAAATGATAATATTTTAATTTCATTGTAGACATAAAATTTCTCCTTAACTATTTATATTATAACATAATTATTGTGATTTTTTGCAACAATATAATAGAATTTCTGAATAAAAAATAAGATACAAATCGTCACATTTGTTGGAATAATTTTCTTTTATAATAGCATATTTTCTGTTGGATTTTTTTTGATAGAACTTCTAATTATCCAGCAAGATTTTAGACTATATGAAAAAAGGTGGAGATATTGAACAACTCACACCTGATAATGTGTTTTGGAAATGGTTATTTTGAAATTTTAAAATTACATTTCTAAGACTAGTCTGTCAATTTTTTAATAGTTATATTATTAATTACAATTGCCTGACAATCAAATAATTTAGTTGTAGCGATGTTGTTGTCTTGTTCACATTTTTATCTCTGTTTAGCCATAAATAATTAAGCGAGGGTTTTGGGAGTATCTTTTGAGTTGGTACAACAAATCCAGCAACACCTTTATAACAAAAATAAAAGAACCGTATGTTAGAATACGGTTCCTCTTGGCGGGAAGATCACTGTTTTTTGCACTGAGCCGTAAAATCGCTAGATTTTATAGGTATTTAAGTGCTAAAAATTGCTGTTTTGAGTCAAAGCCTTATCCTGCTCGTAATTTTTTTAACTATTTCAGAGATTTCCATACTAAATCAACGACTTTTTCATAGTGATTTTCGTCAAAATAAGATTTGCAAAACTCTAATATATTGTTTTTATGATTAAATATTTTTCTTATATATTCTTTTTGTGTTTGTTCATCTGCACTACCACGACCAAGAGTTGCATGGCAGGCTGGACAAATTTTTGCAAGGTTATCTATATCGTCTAATTCTTTATTGTCTCCAACTGAAATCATATGATGTATCTCAAAATGATATCTACCAGTTGTTCTTTCAATATGGGTTCTATCTTCAATTTTATAATCATCGCAACAACAAACGCAAACGTCATCAGTTCCATATTTAACGGTGTTTACGATAGAGACATTTCTTCTAAATTCTGATTGGGAGTCATTTGCTCCAATTAACTCTTTAAATTTACGCAAGTCGCTAGTGGTTAATTTCTTTCCAAATACATTGTGATAGTAGTAAGCAATTCTATTTTCAAATGTGGTATTATCATTTCTTAATGGCTGTGGACAATCAAAATATGTTACATAGTCATTATTTCTAATGTTCGTGTAATGGAAATTGGCTTTAAATGCGGCAATTCGATATTCGTTGATAAAACCTATATTTTGAGCATACCAAAAAATATTAAATCTTAATTGAGTCTCTCTTTTCTTTCCAGCTTGAAAGTCTGGTTGAAATTCTCTAAAATTATAATTTACGACATAAACTGGAACGTTAAGATTATCAATGAGCAATCTTACACGTTTAGTTTCAACTTGGCTATTTTTCACATAGTCCATTGTAATTAAATTCCTATTTCTATCAAGGCTTCCGCGAAGTTCAGAGAAACCACGAATAAACATTTTTTTGCTTTCTGTAAAATTTTCTTCATAAATAAAGTCTGAAGTTATAATTTTACGATTTAATCTGTTGAAAAAGTTATCTTTTGTTAAATTTAAATCATTCTCCAATGGAAAGACAATGTCTGCCTTAGGAAATTTACTTATTCCTTTTGCCCAATAAGAATATGGATTACAAATATTGTTTAGTTGATTTAAAAATGTAACTTTTGATTGCTCGCACAACTCTTGATTATCATATACTTTCGTCCAGTTTCTATATGATGAATAGGTATATATAAATTTATTATCTTCAGTAAACTCATATCTTCCATAAAATGCACCAAGTAAAAATTCAGGAATATCATCTCTATTTAAAAATTCACTAACTTTCATAAAACCCCCAAATGATTTTATTATGTTTATTATAACAAATTTAGTTGTAATTTCAAATTTATTATGATATTATATTTTGTGAGGTAAAAATATTTAGTCCCTCACAAAGGAGAAATGTATGGAATTTAAAGTTTTGGATTTATTTTGTGGTGCTGGCGGGTTTTCTGCTGGTCTTGAGCAAGTTAAAGGATTTAGCACGGAAGTCGGCCTTGATTTTGATAAATATGCCATAGAAACATTTTCTAAAAATTTTCCTAATGCAATCTCAATTTGTGGGGATATTTTAGATGGGAATATAAAAAAAGAAGTTATTGAAAATTCTAAAAAAAGAAAAGTAAACATGATAATTGGTGGACCGCCTTGTCAGGGATTTAGTTTGAAAGGAAAAAATCTCGGTCTTGAAGATAGTCGGAATTTTTTATTTAAAGAATACTTAAATATAGTAAAAGAACTTAACCCTGAAGTTTTTATTATTGAAAATGTAAAAAATATATTAAATTCTTCAAGTCACTATTTTAGAGATGAAATTTTAAAAGAAATAAAGGCTCTTGGATATATTGTCAATTTTGGTGTTGTTAATGCTAAAAATTATGGAGTTCCACAAAGTAGAGAAAGAGCATTATTTATAGCGTCAAAAACTAAATTTATAAATTTTCCAAATCCAGTTGAAATTGGAACAACTGTTAGAGATGCTATTTCCGATTTGGCTTATTTAGAAAGTGGTGAAGGTCAAGTGATTTCAGAATATAGAGATAAACCACAAAGTGATTATCAAAAAATACTTCGTGGTAAATGTTTGCAATATCATAAAGCAAGCGAACATTCAAAAGTTGCTATTGAGAAATTAAAAATGATACCTGCTGAATGTGGAAAAGAATATTTGCCAAAGGAATTACTCGGAAAGCAAAAATTTTCTACAACATGGTCAAGACTTGAGTGGGATAATATTAGTCCAACAATAGATACTCGTTTTGATACTCCTTCAAATGGTAAAAATTCGCACCCATATCTTAATAGAGCAATTACGCCAAGAGAAGCGGCTAGAATACAAAGTTTTAATGATGATTTTTATTTTTATGGGTCAAAAGTTGCTGTATGTAAGCAAATTGGAAATGCTGTTCCGCCATTGCTTGCAAAAGCGATTGGAGAACAAATTGCAACTGAATTGCAGAACGATATAATTGAAGGTAATAATTATAAATTGTATTTAGGAAATGCCTATACAATTATTGATGAATTAATTAAAAATAATGTAAAAGTAAACCACATAATTACTGACCCACCATACAATATTTCTCACGAAAACAATTTTAATACTTTAAAACACCCAAGAAGAGGTGTTGACTTTGGAGAGTGGGATAAGAATTTTGACTTGTTTTCGTGGATACCAAAATATGAGAAAATTTTAGACAAAAACGGTTCTATGATAATTTTTTGTTCTTATAGATATATAAGTTATATTATAAAGGCAATGGAAGAATGTAACATTGAAGTTAAAGACGTTTTGGTTTGGAGAAAATCCAACCCAATGCCAAGGAACATTGAAAGACGATATGTTCAAGATATGGAATTTGCGGTATGGGGTGTTAAGAAAGGTGCAAAATGGGTATTCCATAAAGATAAAAATAAGCCGTATATGAGAAGTATGTTTGAAACTAGCACAGTGTCTGGAAATGAAAGAACTTGCCACCCAACACAAAAAAGTTTACAGCTAATGCAGGATATTAT
This sequence comes from uncultured Lachnospiraceae bacterium, assembly GCA_964646345.1. Lineage (GTDB taxonomy): Bacteria > Bacillota > Clostridia > Christensenellales > UBA1242 > RGIG1681. The sequence goes on from CAZYDU010000012.1 coordinate 6,592, forward strand.
AAAAATTCATACAAATGAAAACGATATTATCATTGACCCATTTATGGGTAGTGGGACAACGGGTCTTGCAAGTTTAAATTTGCACAGACAATTTGAAGGTATTGAACTTGATAAAACTTATTTTGATTTATCAGTTAATAGGTTAAAGAAAATATATTAAAAGGAGAGAAAAATGTTAAGTAAAGAACAAAAGGACTTAATAAAAGTAATAATAGAAAATAGCAATAAATGCTCACGATTTAAAAAAGAATTGTGCAAAAGAGCTGTTGATGAGTCTTCAACCATGGAAGAAGTGTTAGGTAAAATTTCTTTTTCTTTAACAATAAAGGAGTAAAACAATGATTAAAGTTTGTGTGTATGCAAGGTATAGTTCGGATAGTCAGACTGAGCAAAGCATTGATGGGCAGTTGAGAGTTTGCAAAGAGTTTTGCGAGCGAAATGGCTATGTGATTGTTAAGGAATACATTGACAGGGCTATGACTGGCACAAACGACAAAAGACCGGCGCTTCAACAAATGCTTGCGGATAGCAAAAAGAAAGAATTTCAATTTGTTATTGTTTACAAATTGGACAGATTTTCAAGGTCGAGATATGACAGTGCTGTCAATCGTGCAATTCTCCTTAAAAATGGTGTAAAGTTGGTTTCGGCAACTGAAAATATTTCAGACGCACCCGAAGGCATAATTTTGGATAGTGTGCTTGTTGGACTTGC